>JAGAOO010000011.1 GCA_017623675.1 Lachnospiraceae bacterium
AAATGGTTATGGATTTCGTAATTTCGAGAATTTTAGAAACAGAATTTTATTATCAATGAATTAAAATACAAAGAAACCTGATACATATGTACCAGGTTTCTAAAATGGGTTTTACCCCCACCCTTGACAAAGAGCCGAAAATTAAAAGCCTGCTAAAAAGCAGGCTCTCATATAATATATTCTTCTTCTAAAAGAGTTCTCGTTCCAGTTCATTTAAGAATTCTTCAATGCATTTCATTCGCTTTGCGTATTCTACTCTACCTGCCGTTGTTTTACAACGTCTGATCTTCGGCAGATTGATTTTATAATAATTCTTTATGCGGTAATATGCCTTCTTATAACTGGATTCATCTTCACAGGCAGTCGCCATAGAATCCCAAAGCACACTCATGGCACCAACCTCATCCAGCAAATCAGCATCCATTACCACTCTGCACTCCAGTGATAATTCTTCTTCTGTATCCTTATCCGGATGCCGTAGGATAATATCTCCGATGCGGCCAATCATTGCCTCATCATACCCCTGCTCTACCAAATACTCTACCGCCACTTCTGCACTTACTTCTTCATGTGGGCGTTCAGCATCCCACCCTACATCATGAAGCAACGCTGACAAGGCAATAATCTCCAAATCGCCACCTTCCTGCGCCTGAATCTTAATTGCCCAACGATAAACCCGCATAATATGTTCATAGCGGCTACGAAATGGATAATTATCCGGTCGTCCATTTTGTTCCACCGTTTCTTTTACAAATTCAATAACCTTCGTGTAGTCCATTGTCCTTACACCCCTTAACAATACCTGTCTGTCTAAACGATACTCTCTTGTATCCTATCTGTCAATCTGGCAAAAACTGCCAATTCCCCCAATTTAAAAACACCTTACTTGATATAGTAACATCTTTCGATGAAAAATGCTATCTTTTTTTGTCTCTTTATATATAAAATCTGTGCGGACTGAGTTGTGAGGTTCTCTATAAACGTTACCTTTGCAGTTAACTCAACTCAGGCACCCTTACGGCACATAGAAATTCCCTCTTAGTGCTGCTCCGTTCCCGACCTGACACGGTTCGTGGGCATCTATTGCGTAAGACCCAAGTTTCAACGCCACTTACAAAGGGCGGCTTTATAAAAAAGCGACCCGAATCAGTCCATCGCCCCTGCTATAGCGGATTGCAGGTACAGGGCACCGCTAACTCCCCGGTTGCACAGAAACTTGAAAACATATGAAATTCTTGTGCGAGCATCGCACCGTTGTTACAGTATAACGAAAACTTATCCTTCTGTCAATCTCTTGAAGCATTCTGTTTTTCATTACTCATTGCTTTCTGTTTTTGTCGAAGCTCCTTGAAAAATGCAGATAGCATTTGGGAACATTCTGCCTCCCGCACGCCTCGAACCACCTCCACCTGATGATTGAATTTCTGCATTTGCAGCAGATTCAGAATGGAACCGGCACAGCCCGCCTTAGGATTCATACAGCCAATCACTACCTTAGGAATTCTTGCCTGTACAATGGCTCCGGCGCACATTTGACATGGTTCTAATGTGACATACATAGTACATTCTTCCAACCGCCAGTCCCCTAACACCTTAGATGCCTTTGCAATAGCATCCAGTTCTGCATGTGCCAATGTGGTCTTCTTTTTGTTTCGTTTATTGTATCCCCTTGCAATAATTCGATTTTCATATACGATGATACATCCGATTGGCACATCTTCACTAAGCAATGCTTTCTTTGCCTGTCGAATGGCATAGCCCATATACCGTTCTTCTTCTGTCATTGTATTGCGAACCTTTCTGATTTGTTGTAGTATAATACATAAGAATCGTGCTTAATGCACGCGTAATTTACCAATTATTATACAATAAACTTGAAAAAGGAACAACTTAGAATGCAACTAACTCTCGAAACCCCCCGTCTCAGTCTGCAATGCCTGAACAGTGCGTCTGCTCTGGCGGTTCGGGATTTCTATCTGGAAAATCAACCATACTTTGATCCTTATGAGCTGACTCGTTCGGAACATTTTTATACCATTGGCTTCCAAACAGCTGTACTGGATTGGGAATGGAAGGAAATGCAGGCAAAGCATTCCCTTCGATACTTTTTGTTTTTAAAAAATGAACCTTCTACCATTATCGGCTCTGTTAACTTTTCAGATATTCGTTTCGGCTGTATGCAAAAGGCTTCTTTGGGTTATAAAATCGACCACCGTTTTCAGCATCAAGGCTATGCTTATGAGGCCTGTATCAAATGTCTGGAGATTGCTTTTCAGGAGTACAATCTCCACCGAATTGAAGCTCATATTATGCCTTCTAATCAGCCTTCTCTTCATTTAATTCAACGCCTTGGCTTTGTATGTGAAGGTCTGGAGCATGAATCAGCAGAAATCAACCACAAATGGGAGGATTTATACCGATTTTCCAAATTAAATCCTCATACTTTATAAGCATACATAGACTTTACTGCTATACTAATTCTACAATCCAGTATCCGAAGTTTCCGGTTTTCACATTGGTATGCTTTACGGGAACGAACACTTCAAACCCAAAGATTTTCGCTATGTACTGCTCCTTATTATCAAACACTCCCGGCACTCCCAGAACTGCTTTTACCACTCCATCCTGAAACCGCAATTTCCCCAGCATCAGATACTTATAGTTATAATAACCATGCGTTAAGAAACTGTTGACTCCCAGCTTCCAATTTCCCATTTCCAACAAACCAATGTCATTTGGCACAATTCGGACACAGTCATAGATTTCATGATTTTCAAAATCCGGCAGTTTGGGACGATTTTCCATTACCTTTAAGGTCGCATCTGAAATAGCTTTCCTCGTCTGCATCTTTTTTTCCTGTTCCGGCTGTTCCATGGTTTCCAATAATTCTTCTGCTATATCAGAGGATGATGCTCCTATATCTTCCGTATCTTCCAATACGTCCTCCTTAGCATCACTTACCGTTTCCCATGCCTGCACCGGAACCTCTGCTACATGCAATGCCAGTCCGTCACTTTCCTTTACATATACCGGAGTCGAAGCTGGTTTGGTCATTGCCGGTTCTTTCTGTTGTTGCCAATCGTTATATGTCAAAAACAATTGAGTCTGAATTGGTTTATCACTCCACTGGCTGGCATACATGTGTTCTTTATCATACACCGCTATCACACCATCAAAATCTTCCATCCGACTGTTCGTATTCCATACATTGTCTCGATTGGTCTGCTTTCTTAATTCACCACTGCATCTGTGAAGCACCATTTCATCCAGATAATAACCAATTGGCTCACCTTCGGAATCTACCTTGTACAGATACACCTTATACCGTCCGCCTTCAATTCCTTGACGATCCAAGAGATTCAATGTAAACCGACAGATTCCCTGCCGTTGTTCACACCGGATATACCCCACATTTACCCCCTTTACTCCGTCGACATAGCTATACAAATAAGAAATAAACCGCTTATAATCCAACTTGTCCCACCCCTTCTTCATGATATAGATAAACATTCTACTTCAACATATGATATGTCGGGACAAGTTATGCCTAGAATATATCGACACTTTTTTGCAGATTCCTTTTTCAGAAATCCTGATGACTTAATAACAAATACTCTTGGCACTTTGGTTGGAAGTCTGATTGCTCTCCTGTATTTGCATATTGTGAAAAATCATAAAGATACCATATCTGAAAATGAGGAAAATAAGAAAACGCATACAACAAAAGCAGACTTGATAGAATTCAGTCTGCTTCTGAGTGGGGTGCTTTGTGTCTGGTTCTTTATCAGCCCCATCATAATGAATGTATTATATTCTCTCGAATTATAATCGTGATTTCAATCAGGAAAGGCTACCCAATATGTCACTTAATTCAGCAAATTCCTCCAGTGTTAATGCTTCTCCTCGAATCGTAACACTTAAGCCCATCTGCTCTAATGCCTGAGCTGTTTGTTCCTTTGTAAACGGAAGTTCCGGTGCATTACCAATGCCATTTACCAATGTCTTTCTCCTCTGGTTAAAGGAGGCTCGAATCAACCGGAACATCAGCTTTTCATCCTGTACCTTTACCGGCGGCTCCTGATAACGGGTCAGACGAATGACTGCCGATGCCACATTCGGACGTGGAATAAAACAGTTGGGCGGTACATTTGCAACAATATATGGCTTGGCATAATACTGTACTGCCAGTGACAACGCACCATAGTCCTTGGTTCCGGGACCTACCTGCATACGATCTGCAACTTCCTTCTGTACCATGACGGTAATATTATTGAGTGGCACATGCTGTTCAAACAATCCCATAATAATTGGCGTTGTAATATAATATGGCAGGTTGGCAACTACCTTAATCGGCTTTCCTTGATTTTCCTCTGCCACCAATGCCTCTATATCCAGCTTTAGAATATCTTCATTTATAATCTGTACATTATCATACGAACCCAGGGTTTCCTTAAGAATCGGTATCAGCTTGGAATCTATTTCTACCGCAATCACCATTCTTGCCCGTTCTGCAAGATACTGGGTCATTGTGCCGATTCCCGGTCCAATTTCTAACACACAGTCCTCCTTCGTTATCTCAGCCGCATCCATGATTTTTTCCAAAACATGTGCATCTATCAGGAAGTTCTGACCAAATTTCTTTTGAAAATCAAACCCATGCTTTTTAATGGTTTCAATTGTAACCTGTGGATTGCTTAATTTTTCCATGTTATTCCCTCATCCTGTATAATCGTTTTCCATTTTCGAATGTAACTGCCTCAATTTCTTCCACAGGCAGCCCTTTTATCTCTGCCAGCACTTCTGCTACATACGGAAGGTTCAGGGAAGAATTTCGTTTTCCCCGGTTCGGCACCGGTGCCAGATATGGACAGTCGGTTTCCAAAACTATTTTTTCTAATGGAATATATGCTACCGCTTCTTTCAACTTCTTTGCATTGGGAAATGTCAAAACACCGCCAACACCAAAGTAATAATCCATATTTAAGAACTCTCTTGCCAGTTCCTTTGTATAAGAATAGCAATGTACCACGCCACCGATTTCTTCTGCATGGCAAGCTTTCATCAGGTCTATAGTATCCTTTGCCGCATCTCTGCTATGAACCACAATTGGCAATTGCACCTGTCTTGCAAGCTCCATCTGTGCCTCAAACCATTGAAATTGTATTGCCCGTTCCGGCTCATCATAATGATAATCCAAGCCGATTTCTCCAATTGCAACGATTCTTTCTAACCCTGCCCACTGACACAAGCGTTGCAAATCTTCTTCCTTCATTTCACCTACATCATTCGGATGAACCCCTACTGCTCCATATATAAAATCATACCGTTTCGTCAATTCTACTGTCATTTCAGAGGTTCTCATATTAGCACCAATATTTACAATCCGTCCAATTCCACCGGCCTGCATACGATTCAGTAATGCTTCTCTATCTTCATCAAATGCCTCATCATCATAATGTGCATGTGTATCAAATATCATAATCTTTCCCTCTTTCTTCTTTCCATATTCTTTATGCTAATTCATGCTTTCCCGAATTGCAAGTAAAACTTCATAATATTACTATCGCCAAAAAAGAAATCTTGTGTTATACTGACTTTGTTTGTAAATGTAAATATAAATCAATCGGGAGGAATGAAAATGAAGTTTAATAGGAAGAAATTTGCAGCTAGTCTTCTGGCTCTTCTTATCATAGTATCACTAACCGGCTGTTCCCTGTTTGGTAATAGCAAAAAGACATACGCGAATTATGTACAAAGCTTACTGGATGTTAATTATAAGGCAGAGTTTACAGATTATATGAATATTACAGGGACCACACAAGAAGAGGCCCAGGCAGTATATGATGACGGATTGAATTATCTGGCAGAAGCCCTTATGGTAGCTTATGGTGTAAATGATGTAGAAGGATCAGATATCAAAAGTCAATTTGTAGAGTTAGCAAAGAACATTTACAGTCATGCCAGTTATGAGATTACAGAGGTAACCAAAACGGATGGTGTCTATCAGGTAGCTGTAACTATTTATCCCATTGACATACTGTTAATCACGTATGATGATGTGGTTGCCTATATTGAGGATATGAACCAACGGGTAACTGCCGGAGAATATAACGACTATGAATTAGATGATTATGAGACTGAATATGCACAAGGTATTATTGACATCTTAAACGAAGCCATTCCTAACATTGGAAATGGTGAAGGAGTAACTGTAACTGTTACCATCTTAGATAATGAAGAATACTATTATATCAGTGATGCTGATTTCCTTGCATTAGACAAAGCAATTCTTGCAACAACCACAGTAAATGAAGACGGAACTACCGGTTCTACAGAGGAGACAGTTTCTGAAGATACAAATTAAGGTTTGATAAATTATGGTTTGCACGTAAGCTTTGAGCCATGCATGAGTATAACTGAATGACTCGTCGGGTGCTTGCACACGAAAGAGTCTATTCAGTTATACGAATATAGGGCGAATGCCCGTGACCGAGCCGAAACGAAGTGAAGGCGAGGTAGCATGGCTCAGGCTACTGACTAGCGTTCGGCTTCGAATATATATACTTGATGCAGACACGTTTGCACTTCGGTCAGTACGTAACGGTACATAGGATTGCAAAAGACGCAATCCAAGTACCGACGTACTTTTAGAGTCTGCATTCAAGCATATATATTCATCCGCCGAACATCTACTCTGGTAAAACCCATAATTTATATTGGGAAAAGTAGTATGGCTCCGCAGTCATTGATGCCTTGCGCGGAGCAGTACTTTGCTCCCCATATAAATTATGGGTTATTTCGTACAGTTGGCTACCGGTTTCTGGTGATAGATAGTTGCAAGCAGACCTTAAAAGCACGTTGGTGCTTAGGTGCGGTATTATCGCACCTTATGCACCATTACGTGCTGATTGGAGCGCAAGCGTGTCTGCGGTAACTATCTATCATCAGAAACCGATAAGGCGACTTGGTACGTTAAACCATAATTTATAGTATTTTTTCCATTCCAACTTTATAAGGCTTCAATCCGCATGCCTCATAGAACCTCATAGCATTTTCATTACAATTCCAAACATTCAAAGTTACATTATAACACTGATGCTCCTTTGCAAAGGACAAAACCGCTTCATATAATGTCTTTCCGATGTGTTGACCACGTAGCGTTTCATCGACACATAAATCATCAATATATAAGGTTTTAATTTCCGTCAGAATATTATCTTCCAAATGCTGTTGGAACATGCAAAATGCATAACCAAGAACATAATCCTTTTCATCTACTGCCACTAAAATCGGTCTGCTTTCGTCCTGTATCAGTTCCTTCAATTGCTCATCCGTGTATTTTCTTCCTCCATATTTGAACAAATCCGGTCTTCCCTGATGGTGTACGAAACATACCTGAAATAATAATTCATGGATTCGTTCTATATCTTTCTTCTGTGCCAATCGTATTTTCATTGCCATTTTCCTTTCGTTCATTACTCTTCCGAAATTTGCAAAATTTTTGCCATGGGCAATCCGGTTTTCTCGAAAATTGATTCAAAACTAAAACCATTTTTCAGCATATTTTTTGCAATTTGTATTACCTTTTCTTGTGCATATTCCTGTGCATATTCCTCTACCACCTTACACATAACAGCACGCCCCTTTCCTATTTTGAAGTTCATGATTGTTTTACATATTTCTGGAAACCTATCATCGAATTCACATTCTGAACTATTTAACAGTTTCATTAAATCTGCAAGTTTACTTCCGTCATAATTCACTGTATTTACGTATATTTCATTTATTCCATTGTATACTGCTTCTTTACTTTCTTTTAATATACGTTGAACATGATAAATTGCCTTTTTCTTCTGAAACATATCAAAATCTGTTATATAAATTATATACACATCCGGCAATTCATCGACTGTTTTCTGAATCTGTCTTTTCATGCTCTCCTTTCTCGCTCACAAATACAGTATATCATATTTTTATTTTTTTACAATAAATTTCTCTATATTTATATAAAAAATATTGTTTCGCATGCAAAAAGGAGTAGCAACAAGTCAGCCTTGCTGAATACCTGCCCTACTCCTCAGTATTTCATTTTCATTTCTATTTTCTATTCTCCATCACTATTTGATAGAGACGGATTCTCCGCCAAAATGTTCTCAATCGCTTTTAATACTTTATCCTTTTCCAACGGCTTTAAGAAATATCCTGCAGGATTTAAGCTTAACGCTGCCGTAATATGCTTTTTATCCGAAAGACCGGTCAAAAAAATAACCGGAATATCTTGAATCTCCGTATCATTACGGATTTTTTCCAAGGTTGTTTTTCCATCCCAGCCCGGCATCTCATAATCTAACAGAATCAAATCCGGGCGTTTCTTTTTAATAACTGCCATCGCCATTTTCCCTGAGGTTGCAACTACTACATTGTACTGCTTATCAAGCATTGCTTTTATGCTACGAAGAGCTAAAGCACTATCATCTACAACGAGAATACTTTTTCTTTTGTATACCTCTTCTACACTACCTGTTATATTGATTTGCTTTGCCTCTCCGTCAGGCTCGCTAATTTTTAGCAATTCACAACACTTTTCCAACAGCATTGCCTTACTGATTGGCCGAACTAAATATTCGCACTGTCTTTCTTGATAATAATCCTGAAATTTATCACAGCCCCCTTTTGTCCCAATCACCAAAATCGGAATACCGGAATAGGATCGTTTGGTAAGCAGTTCCATAACCTTGGTATCAATATCTTCCTGCTCAATTGCACAGACTATTACCATATTGGGCTTTACAATTTTCATCATACCCTGTACCAATTCTACAGATTCTGAGCATAGCTGAACATGGAATTTAGATGCCAGACATGCTTCCAGGTTTTCAATTATCTTATTGAATTTTCCAATCAACAGTATCTTTTTCATGTGCCATTTTCCTTTAATCTCTAATTCTTCTTGCAACAACTACAAACCTTCCATCCTCAACATGATAAGCACAACAGGATAAAGTGATAAATTCATCACCAAATTCAGCCGTTACCCCTGTGTCATATAAGGATAGTTGTTTTATATTATTATACCAGTCATCAAATTCTTCCCCGGTATCTGCCTGAAAGAACTTATAGTACTTGAATACATCCTGATTTTCATAAAAAACCTGAGAATAGAATACGGCTATCAGTTCGTATTCCCGATGCTCGTATAAGCTGTCAAAACAAATGATAGAATGCTCCAAACCATATGTTTCATCCGCATACAAATCCAAGTCGCCAAACATTTCTCCCGATTTCATGGTATGACCATGAATAATTAAATTCGTAGAAGGAACAGAACCATTCTGGTATTCATGTTCCCGGTCGCCTACGCCTACATTCGAATCGGTATCCATTATCAGACATCCATTTTGATTCTCTTCTCCATAAAAATCCCGGTACAGATAGTATTCTTCATCCTGAGGTGTCTGCATAACGGGATAATTGATATTTGTCCCTTCAATCCGCAGCCAACCTATAAAATCCTGATTCTGTTCATATAGCTCCTGATACTCCGGTACTATCACAGGTTCTTCTTGCTGAACGTCATAAGAAACAGAGCCTTCCTCCGGCTCTGTTTCTCCAATGACCATACTTTCTGCCAATGCTTCCTGCTGTTTTTTCAATTGCTGTTCATCATGCCGGCTTTTCCAAAAACTGTACACCGCCATGACAACCGCCAACAGGAATAAGAAAGCAAATAATAAAAACCAGAATTTTCGTTTCAAAAAACTCTTCTTCCTATTATCAGTCATGCCTTCCCCTTATTTTACAGTGGATTTCTTTCTCTTATACAAGCAAACCATTCCGACACCACTGCACACTGCAATCATCATCCAGAAAACTGTCATGTTTGCATCACCGGTATTCGGAACCTTATCCTTCTGAGGTGCTGAAGTTGTTGGGGCTGATGTTGCCGGTGCTGCCGATGTACGCACAAATAACACCGGTGAAAATGAGGTAAAGGTTGCCGTTACCGTTCCGCTTCCTGCAGTTCCCGTAAGTTTTTCCCAACTGCCGTCTGATTTTTTATGAAGCACTACAATCTCATCACCTGCATTTACTCCTGCAATCGAAAAGGTTACTGTAATCGGATTATCTGCTGATACATTGCTTCCTTCAAGATTCACATCTGCTGCCGCAAATGCTCCCTTATATTGGAACAAGTCATACGCCTGTGTTTCTGCAATTCTCTTCATATCATCGGAAAGAGGAGCAACCGTTACATTCAAAGAAGCTCCCGTTGCATCTGTTGCACTTGATACACCACCTACCTCTGCTACTACTGATAATGCAGATATTCCTAATGCAGCCATATCTTCATCTGTGTACAGCCCTTCTCTGGCAAGATCAAGCTCAACAATCAGAATTTTACTCGCTACCGCATTTGTAAACTGAGCCGTAGCGGTACCGTTCGCTGTTGACTGTGCCTGCAATACTTTATAGGTACCGTCTGTAAACTGCTGAAAAACATAAAGCCATTTGCAGCCTGCCTTTACACCGTAACCCTCACCATATTCATCTGCCATGGAAAAGGTAAGCGTGACCGGATTCTCTGCTGATGCACCTGAACCGGTTAAGTCAAGGGTTCCATTTGCATAAACAGATGTGGCCAGTTCATTATAACCATAGTATGCCTGTATGGTTGTCTGCTGCTCTTTCGTTACCTCCCAGAACTTCCCAACCATATCCAAGTCAACCCGTTGGTCCAAGGTAAATGTTGCCGTCACAGATGCACCTGTGGAATCTGTAGCACTTGAAATTGTTGCCGCCTTACTATAGGCAAATGCAGGGGTACTTACCCCAAACACTGTTGCAAAAGTAATGACAAGTGCCAGTACTACTGTTAACATTTTTTTCTTCATGATGTCTTCCTCTCTTTCTTGTATATATGATTCAATTAATTAGAATCCGTTGTTTCATTTTCCCTCACCGGTATATATAAATCCTCTATGTAGATTCCGGTAACCATATTCATGTTAATCATACTAGGAAATTCTATTACATCTTTCTGATAAAACTTTCCATTCTCCTCACTGCATTCCCGGCTTGAGCATTGAACAAATGTCTCATCCTCTAAGTTGTGACTTAATATTACCTCTTCACTTCCATCAATCATTTTCAATCTGACAGAAAGAGAGGTATCTGATATTCCCCACTCATCACTTGGAAAATTCGAAATATCTGCCATTACTACCATACCTAATGGCGTTACTTCAATCCTCTCCACCGTAGCCGTTGTATTATTATAAGGAAATATCATATCAGAGTTACCTTCAATGGAAATATTGTCTGTAACTGTAGGTTCAAAAGGAAACGTGAGGCTCCACATTCCTTCCACAAGGAGTTCCGGCGAATCGGAATAAGGATCTCTTGTTAAATCCTTAAAGCAGGCGGTCACCTCGGTTCCTACTTCTAACTCTTGTTCCAATACCATATTTACAATATAAGTCGCAACATTTGGTCTTTCCCGGCTCACCTCCAGAAGTTCACAGGAATTAGCACCGGACAATAATTGATTGATATTGTAATTCTGTCCTTCACAGAAGCAATAGTAGTCAAAGGTAATATTTTCGGCAAATTCAATATCCGTAGGTGCTGTTATTTTCACCAATAAATAAATATTGTGACTATCAATTACTGCTTCCTGCAATTCCATCATCAAATCCGGTTTGCTTTCTACATAAATATCTACACTTTCCACACCATAGTCCTCTGTATTTTCTTCCAAATCATGCTGTAGAAAATCCATCAGTGTGTGCTGAAAGAAATCAAAAATATTTGCCCTAACATCATGTATACTAAGGGAGAGCAGAAGAATTATGCAAAGAGTGCAAATCACAACCTGAAGGATTCCTTTCCTTCTGCTTTTCTTTTGAGAAACCTCCTCTTTTTGTGGAATTTCTCTTTTCTCAACAAGTTTTTCCAATGTTTCCTCCACTTTTCTATCATAAGATTCCGGAATATTTACATGTTTGGACATTTTTTTGAGCTCCTTATCTAATTTCGTCATAGCTTTCACCCTCTCCCTTTCCCTTCAATACTTCTTTTAACTGTTCTCTTCCACGGTTTAGGCGAGACTTCACTGTTCCTACCGGAATATCTAACACATCAGCAATATCCCGTATAGACAGGTCGTTGTAATAAAACATCACAACGACAAGACGATATTCTTCTTTTAGATTCTGCACAACATCCCACAGTTCACTATAATTGTCCTGTGCAGGCTTCAACAGTTCTTCCACTTTTTCATTTCCCGGCAGTTCCAGGCGCTTTTGTCTGATTTTCAATGCCTCATTTTTGGTAATCGTAATCAGCCAAGGCTTAAATTTATACGAATTCTTCAATTGATCTAAATGCTCATATCCCTTAAGGATTGCATTGCATGCAGCATCCTCTGCATCCATCTCATTTTTTAATATGGAATACGCAGTCATATACAATTGATTCCTGTATCGACTGACATATTCACAATATTCTGTTCGTCTCATCTTTTGCTTCCTCTTTCCATATCTCTTGGTTTTCCACAGGCTAAGACTTCTCCTATAGTTGTAGATACCCGGGAATCAAAAAAGGTTCCCACCTTTTTTATTTTTTTATTTAAAAGGAACGGTCATAATAACTTGTCCACTTTTCAGACCGTTGATTATGCCGTTCCTATTTATTCACATGATTAACTTTTATTTATGCATTTAGCAGAAATGCCACATAACCTTTCTTGGTTTCATATACATCTGCCTTACTGGTCACTTCCCAAGGTGCGTGCATATTCAATACAGCAACACCGCTATCAATTACTTCCATACCATACAGGGACAGAATATATGCAATGGTTCCGCCACCGCCAACGTCCACTTTTCCGAGTTCTGCAGTCTGATATGCAACCTGATTATCCTCCAAAATCTTTCTCAACACTCCCATGTACTCTGCATTGGCATCGTTGGACCCTGATTTCCCTCTTGAACCGGTGAATTTATTAAATACCATGCCCCTGCCAAAATATGCAGCATTATTTTTTTCATATGCGGCAGCATATAACGGGTCATATGCAGCACTGACATCGGAGGATAACATGCGGGAATTCTTCAAGCATCTGCGCAGGGTCAGCTCGGAATAATTACCCATGCTATTCAACAGCTCAGCTACTGCATTTTCGAAAAATTTAGATTGCATACCGGTTGCACCCACACTGCCGATTTCTTCTTTGTCCGTCAGCAGACAGCAGGTAGTCTTCTTTACTTCATTTACTTCTAACATTGCTGCTAAAGAGGTATAGGCACACACACGGTCATCCTGTCCGTATGCCATAATCATGCTGCGGTCAATACCTGCTTCTCTTGCCTTACCGGCAGGAACCACTTCCAATTCCGCAGAAAGGAAGTCCTCTTCCTCCATACCGTATTGCTCCTTCAGCAATTTCAATACGCCTTTCTTTACCCCTTCTTTTTCCTCATTTTTCAGTGGAAGGCTGCCAAATAAAATATCTAAATTCTCGCCTTCAATGACTTTATTGGCTTTCTTTTCCTGCTGTTCTCCAGCAAGATGAATCAGCAAATCTGTTACGCAGAATACAGGATCATCCTCTTTTTCACCAATCACAATATTAACAACAGAACCATCCTTTTTCACAACCACACCATGAATTGCCAGTGGCAGAGTTACCCATTGATACTTCTTGATTCCACCATAATAGTGGGTATCCAGATACGCCATATCTCCATTTTCATATAAAGGGTTCTGCTTCACATCCAAACGTGGGGAATCAATATGGGCGCCCAGAATATTTATCCCCTGTTCCAACGGTTTGGTTCCTATATTAAATAATGCGATAGTCTTCTTCATGCATACAGCATATACCTTATCGCCTGCTTTTACCGACTGCTTCTTTGCCAGTATCTTGTCCAAATTCACGTAACCGGCGTCCTCCGCCTGCTTCACAATTTCAATCACGCATTCCCGTTCTGTCTTTCCTGCATCCAAAAATGCCCGATAATTCTTGTTCAGCTTTTCCAATTCCTTTAATTGTTTTTTCGTGTAACTCTTCCATGCATTTGGTCGTTCCATATATCTGATTCCTCCTAAAAAATGATGTAACAATTCAGCCAAAACCAGAAAGCCTGTCCTGATTTGAACCATTACTAAACTATCAAAATAACTGCACTAAGTATAGTACAATTCCGATTCTGCCGCAACAGTTGAATGTGGCGGTACTGCGTAAGAATGGAGTAAGCATATATAAGTATTCCCAAATGTATTATATAGTATGTTAAATTATGGTTTAACGTTCCAAGTCGCCTTATCGGTTTCTGATGATAGATAGTTACCGCAGACACGCTTGCGCTCCGGTCAGCACGTAATGGTGCATAAGGTGCGACAATACCGCACCTAAGCACCAACGTGCTTTTAAGGTCTGCTTGCAACTATCTATCACCAGAAACCGGTAGCCAACTGTACGAAATAACCCATAATTTATATGGGGATCAAAGTACTGCTCCGCGTAAGGTATCAATGCCTACGAAAACAATGATACCTTAATGCTGACAATGCGTATAATTACGTAAACAATAACGTTTGTGGTAACGTTTAATCCTCGCGGAGCCATACTACTTTCCCCAACATAAA
>JAGAOO010000070.1 GCA_017623675.1 Lachnospiraceae bacterium
TGGAACGGAATAAGTAAAGAATAAGTAATGAATGGATGTTTCGGAGGAGTGCTTCTTTTGAGAAGTGCTTCTCCGAATTTTTTTATGTATAAATGTTGGCTTTTACATATTCTGTGCGTATATAACAGTAAATAAGAAAAAAGGAGCTGTTTATTATGAATCAGAAACTTACAGTAGCCGTGGATCACGGTAACAGAAACATGAAAACCAGCCAGTTTGTATTTACTTCCGGTATTATTGAAAGTGACTGCAGACCGGTGCTGGGAGAGTTTTTATTTTACAACGGCCATTATTACACCTTATCCGAGCAGAGAATTCCGTATATGAGAGATAAGACAATGGACAACCGGTTCTTTATCCTGACTTTGTTTGCGATTGCAATGGAAGCAGAACGCAGAGGAGTGGCTTCGGATAACGTACTTCTTACCGTGGACCTTCCGGTAGGGCTTCCGCCAAAGCATTACGGAGCATTACATAAAAAGTTCCAGGAATATTTTACAGACAGGGGAATCCAGATCTTTACCTACCAGGGACATAATTACCACGTACTGATTGAAAATGCCATTGCATTTCCACAGGATTATGCAGCAGCCATGACCATATATCCGGAGATTTCCGAATACAGCAAGGTAACAACTGTAGATATTGGTGGTTTTACCCTGGATTATCTTCTGATGCGAAACGGGGCACCGGATTTGTCCGTGTGTGAGTCTTTGGAAAAGGGTGTCATTCCGCTTTATAATTCCATTATCTCCCGCGTGAATTCAGAATATGATATTCTGCTGGATGATACGGATGTTGACAGCATTATCCGCAATAAGAAAACTGATTATGACAGCACCATCATTAACATGGTAAAAGAAATGACCAAGACGTATGTGGATGACATACTCGGAACCCTGCGAGAACGCGGCCTTGATTTGAAAACAGGCTGCGTTGTATTTATCGGCGGCGGGGCGATGCTCCTTCGGGAGTACCTGGAAGTATCCGGCAAAATCGGAAAGTGTATCTTTATCGAAGACATCAGTGCCAATGCAAGAGGATATGAGCTGCTTTATGAGGTACAAAAGAGAGGCAGGTAAGTCTTAGTGGAAAAAAAGAATCCTTATGTAACTACAGTGGGGTTTAATAAAGACGACCCCGACCATGTGCGGGTGGCAGAGCTTCTTAACTCTATGGGAAGAAGCAAAGCACAATACATTGTAAAAGCCGTCCTTGGATATCAGAACATGTTAGCAAACGGAGGGGAGGGCTTAGGAAGTCCATCCGGCTCCGGTGCAGATTATGATACCGTGAAGCGGATGGTGTATCAGATTTTAAAAGAACTGAAACAGGACGGCAATGAACTGGTAAGAGATATACCTCAGGAAAAGACAGAACCGGAGGCACCGCAGGAACCGGAAGACAGCATTTTAAGCAGTTTGGATGAAAATGCGATGAATGGCATCTTAGCATCCATTGCAGCATTCCAGTCCCAGTAAGTAAAAAATATTTTTCAAAACATAAACCACAGGTCAGAAGGTTGACTTGTGGTTTATTCCTTTTCTTCAAATCTTTTTCTATAATCACCTCAAAGAAAAAAAGGAGAGGTGATATCCCCATGAATGAAACTACACAGAAAAATATGTCTGTGAGTGAGAGAAAAGCACGTATCAGGCAGCGGTATAAAGGCAGGAACATGGACCATGTGCAGATTATACCGGCGCAGCTGCCGGCGAGTATTTTTGATGAAACAGAAGTAAAAAGAGTGGCTGTTTATGCCAGAGTATCGACCGATGATCCGAACCAGACTTCTTCCTACGAACTGCAGAAGAATTATTATGAGGATTTGGTGTCGAAACATCCAAACTGGACTTTGGTCAGCATTTATGCAGATGAAGGTATTTCCGGAACATCCTTAAACCACCGGGATGATTTCATGCGGCTGATGGAGGACTGCCGGAAAGGCCTGATTGACCTGGTGCTGACAAAATCGGTATCCCGTTTTGCGCGAAATGTGGAAGACTGCATTCATTATTCCAGGGAATTAAAGTCACTAAAACCTGCAGTAGGAATCCTGTATGAAACGGAAAATATTTATACCCTGGATCCAAACAGTGAGATGCAGCTGGCATTTCTTGCAACGCTTGCACAGGAAGAGAGCCATATCAAGAGTGAAGGTATGAACCGTTCCATTGAAATGAGATTTGAGAGAGGAATTTTCCTGACACCGGTGTCTCTTGGGTTTGACCATGATGAAGAAGGCAACTTAATCCTGAATAGCAGTGAGGGAAGAACACTCCGTCTTATGTATCTGTTATGTCTCGGAAGATATAGTCTGGAGGAAATCGCAAAAATGCTTACAGTGCTTGGACGGAAGACAAAGATTGGTAATACGGAATGGAATCCGGGGAGCGTATACGGAGTATTAAGAAATGAAAAGAACTGCGGGGATATACGAGCAAGAAAAACATTTACGCCGAACTTTTTAAACCATAAATCTGTAAGAAACAGAGGAGAACGAACCCAGTATTACGAAAAAGACCATCATCCGGGCCACATATCCCGTGAAATGTTTGTTGCGGTACAGAAAATGTTAGACCAGATGAAATACCGGTTCCGCACTATCACACCGGAGCTTAAGGTGATTGATAAAGGTGTACTAAAGGGATTTGTCCAGGTCAATCCCTGCTGGATGGGATTTGACGGAGATGATTACCTGGATGCCAGCCACAGTGTATTGGATGATGCGGATTATCTGAAACCGTCGCTGATTGTCAGAAAGCGGCGGGGAGAAATGGATCTTAGGAAATATCAGGTTACGAGAGGGCAGTTTGTGCCGTCAGCAAGAAGAATCAGTGTATCCATATCTGCAGAAACCATGAAGTTCAGTTATGATGCGATTAAGGAAATGGAGGATATGTTTTATGTGGAATTATTATATCATCCGCTGCTGGAACTGCTGGTTGTCCGTAAAGGGGATAAGAATGACCCGCATGCGGTCAAATGGGCTACTTATGCAAAAGACAGACGGGTGGCAAGAACCATAAGGAGCCGGAGTTTTATTCCGATTCTTTATGAACTTTGCGGCTGGAAGGAAGAACTCGGATATACGGTAACCGGTTATGTAAAAAAGCAGGGAAATGAAAAAGTACTGCTTTTTTACATGAGTGAGCCTGAGATACGGAAATGGGCAGACGACAGGCAGGTTACTATGTATCCTGCAGAATGGAAGGATGAATTTGGCGACTACTATCATGTCCATCAGGCAAAATCCATATCGGTTTTTTCAAAAGACAGGGACTGGATGTTAAATACACCGGGAGTGATTGCGGTTCTTCCGGAGTTTACGACATTTTCGGATACATGGATTGCTGAAGAAATAGAAAAAGTGATGGCAGAGATTGAAGCGGAAAGAGAGGAAGAAAGAAATGGAAGAGAACATGATACCGTTACAGCCGGGGAGGCTTAATCTGGAAGTGGTACGCCAGGACTATTTTGTAAGCCAGGAGGAGCCGCAGTTTACATTCAAAAAGGGGAAAGCCTATATCAATTCTGCGGGTCTTAGAATGTTTCCAGATCAGGACTATATCCAGATATTAGTGGATAAGGAAGAAAAAGTACTGATTATCAAACCATTGAGGGAAAAGGCCAAGGATTCTTTCCGGTGGAGTGCCGGAAAGAAACGGCAGCCAAGACATATGCGTTGTGTGCCGCTTTATTACATGATCTACCGGATGATGGGATGGAACTTAAATGCCAGATACCGGATAACCGGAACAAAACTGGAATACGGCTCCGCTACCGTTTTGTTTTTCCGGCTGTCGGAAGCTGTCTGCTATGTTACAGAAGATACCCTGGATGAGAATGGTAAGCCGGTTGTGCAGGAACTGTTTCCAAAGGAATGGGAAATGAAATTTGGCATTGCTGAGGCAGAGCATGAAGAAAAAGATGTTGTAACGGTATATGAAGAAGACGGCCTGTTTGAAATAAAACTTCCAGTGAAGGAAGACAACCTGAATCGGATGATGGAACTGGCAGTAGAGAAAATGAGTACCGGAGGTAATGAGGAAGCGTATGAAAAAGATAGAGCAGATGGAGAAAACAGGTAGTGCAATACAGAAAGATATTTCCCCTGCCATGAGAAAGTATCTGATCGGGAAAGAGTATTACCGGAGGGTTACAGAAGCGGAAGACCGGTATATTCAGGCGGCTAAGGAACAGGATGAGGAATATATCCGTACCCACAAGATGAACTGTAAGCAGGCAATAGCTGAGCGGCTTGCAAAAGAATGCCACTTGTCAAAAAGCACGGTAATCAGTTATGCCTGCTACAGCGAAGTGGTGGATGAAGTCAGTAAAAAGAATGAACAGCTGGCAGAACAGATTCTTTCCGGAGAAACCAAGATGGGGTACCGGGAATTAAAACAGCTGATTAAGGTGTTATAAAATTCGATACAAGGAGGAAGGGTATAATTATGTACGAAACAGAAACACAGGAATTAAAGGGATATCTTCCACGGGTTTCTTTTGAAGCGATCCCGATAAACAGACTGGTATCCAACCAGGAATACCAGAGAAACAAATCGGAAAGGCATATCAAAAATGCTGCTGCAAATTTTGACGTCTATCAGTTGAATCCGGTAAAAGTCAGCCGCAGGGATGGCATCAATTATGTAGTAAACGGCCAGCATACCATGGAGATTGTTGCCACAGTATCCGGAAGCAGGGAAACACCGGTCTGGTGCATGGTATATGATGATCTGGAATATAAGAGGGAAGCAGATATTTTTGCGAACCAGCAGAAGTATGTAAAGGTACTGACACCGTATGAAATCTTTATTGCCAATATTGAAGCGGGAAATGATAAGCAGCTGCTCATCCGGGACTTGGTAGAATCGTATGGCCTTTCCCTTTCACCGGTCAGCAAGCCGTGCTGTATCTGTGCTGTCGGTGCACTGGAGTATTTATATGACCGGTATGGATATGAACTGTTAAGCAGAACCATCCGGATTATAATTGGGGCATGGGAAGGAAACCAGCAGTCCCTTGGTGCCAGTGTGTTAAAAGGTGTTGCAAAGGTGCTGACTGTATATGGAACAGAAATACGTGATGATGCGCTGAAAGAGAAGCTTTCCATGGTATCCATCCGGGAAATCCTGCGCTGCGCAAGGGAGAGAAAGGGAGGAACTACCGGATGTGCAGAAGCAATTTTGATGATATATAACCGGAAACTGCATAATCCGCTTTCTATGGAGAAGCTTCATGAGCGTAATTCTGCAAAAACTTTGAAACATCTTCCAAAAACTCCGGAAGATATTTTAACAGAACGGCCCGTTCTTCCGGAGAACAGCCAGCAAACAGAGCATCTGCGCACTGTTTATTATGAGAGGAAGGAGACAATGTACCAGTAAGAAGATTATCAATGGTGGTATTAAGTGCCTGTGCAATCGAGAGCAGGCAGGAAAGGCCGGGGCTTTTCTTGCCTGTCTCAATATAGCTGATATAAGATACGGATAATTCAGTCCGTTCCGCCAGTTCAATCTGTGTCAGATGGAGCTGTTTCCGGCGCTTGCGGATTCGAAGTCCTAACAGCTTGTAATTGATATCTGCCATGGTGTTCACTTCCTACAAATTATTTTCTGCGTGTTCCAAAAATGGAACAAAATAATCATAACATTTTTTTATAATAAAATCAAGTTCCAAAAACGGAACAGATAGAAAGATGTGGTGTAAGATGCAGAAAATAAAATCAGATAATACAATTATGGTAGGAAAAAATATCAGTAAGTTACGCCAGAGCAAAGGCATGACCCAGGAAGACATGACCAGGGAACTGCAACTGCGTGGAATATCTATTTTCCGTGCGGCGTATGCGAAGATAGAAATTGGAACACACACCATTGCAGCAAGTACCCTGGAAGCAATCCGGGATATCCTTGACACTACCTATGATGAGCTTTTTAAAAGAACATAGCTGGTACTGTAATCATCTATGGAAAAAAACAACCGAATATTATATGGAGAAATGCCCAGAGCATATTTTAATCATGGCTATGCGCAGATTATGATGCATTTAACAAATCATCCGGACCTCGATATACCGGAGGATAAGGTGATGCCGGATGGCTTTCCTTTAGGCAGGTGGCTTAAGGAAGTCAGAACCGGTTTGCAGAATCATGCGTTTGATGAAAAGCAGACAGCCAGGTTAGAAACTCTGGGCATTTCTTATGAGGAAAAAGAGCAGACCTGGGAATCCATGTACCGGATGGCACTGGAGTATTTTACGAGAAATGGCAACGTCTGCATGCGGCCCGGATACTGTACGGAAGACGGCGTAATGCTGGGAGCATGGCTGGACAGGCAGAGAAGATACTATATGGATCTGAGTGAGGAGCAGAAGGAAAAGCTTGGGGTACTGGGGGTAGAGTAATGGGAATTCAGCTTTATAAGCATAATCAGGAAGCTTATACAAAAGTAAAAGCAACACTTGCCGAAAAACGAAAAGCATGTGTAGTTCATCCAACCGGAACGGGAAAGTCATATATCGCCTTTAAACTGATAGAAGACCACCCGGTGGAAAAATTTTTGTGGCTTGGACCAAGTGAATATATTTACCGCCTTCAGGTGGAAAAATTAAAGCGGAAGCAGGGGATTGCTTTTGATAATGTGGAATTTCATACCTATGCGTGGCTTATGAGAAACAAGGATGCTTTGGATAAACTGCATCCGGATTATATTATCCTGGATGAATTTCACCGGTGCGGGGCGAAATACTGGGGTAATAGTATTAGTAAGCTGCTGGAACTCTATCCGGATGCATGCTTATTTGGTATGACTGCCACAAACATCCGTTATCTGGATAAGCGCAGGAATATGGCAGAAGAACTGTTTGACGGTAACATCTGCTCTGAATTTGACCTGGTGGAGGCTATGGTAAGGGGATACCTTCCTGTACCGACTTATGTGGTGTGTGCTTATTACTACCAGGAAAAGTTAAAAGAATATGAGGAGCGCATCAGTAAACAGCAGAATGCAGTCCTTAAGCAGGAAAACGTCCGGGTATTGGAAAAACTCCGCAGTTCCGTTGAACAGGCGCAGGACATGAGCCGGGTATTTGCAAAGCATATCAAAAAGAAAAACGGCAGGTTTATTGTGTTCTGCACAAACCTTGATAAAATGTATGAAATGATGACCCGGGTACCGGAATGGTTTGCGGAAATAGACCGGCTTCCACATGTATACTGCGTGCATTGCTATAATGTGGATGCAGATGCTGACTTTAAGGCATTTCAGGAGGACGACAGTGACCATATTAAGTTATTGTTTACGATTGATATGCTGAATGAAGGTATCCATGTGGATGATGTGGATGGTGTCATCCTGTTACGTCCTACCATATCTCCAATCATTTATAAGCAGCAGATTGGCCGTGCGCTGGCTTCAGATGCAAAGGGCAGCCCGCTTATCTTTGATATGGTCAACAATTTCGACAGTCTGTATAACATTCGCGACCTGCAGCATGAATTTACTGCGCTCCGGAAAAAGCTTGCAGTACAGGGAGAATATGTAGTTTATGACGATTTTAATGTGATTGATGAGTTAAGGGACAGCAGAGAACTGTTTTCTGTACTTGTGAAGAACCTGGAGTCATCCTGGGAACGGTATTATCAGGAACTGGTGCATTATAAGGCAGTTAACGGGCATGTGAAACTTCCAAGACGCTATGTGACAGAAGATGGACTTGCGCTTGGTAAGTGGCTGAACCGCCAAAGGAGCACCTGCCGGGCAGGAAAGCTTCCGGAAGAAAAGGCATCACTTCTTGCGGAGCTGGGCGTAGACTTTCGGACGGATAAAGAGGTAAATTTTGAGGGATGGTATAATGACCTGGTACGGTATAAAATAGAGCACGGACATCTGCTGGTTCCCGGTTCGTATGTAACACCGGAAGGAAAGAAACTTGGTTTATATGTCTGTAATACAAGAACAGCTTATCATCAAAAGAAACTTACCAAACATCAGATAGAGCGTTTGGAAGCTATTGGCTTTTCATGGAGTGCACTGGACAGCCTCTGGGAAAGAAATTATAAACTGGCTGAGGCATTCTATAAAACTCATGGACATTTGAAGATTGGAAGAAAATATAAAACGGAAGATGGTATCAATCTTGGCGCATGGATAGCAACGCAGCGGAATGTGTACCTGGGAAAAATAAGAGGAATATTGACAAAGGAACAGAAGGAGAAATTGGATAAGCTGCATATGATATGGGAGCCGGTATCAGAGGAGGAGTTATTTGAAACTAAGTTAAAAGCTTTGGTGCAGTACAGGATAGATAACGGGGACACACTGGTAAGAAAGACATATGTAACAAAAGATGGTGTCGCTCTTGGACAATGGGTGTTGACGCTCAGGTCAAAATACTCGCACAATAAGCTGCAGAGGCTGCTGCCTGAAGGCGCGGAATGCCCTAAGTGTTTTATAACCATAGAGCAGGAACAGAAATTAAATGATGCTGGTATGATATGGAAAGTGAATGATACTCTGTGGGAGGAAATGTATGAGGAGGCAAAGCATTACTATGAAGTACATGGGCATCTGCTTCCGGTTCCGGCGGCATTAAAAGGACCAAGGGGCAGGGGACTATTTGAATGGCTTACATCACAACAGGATGCTTACCGCAGAAATGGCAGGAACCGCAGGCTACTTACTAAGGACCAAATAGAAAAGCTGCAGGCAATTGGACTGGAGTGGGAGTTAAAATCTGATACATATTTTGAAAAAGGTATGGAAGAATTGAAAAAATATAAAAAAGAACACCATTCACTGCTGATTCCGGTCAGTTATATAACTGAGGATGGATATCTGCTTGGTAAATGGGCAGCAAGGCAGCGGAGTCTGAAACGGAAAAATAAATTAGCACCTGACAGAGAGCAACACTTGAATAAGTGCGGTTTTATCTGGGACTATACGGAGCATTACTGGAACAGGATGTATGAAGAAATGAAAAACTATTACCAGTGCCATGGCAGTTTGGAAATGCCTGTGGACTATACCACTCGGACAGGAGAAAAACTGTGGCAGTGGAAAATGGATATGCGGAAACGTTATAAGAACAATAATCCTAAAGAAAGAAAAATTACAGAGGAACAGATAAAAAAGTTGGAGACGATTGGAATGGTTTGGTATGAAAAGAGGGATAAACAAACTATAGGAGAAAAAAATCAAAACATAACGAAATGACCAAAAATGACCAAAAAGAAAAAAGAAGAAAAAGCCGATTTTATGGATTGACCACTGCTATGGGGTGTGGTATAATCAAAAGGATTATAGGCTTTAATTTATAAGGAGAGGTATGTCATCTTGGAAACAAAGAAATTAAAAGGTGTATACAAACGGAATGATGGACGCTGGGAAGCCAGATATGTCAAGGGCTATTCTGCAAACGGGCGGGCTGTGTATGGCGCAGTTTACGGCCAGTCGGAGGAAGAGGTTATAAAAAAGCGAAATGAGCTTTTTTCAATAACTGAAGAAGTAAAACCCGCACCGGTTAAAATGAACCTCCTTATACTAGGAGCCGGGAGCCATGGACGGAGCGTAAAGGAGATAGCAGAATCCCTTCGGGTGTTCCAAAAGATATCTTTCCTGGATGATAACGAAACCGGAGAGGACATCATAGGTAAATGCTCCGAAGCACTTAATTTTAAATACGAATACCCATGTGCTTTTGTGGCAATTGGTAACAATGAAATAAGAAAGAAGTATGCTAATTTCCTAAAGGAATGCAATTTCTTAATACCAAACATCATATCTCCTGCAGCAAATATATCAAAGGATGCGAAAATAGGTGAAGGAGTAGCCATAATGCCGCAGAGTACTGTTAATAATGCTGAGATAGGAAATTTCTGCATATTAGCATCGAATAGTTTGGTTAATTATGGTTGTACTATAGGTAGCTATTCTCACATTGATTGTGGGGGAATAATTCAAAAAGGTAAAAAGTTACCAGATGGTTTTATGGTTGGAAGCCGAGATGTTTTTTGAATATTAATTATATGCTGTGCATATAAGAGGAGGACTGTGCAATGCTTAATAAAAAAAAGAAATCAAATAAAAGCTTACGTTTTTTTAATAGTATTACGAAGAGCGTACCAAAGCAACTTATTTTTTTTGTGATTTCAATGTTGGTATTAGTTGTAGTATATGTGCCAAGTATAACATATCTACAACGAAGATATGATGTAGTACAGGATAATTTTTCGTGGGTGTATCAAATTGACAAAATGTATGAAGATGAAGGAAAGGTATTTATAAAAGGATGGGCATTTAAAGAAGGAATGGATTCATCTAATGAAGCATTTGATATAATCTTAGAAAATATTGAGACAAAAGAGCGATTTTATCCTAAAATGGAGTATTCTAAAAATGATAATGTAAATGATTATTTTAAGTGTGAGTACGATTATAAATATTCGGGCTTTTTGGCAAGTATATCTACAAGAAAGTTAGATTTGGATGGAAATACATATACAATTATATTACGTCCAAAGAACAGTAGATTAGGGTATTATACGGGACTTTATTATTCAGAGAATGAGTTGAGTTGCGTAAATCCTAATGAGTTTTGTGAGCCAGAAATAGAAGGAACGGATTTGGAACGAATTATAAGACTTGGAAAAGTTCGTTATTATAATAAAAATAAATGTGTGTACATATATCAATATGAAAATGACTTATATTGGATTATTGATGGTGAATTTCAATTTTTAAAGGGAAATACTGATGTGCAATATCAAATGAGTACAACACAGATTGACAAATTACCTTCTGAACGCTTGGAAAATAATTGGCTCTGGGATAATAGAAGCTTTAAATTTGAAGAGAATGAATTATTAACTTGGAACACAGGAAAATATCGCGTTGCTAAATGTTCATTACCAACAGAATATGCTGTTACAAAAATATGGACAGGTTATTATGTTGACGAGTGGATATGGAGAGCGGATTTCCGCCCGTGGTATAATCTAGAGTGATTTATAAAATATTATTAAGTTGATGATTTGTTTTATGTTTTTTACTACTAAAATACTACATTGAAACGTATTTTTCGTGCTTTGTAAGCACCTATTTATATGATTTTATTTTTGAAAGGAGAAAAAGATTATGAAAGTTATGTTTTCACCGCCAGATATTGGAAATGAGGAAATTATCGAAATAGGAGAAGTGTTAAAATCCGGATGGATTACCACCGGACCAAAGACAAAAGAATTTGAAAGAATTATAGCAAATTATTGTGGAACTAATAGGGCTGTATGTCTTAACTCTGCGACAGCATGCATGGAATTGACATTGCGGATATTGGGAGTTAAAGCCGGTGATGAAGTTATAGTTCCAGCCTATACATATACAGCGACAGCAAGTGTAGTATGTCATGTGGGAGCAACACCAGTATTCGTGGATAGTGCAAATGATTCGCTTGAAATGGATTACGAAAAATTGGAAAGTTTGATAACAGAAAAAACGAAAGTTATTATTCCTGTGGATTTAGCAGGAATAGTATGTGATTATCAAAAGATATATGACATTGTAGAGAAAAAGAAATACTTATTTACTCCGGAGACAAGTATTCAAGAAAAATTTGGCAGAATAGTTATTATGGCAGACGCAGCACATGCATATGGTGCATATATTAAGGATATGGCTGGAAATAAAGTTATGTGTGGAGCAATTGCAGATTTTACTAGCTTTTCATTTCATGCTGTTAAAAATTTAACTACTGCTGAGGGCGGAGCAATAACATGGAAGAAGAATTCGGCAATAAGTGATGATGAACTGTATGGACAGTATATGTTATTGTCACTACATGGACAGTCGAAGGATGCTTTGGCAAAAACTAAATTAGGAGCATGGGAGTATGATATTGTAGCACCGTATTATAAGTGTAATATGACAGATATCGCTGCTGCGGTAGGAATTGCACAGCAGAGAAAGTATGATAGCTTGTTAATGAGAAGAAAGGAAATTATTGAAAAATATAATGAGCAATTTATTCCTTTGGGAATAGAAGTATTACCACATTATGAAAAAGACAGGTATTCATCGGGACATCTTTATATTACTAAAATTCCGGGAATAAACGAGGAACAGCGAAATGCTATTATATTAGAAATGGCAGAAAGGGAGATAGCTTGTAATGTACATTATAAGCCATTGCCTATGATGACGGCTTATAAAGCTTACGGCTTAGATATAAAAGATTTCCCGAATGCTTATATGCATTTTGCTAAAGAAATTACTTTGCCATTGCATACTTGTTTAACAAATGAAGAAATAGAGTATGTAATTAGTACATATTGTGAAATTGTAGGAAGATATTTATGAGATTAGTAGAGTGGGAAGAGTTGCCAGTACAAATGCAATCTGATGAAGTAAAAGAATATTACATGATATTAAGAAGAAGAAAAGGAAGTTTGTTGCTTAAACGAGCTTTTGATGTAGTAGTATCTTTTTTATTATTAGTCATTTGTTCTCCGGTATTTGTGATATTAGCAGTTGCAATAAAAATTGATTCTAAGGGACCAGTATTTTATAGGCAAGAGCGAGTGACACAATATGGCAAGACATTTAGAATATTTAAGTTCCGGACGATGGTACAAAATGCAGATGGTGGCATGCATATTACTGTTGACAATGATACTCGTATTACTCGTGTAGGAAAGAAAATTCGTAAGTTAAGACTTGATGAGTTAGGGCAGTTGATTGATGTGTTAAGAGGAACTATGACATTTGTAGGAACAAGGCCTGAAGCTGTTAAATATGTTGAACATTATTCTAAGAGCATGTGGGCTACACTGCTCTTGCCAGCTGGAATTACTTCTGAAGCAAGCATTAAGTATAAGGATGAAGATAAAATGTTAACCAGTGCAGCTGATGCTGAAAATGTATATATTCATCAAATACTTCCGCAGAAAATGAAATATAATCTTGCGGCAATGCGAAAGTTTAGCCTGATCAATGATGTAAAAATTATGTTTCAAACAGTATTTACGGTATTGGGCAAAGATTTCTCTGAAGAATGAATGTCACGTTTAGGTAATTATCAGGTTGAAGGGAAATGGTTTATATTATTTTTTTGATTTGTGATGAAGATAAGTCTTCTTAATTACAATAAACAAACCTCTGCTCTCTGATAAGCGAATCATTTTGCAACACATATAACATTTAGAATGAGGGTGATGCGTAATGGAAAAAGATCTTGTATCGGTTATTATGCCTACTTATAATTGTGGGAATTTTATTGCGGAAACTATCGAAAGTGTATTAGCACAGACTTATCAAAATTGGGAAATTATTATTGTGGATGATTGCTCGAATGATAATACAAAACAAATTGTCAGTAAATTTTTAGAAGTAGACAATAGAATAAAGTATATTTGTTTACAAGAAAATTCTGGCGCTGCAATTGCAAGGACTGAGGCTATGAAAAATGCTAATGGCGAATATATGGCCTTTTTAGATAGCGATGATTTGTGGTTGCCGGATAAATTGGACAAGCAAATATCTTTTATGAAATTGAATAATTATAATTTTACGTGTACTGCGTATGAGCAAATTGATGAAACCGGTAAGGCTAATGGACGAATTATTAAGACTGTAAAGAGGACAAATTATAATCGTTTGTTATTGGATTGTCCCGTAGGAAATTCTACAGTGGTTTATAATGTAGGACAAATGGGAAAGTTTGAAGTTCCGAATATTCGAAAAAGAAACGATGATGCATTGTGGCTACAAATGTTAAAAAAGGAAAAATATATATATGGAATGCCAGAAGTGCTAATGAAATATCGAGTACGGAAAAATTCCATATCAAGTAATAAACTTAAGGTAGTAAAGTATCATTGGATTTTGTACCGTGAAATAGAGCATTTGAGTGTTCCACGTTCGATATTTCACATTTGTTTTTGGGTTGTATTAAAAGTTTTTCGCATAAAGTGAGGAGTTAATAATGATTACAGTGCAAGTGCTCGTAGCAACTATGAAACAAGATGACCATTCTCTACTTGATAAGATGAATATTCAAACAGATGCGCTGATAGGTAATCAATGTGATAAAAGTTTCATCGAAAATTTTTCATGGAACGGGAAGAATATTACATATTTTAATTTTGAGGAACGCGGAGTAGGATTAAATCGAAATAATACACTTATGAGGGCTGATGCAGATGTTTGTTTATTTGCTGATGATGATATGGTGTATGTGGATGGATACGATAAAATAGTGGATAAAGCATTTGAGGAATGTAAGGATGCAGATGTCATTATATTTAATTTGCATGAGGAAAATAGTTCTAGATATATTATTAAAAATAAACATAGGGTAAGATATTATAACTATTTACGTTATGGGACTGCGCGAGTAGCTGTTAGAACAAATAGCGTTAAGAAAAATGCCATATATTTTAATCAGTGTTTTGGCGGAGGAACCTCTTATTGTCATGGTGAAGATAATCTTTTCCTGACGGAGTGTTTAAAGAAAGGGTTAAAAATATATGCAGTTCCGTATTACATAGCTAAATTAACAGATGAGCGTTTATCTACATGGAATAATGGATATGATCAAAAATATATTAACGACCAAGGTGTGCTTTATAGAGCTATATCAAAGCATTGGTGGAGAATATTATGCTTGCAAGATGCACTTAGAAAACATAATAGCTATGGTATGAATTGGTGGAATGCCTTTAGAATTATGATTGAAGGTGGAAAAAGCTTTTAGTTGACACTAATACTTAATGTAATGGAGAAAAAAGTATGAAGATTTTATTAGTAATGATGGCACCGGTAGAAAATTTATCCTCAGCTGTTTTGCGTACACTTGCAGTGGTTAAGGGGTTAGTGGATTTAAATCATGATGTTACAATATTATGTTTAGAAAATGCATCTGGAAGTACTTATGTAAATGTTGAAAAATATAAGTTTTTAAAAGATGTTAAAATAATTAGAATTCCACAAAGTAAATTAAGAGATAAAATTTGGACAGATCCTAAAAAAACAACTCTTAAGGCACGTATAGTTAATGTATTGAGGAAAGTTTATCATTCATTGTTTATTTTGGGTTCGACAGAAAATATTGCTAAAAATGTAAAAATAGAGCTTCTAGAAGGGGAAATAGAATATGAATATGTTATTTCCTCGTCTGATCCTAAAACTGCGCATATTGCAGTAAGACAGCTTATAAGCCAAGGTTTAAGGTATAACAGGTGGGTACAATATTGGGGAGATCCCCTTGCGTATGATATGACTAAAAATTATATTTATCCGCGGTGCATTGTTAAAATGATAGAAAGAAGACTTATTGGAAATGCGGATAAAGTTGTTTATGTGTCGCCGTTTACATTAGATTTACAAAAAAAGAGTTTTAAGAATCTAGTGGATAAAATGTTTTTCTTACCAATTCCGTATATTGAGAAAAAAGAAAGTCTACAGGAACGTAATGAGAAATTTGTTATAAGTTATATTGGGGCATATAATAGTAAAGTTAGAGATATAATGCCTTTGTATGAGGCGCTTGTAACAATGGGGGATTCTATTGAAGCGTATATTGTTGGGGATACTGATTTGAATTTGCAGGAAACTTCTTTTATTCATGTATTACCTCGCGGCGATGCCGATGAGATAGAAAAAAAGAGTGATTTAATAGTATGTGTGTTAAACAAATCTGGAACCCAAATACCTGGTAAAATTTATCATAGTGCAGCAACTGATAAAGCAATCTTGATTGTTTTAGATGGAGAAAAACAAAATGAAATGAGAATCTATTTTGAAAAGTATAAGCGCTTCTATATGTGCGAAAATGAATTAGGAAGTATTAGCAATGCTATACTTGAAATTTCAGAAAAACGTGAAAAGTTTAAACCAAGTGATGAATTTGCACCGTCAGTAGTTGCGAGCGCGCTAATAGAAGAAAGGAGCATGCATAACTAATGAATAGAATGATAGCTGTTCTTTCTGAGCATGATGCACACGATCAAATGAATTCAAAAAATAAGATGACTCAAAAAGAGATAATAGTATTGTGTTGTCTGATTGTTTTATCATTAGAATATGTTTTGCATTATTACATTGACTTGGGTATTCTTCCTAAAATGCTAATCTATGTTAATACTTTTGCAGCTGTTATTATGCCGGTTTATTCTTTTTTTGTAAAAAGAAAAAATCTGAAATTTTCAGCATATTCGACTGTCCTATTATGTTATTTTATTGCAATGTTAGGCTATACAGTAGTATTGATGAAATATAGCGGAAGAATGTCTAGGGATGTAGTTTGCATTACCATCTATTTGCAAATTTTAAGTGCAATATTGTTACAGGATTTGAAATTGGAATATTTGAACAGATTTTTTAAAATTCTGGGGTGCTTATCTATTATTGGATTCATATATTGTTTTTTCAGTTTCAATATAGATATAGAGGTAGCAATTAATAGAGGATATCAATATGAAGAGATTTTTTATTATGCTGCTTTATTTTGGTCAGCTGTTCCGTTCGTTTTAATTGCTTTTATAAAGAAAAAGAATTATTTTTTACCAATTGCATGTTTAGCTCTAGAAGTTATTATCAATTTGATTATTGTTAAAAGAATGATATTAGTACAAGTGCTTGTACTATCTATTGTGCTAATTGTAGCTTTAGTTTTGGATAAACGAGCCAAGGGAAAAGGAAAGAATATTATAAAAATAGTTTGTGCAATAGGTATTGCTTTGTTGCTGATGAGATGCTTCATGTGGGATACAATAGTTAAACTTTTTGAAAGCATTTTGGAAAGAACAAAAGATGTAACTGAAAATCTAAGTAACTTTAATAGATTTGTCGAAAGTAAGAATTATTATAAAGATGCTACGTTGTTACAGATTATTTTTGGAAAGGGGTTTGGTGGAACTCATAAAGGATTAGGGACAGTTTCGGAGGCACTGCATGTGGGATGGGCTAATTTAGGATTAAAAGGCGGCTTGATTCTAATTGCGTTAGTAATTATTCCTTATGTAAAGATGTTAGTAATAGCAGGTAAATATCGAAATTTTCCAGATGAAATAAAATTTTCCTTTTTATATTTACTGTATATGGGCCCAATGCTTTTTTTAATTAATATGCACAGTTTTAATCCACAAATGTTTTTGTTTTTTTATTGTTGTATAAAAATTATGAATTATAGGTATTCTGCATTAAATAATCTATAACTTAAGTAGACTTATAAAAAATATTAGGTATGCACTAGATGATAATGGAGACATGATCATGAAATTATGGATAGTATTAGATGAAAAAATAAATAAGCTTGATATTAAAAATGGGGATAGTGTCTTTCTTTCTAGTGTTAGAAAAGAACAGATAAATTCTGGAATAAAGGCATATTACTTTGATATATTTTTTAATTCAGAAGATGAAAAATTAGCAAATTCAGTGAATGATTTGTTTACAACTATACCAAGTAAATGGCATGTAATGAAAAATACTTGTTATAATTTGATTTTTTTGCCAGTTATATCTGTAATTCACCAACTTGATGATATAATTGAAAAGAACAGGATTTGTGAAATTGTATTAGTGGGTGGTAGCATGCATCCATTTTTTACAATGACAAAAGGTGATGGTGAAGGAGAAAAAAAATTATATAAGTCTAATTGGTTATTTAATTATTTTATTTATTTATATTTTTCTACTAACAATAAATTAAAATTAACATGGGTAAAAAAGCACAAGAAAATAAATTTTATTATATTACAGTACTTTCGTGAGATAATGTTTTTTGTCAGAGGGTGTGTTGCTGAATTGAGTCGGTATTTAAGAAACGTAAAAAAGGATTCAGTAGAAACTGAATCCTTAAATCAAGCAGCGATCCCGGTTAAGTTAAATCTGCAGATGAGACACATGAATCAATTGCTAGAAAATCAAAATGTTATAAATCCTGTTTATTTGGTTCCAGCCAATATAAGCATCGATGATGATATTTCGGGCGACTATATAAAATTGCGACCATGTAACGTGAAAGAATTGTATATAGTAATAAAAGAAAGTATTTCTTGTGGAAAAGTATGTAAAAAGGGTGCTTTTTATTATGGGGATTTCAAATTTGAAATTCCTATGATGGCTTTAATAAGAGCTATGGTACCAGAATATTTTCGTGAGAGTTGTTTCACGTATCAAGTAGAGAAAATAATTAAAGAGCAAAAAAATATTGTATATTTGCTTACTGATTTTACATATGGGGTTGCTCTTAAAAAGCTACACGAATTTGCTCATGAAGCTGATTTAAAACATTATAATTTTCAATATGTGTCGATGCAGAAAGTTTTGTTACCTGATTTGAAACTGGCTGATAGATATTATTTACATACAAAGTCAACCTATGATCTGTATAAAAAATATAATTCATCATATTTGTTTTATATGCCTGTTATTAGAACAGATGACATGGTTCATGGAGATAGGGTAAATGTTGTTACATTTTTTTTGCAACCTGATAAATATGCAATGAGATATTATAATATATTAACAGAATTACTTGATGAGATTCAAAAAAGAGATATTAGTTTAAAAGTAATTATTAAACCACATTATCGACAGAATATGCTAGAAATTTTTGAAAAATTAGCAAAATCATATGAATTTTGTAGTTTGGCGATGAAAGATGAGTCTGTTGCGGAGTTGTTAGATAACTCTGATATAATGTTGAGTATGACATCTTCTGTGTTGTTTGAGAGTGTAATGAGAAATGTTCCTGGTATAATTATGGATATAGATGGACAGGATGAAGAATTGATTAATAATAATGACTCATTTTTAAAGGAGGTCAATTATAGGGCAAAAAGTTGTGAAGAAATATTGGAGATATTCGCAGATATAAGTAGCTTTAAAAAAACATACAGTATGCGTCGTAATGTGTATTTGAAACAATTTGATAATGTTGGAATAACAAATGAGGTCTTTAATGCATAGAATAGTATCTTTTTTAAAAAAATACGGTTTTTGTAATGGAATAATAGGTGTGTTGCGTTTTTTGTGTAGTACTACTATTATGCGTATTGCAGCACGTATATTAGATTTTATGCCGGAAAATTATTTTAGATGCCATGCTAATAATAAGAAAATTAATTTATATGAAGGAAATATAGAAGCTGACGCCAAAAGAATTCTTTCAGGGGAAAAGAAGCTATTATTCTATAATCCAATTGACCCAAATATAGCAGAGGACATTAAGTATAAATGGGAAGATGAACGTCTGCATGATATATATATATTGGCACAGGCGGATAATGCCGAAGCAAGAAAAAAGTATGAAATGATTCTGGATGATTATAATGTTGTTACTATACATCCAGATGATATAGCGATGGAGGTTTCAATTCGAGCAATTAATATAATTGAATCTGCTAAATTTTATAAAGGAAACATAAATGAAAAGAATGTAGTTACTAAATTTTTAAAGAGTGCACTCATATATATTTTACGAAATCCAGAAAGAGGAGTAATTTATTCTGGCAATCATTATTTTTTTAATTTATTAGGAATTTTATGGATATTAGAAAATATAGAGGGGAATTGGATTATCAATGGATTACATCGATTTAGCAAAAAGAGGCTTATTGTGTTGCTTAAGCAGATAATTCTTAAAGATGGTGCATTATATGAAAATTCAACGCATTATCATAAATATGTAACAGAATCTTATTTGTTATATCTAGCATCTACGGGAAAAAAAACAAATAAAGTGATGCTGAGCTTCGCTGAGAAAATGTGGTCATTTTGTGAATTTATGGCAACAGAGGGGAAAATTATTGGAATTGGAGATAATGATTCTGGTCGTATACTTCCTCTGCCGAATTATTATCAGTATTCATCAGTTGATATTACAGTAATAAGAAAATTGGCAAAACAATTGAATTTGAAGAAGATTATAGGTAATGGGGATGAATTTGGAATATTTGTATTACAGAATAGAACATGGAAGTGTTATCTTAGATGCGATTTAGTACGAGATGCAAAAAAAAATCGCACGATAGGTAATCATGCTCATAATGATCAATTATCGGTGTATTTATGGTATTGTAATATACCGGTTTTTATTGATCGAGGGACATACATGTATATTTTAAAAGAAGATATTCGAAAAAATAATATGCTCACTAAGCATCATAATACGGTAAGTATTGGCCGGTATGAACAAAATAAGTTACCAGAAGGGTTTACGTATTTTGAGAGAACTGCAAAAGGCACAATTATTGAGAAAACTACAACTAGTATGACAGCTGAAATAACTGGTTATTACGAGCATATTCATAAGCGAAAGATAAGCGTTATTGAAAGTGGAATAGAGATTATTGATACGATAGAGAATGCAGGTAACCAATCTCAAAGTTCAGAAATACATTTTTGTATTGCACCAATATGGAAGGTTCAACAAATCTCTGCTAATATATGTATGTTGAAATGTGATAATAACAGTATTATTATGAAATCTCAAAATCCGATTTCTATAAGAGAAGGTGAGGTTTTCCCTGAATATGGGGAAATAGTTAAAGTGAAATGTGTTGATATTGAACTTGCTAGCGTTGGTGTGAATCATGTACAAATATGTGAACAGTTGGAGGAAACATTATGAATAATAAGCTAAAGATAATAGTCAAAGACATATTTCGGTATGCTTATAATAAATTACCAATGAATATTAGAACATCTTCATTGTATAGAAAGACATATGAAGAAACATATAATTTTTTAGAGGAATCTGAGTATTGGTCAAAAGAAAAGATGCAAAAATATCAAAATGAAAAATTGCATGATTTGATTTTGTACGCCTATAATAATGTTCCATATTATAAAAAATTATTTGATGATTTGGCTATTGATCCGGATTCTATAACGGATACTGAAAGTCTAAAAAAAGTTCCATATCTGACTAAAGATATAATCAAAGAAGAAGGAGAACGGATGCTTTCTACTGCCGTGCACAAAAATAAAAGAATACGGCATGAAACAGGTGGATCATCAGGAAAACCTATCTCCATATGGTATGAGAAGGATATAGTAAAAGCGAAAGAAGATGCGTTTGTTGCAAGAATATGGGGCAGAATAGGGTATAATGATACGGATAGAATTGCGATATTCAGAGATATTAATTTCATTAGAGAAATGGAGATGGTAGATAAGAATATTGTATACAAGAGAATGCCAGGTACAAATAAGTTTTATTTTTCTTTTGGTAATTTAAGGAAAGAAACCATTCAAAAATATAGAGAGGCTATCATTAAGATAAAACCGCAGTGGATAATTGCATATCCAGCAAGTTTATACTATTTAGTGCAATTACTGGATGTTAACATGGAGTCACCATTTGATTCGTTGAAAGGTATAATTTTTATGTCAGAGACATTATATCCTCATCAAATCAAGGTGTTTAAAAAATTTTTCAATGTTAAAATGTTACATGCGTATGGACACACTGAAAAAGCTTGCTTGGCTGGAACGTGTGAAGAGTCAATGCGTTTTCATATACAGCCTGAATATGGAATTGCAGAGTTTATTGAAAATGACGGAATGATGGAATTAGTCGCTACAGGATTTATTAATAATTGCATGCCATTGATAAGATATAAAACACAAGATTTATTTGTTTTGTCGAGTGAAAAATGTTCTTGTGGCAGGGAACATCAGCTGATTGAATCAATAGAAGGAAGAACTGGCGATAGAATATATTTGAGCGATGGTAGTATCGTGACAGATACATATTGCGATTTTGCTATAAGCCAATCAATATGGCAGAGCAAAGTGGAGCAGTTTCAAGTAAGACAAGACAAAGTAGGATTTTGTGAGATATGGTATATTCCACTAAGTGATAAAGAGGATATTCACAAATTAGAGGCAGAAATAAAATCCGATTGTGAAAACTATTTATACAATAAAATAATTGTTACACCTAAAAAAGTAGATAATATACCAAGAACGATAAGAGGAAAACAGAAGCTTATTGTATCAGCTATAGGGTGTGATAAAGAAAGTAAAACTAATTAGAATGAGGTGATGGAGAAATTGCTAGAAAAATGTAACGCAATATTAAAAGAGATCAAAGCAAATAAATTTTTTGCAAATTCAATATTATATATAGCTGCTTCGTTTCTAATAAAAGGAATATCTTTTTTGACAACACCTATATTTACACGACTAATGGGAACTGCTGATTATGGAATTGTATCTAATTTTACAATGTGGGCAAATTTTTTTGCAGTTTTTATCTGCCTGCAGATGACGGCAGGTATTGTGGCCGCAAAAGTTACACGTTCAGTTGAGGAATTAGATGTCTATGTTGCAAGAATTACAAGGATGTGCATTGCTTTTGCATTAGTGATAGGCTGTTTCATATTTTTGTTTAGAAATTTCATTTCAAATATAACAGAAATAGATAGTATATATTTATTGCCGATGCTTATAGTAGCATATGGACATTCTGCAATTAATTTATATTCTAGCTATTGTATCGCACAAGAAAGGCCTAAAGCTAAGGTTAAATTTTCAACAATAAATTCATTATTTATTACTTTGTGTGGTGTAATGATGGTTTTATTTTTCGCTGACAAGAGCCAAGGAAGAATAATTGGTTTTGTAGTGGCGTATGGTCTTGTTGCATTATATGTTTCAGTGCGTTTTGCTTTTATAAAAACTAAAGGTGTTGGTTCAGGGAAAAAGGATGTTATGTATGCACTGACATTTGGAATTCCACTTATACCGCATCTTTTAGCTAACATGGTTAATGGAAATGCCGATAGAGTATTTATTATTAAGTTGTTTGGTGAGAATGAAGCAGGTATATATAGTGTTGCATATAGCATAGGAGCAATTGCACTTACATTTGCAGATGCATGTACAGATGCATGGACTCCATGGTATTTTAGTGAGACAAAATGCAAAAACAAAGAACAAGTTAATCGTTATTTAAAGTTTTATTCTTTTACTATTGCAATGTGCTTTTTTGGAGTAATGATGCTAGCTCCAGAAATTATGAAAATAATGGCCGATGAAACGTATTATACCGGTATGCCATGTATAAAATATGTTGCTTTAGGAATATGTTTTTTGTTTTTATATAGATTTCCATTATGTTATGAGCAGTATAATGGAAATACGAAATTTGTTGCACCTGCAACAGTGATTTGTGCAGCGATTAATATAATATTAAATTCAATATTTGTACCGAAATATGGAATAGAAGGAGCTGCATTTACAACATTGTTATCGTATATTATATTATGGATATTGCATGAAATTGTTGTAAGGTTTATTATTAAGAATTATAATATTGATTTTAAAAGCTATTTGCCGGCTATAGTAATTTCATGTATCGGATTTGTTTTATCAGATATGTTGTCAGAAAAGTTTTTTCTTAGATATTTTATTATTGCAATATTTTGTATAAGTTATCTTTTTTATGCGGGTAATATACTAAAATATAAGAAGAAAAACAGTGTTAAGAGGAATGATGATTATGATAAAAGATAAAAAAGAATTGAAAAGATACTTAGAAGCCGATAAAAAAGCACTCAAAAAAATGTATAACCATCCTAGAGTGTTTGGGGATGAAGAATGGAAATATGAGATTTGTCTACGCAAGTATGAGTATTATTATAATACTAAATCAAATAAGATAATGTATGCGTGGTATAAGTGGCTACATCATAGATTAGGGATGAAATATTCATTTTCTATTCCTGCAAATGTATTTGGAGCTGGTTTAAGAATTAATCATATTTGCGGTGGAATAATTATCAATCCAAATTGTAAAATTGGGGATTGGTGTGACATTCATCAGGGAGTAAATATAGGACAAAGTATTGATGGAAAATGTCCGGAAATTGGTTCTAATGTATATATTGGTCCTGGAGCAAAGATATTTGGAAATATATGCATTGCTGATGATGTGATGATTGGAGCGAATGCAGTAGTGACTAAATCTATTTATGAGAAAGGAGCTGTCGTGGGAGGAGTTCCGGCAAAGCTTATTTCTGTCAATGAGAAAAATCCTTTGCATAGGGAGTAATAGTAATGATTATTTCGGTTGTCTACATACTGAAGTAAAAAACAAAATTATATAAAAGAAAGGAAATACGATTTTATTTAGAATTGTATGAGGTAGAAAAGATGATTAATGTAGTAGGATTAGGTTATATCGGTTTACCAACAGCGCTTATGCTTGCGTCTCATGGTGTTGAAGTAATTGGTACGGATTATAACAAGGAGGTAGTAAAAACTCTTAATGAAGGTAAAACAACTTTTAAAGAAAAAGGGTTAGATGAATTATTTGCTGAAGCTGTAAAATCTGGAATTAAATTTACAACAGAATATCAAGTAACAGATACCTATATTGTGTCAGTTCCAACGCCGTATGATAAATTTAGCAAGAAAGTGGATGCAGGATATGTTGTTGCAGCAGTGAAAACAATAATGGGAGTATGTCCAAAAGGTGCAACTGTAGTTGTTGAATCTACGGTTTCTCCTGGTACAATTGATAAGTTTATACGACCAGTTATTGAAGAAAATGGGTTTAAAATTGGTGAAGATATTAATTTGGTTCATGCTCCGGAACGTATTATTCCAGGAAATATGGTATATGAACTTTTACATAATAATAGAACGATTGGTGCTGATAGTAAAGAAATAGGAGAAAAAATCAAAAAGATATATGCATCTTTTTGCCAAGGTGATATTATTGTGACAGATATAAGAACAGCGGAAATGACAAAGGTAGTTGAAAATACATTCAGAGCTGTAAATATTGCATTTGCAAATGAACTGGCGAAAATTTGTCGTCACGATAATATGGATGTTTATGAAATTATAAAGATATGTAATATGCATCCAAGGGTAAATATTTTACAACCTGGACCAGGTGTTGGTGGGCATTGCATTTCTGTAGACCCATGGTTCCTTGTTGGGGATTATCCTAGCCTTGCAAAAGTAATTGATGAGTCCATGAAAACAAATGATGGCATGCCAGATTTTGTGCTTAATAGGATTTATGAGATTATGAAAGAAAATAATATTCATGACTTTTCTAAAGTGGGACTATATGGATTGTCATATAAGGAGAATGTTGATGATCCACGAGAATCTCCGACAATTCAACTTTTAGAGAGTCAAGAACGTCATTTAGCAGAGCCATTGAAAACATATGATCCTTATTTTGAAAAGGATTTGGTCCCTAATCAATATCATGACTTTGATAAATTTTTAGAAGATACAGAATTGGTTGTAATCATGGTAAATCACGATCATATTAAAGAAAATATGAGTAAATTAGAAGGGAAAATTGTATTTGATACTCGGAAATGCTGTGATTTGCCAGGCACTTATAGATTGTAAGTAAGAGGTAGGTGGTAAAATGAAAAAAGTAATGCTTGTGTTTGGTACTCGTCCAGAAGCGATAAAAATGTGTCCGTTGGTAAAAGAATTAAAAAAAAGAGAATCACTCAATACTGTTGTTTGTGTGACAGGACAGCATCGACAGATGTTAGATCAAGTGCTTAATGCATTTGAAGTAATCCCAGATTATGACCTGTCAATTATGAAGGACAAGCAGACCTTATTCGATGTGACAACGAATATTTTAACAAAAATTAAGCAAGTGCTAGAAAAAGAAATGCCAGATGTTGTCTTGGTTCATGGAGACACTTCTACAACTTTTGTTACAGCATTAGCCTGTTTTTATATGCAAATACCAGTAGGTCATGTTGAAGCAGGATTGAGAACGTATAATATATATAGTCCATATCCAGAGGAGTTCAATAGACAAGCAGTATCAATAATTTCTTCGTATAATTTTGCGCCAACAGAATTGTCTAAGGAGAATTTATTAAAGGAAGGAAAGAATCCTGCTACTATTTTTGTTACTGGAAACACTGCAATAGATGCATTAAAAACAACTGTTAAAGAGAATTATGTTCATCCTGAATTGGAATGGGCAAAAGATAGCCGATTAATTATGATAACAGCACATAGACGAGAAAATCTAGGAGCTCCAATGCATAATATGTTTCGTGCTATTCGACGTGTGATGGACGAGCATTCAGACGTAAAGGCTATATATCCAATACATATGAATCCAGTAGTTAGACAAGCTGCAGATGAAGAATTAGGAGATTGTGAACGAATTAGGATTATTGAACCCTTAGAAGTATTAGACTTTCATAATTTCTTAGCTAGGAGTTACTTGATTTTGACTGATAGTGGTGGGATACAAGAGGAAGCTCCATCTTTAGGAAAACCTGTTCTTGTAATGCGTGATACTACTGAGAGACCAGAAGGTATACAGGCGGGTACGTTAAAACTTGTTGGAACCGAGGAGGAATCAATTTATAGTAGTTTTAAGCTTTTATTAGAAGACAGTCAAGAGTATGAAAAAATGTCTAAAGCAAGCAATCCGTATGGTGATGGAAATGCATCTAAACGAATAGCTGATATTTTAGAAAAATAAAGAATAAACACATCATATTTGCACTATATGCAGTGAGAGCAAATATGATGTGTTAAGAGGGCAGATATGGATATACTTATTTGGACCATGGGTGGCCATGATATAGGAATGGGGCATATTTTTAGGCAGATTAATTTGTTTCATAAATTGAGTAAAATATACCAAGTTTGTTTTGCTATTAATGATGATCTTGAAACAAAAGAATTACTAAAGTTTAATGAAATCCCGTATGTAGTGTATAATGAGTTTAATGATGTGTTAGCTTATCTTAAAAATAATAAACCAAAATTATTAGTGATAGATAGATTAGACACTGATAGTAAGGAAATTGTCATAATAAAAAAATACATAGACACGGTAATTTCTTTTGATGATAGAGGAAGTGGTGTTTCGAATGTAGATGTTGTAATTAATGCAATCGTACCATCTTTGCCAGAAACCAAAAAACTATTAAAAGGTCATGAATATATGATATTCACAAAAAATGTTGAAAATAGGGCAAAAATGAAAAAGTTAATAAATGATAGAATAGAAAAAGTATTAGTAACATTTGGCGGTTCAGATCCTAAAGAATACACTTTAAAATTAGAATTCCTTTTTAGCAAATATCCTAGTGTTCAGTTTTTTGTGGTTATCGGTCCAAACTATCAAAATAAAGAGAAAATAAAATCTTTTGGACAGATGTACAAGAATGTGCAGGTGTTAGAAAATTGTAATGATTTATCTGAATATTTATATTCGGCAGATATAGCGCTAATATCTGGGGGAATTACTTTATTTGAAGCAGCATATATAGGAACACCATGCATTGTATTATGTCAAGTAGAGCATCAGAATATAACGGCAAAAAAATTTTTTGATGAGGGTGCATGTGAATTTATAAATTGTGCTGAAACAGAGTTGGAAGAAGCAGTTGTTAAATTATTTAATAAAATAAAGAAACAAGAAGTAAGATTACAAATGAGTAATTTGCAGAAAAAGTATGTTTCTGTCAATGGTATTGAAAATGTATTGAATGTTATTAAACAATTGCTATAGGAGGCAGATGAGAATGGAAAATAATAATTTAGATGAAATACATGAATTAGAGTGGGATACAGATTTTTTTGGAATAGATTCATATAAATGTACAATTTCAGAGATCGAGCAATTGGAGAAAATCGTTGACTTCGTAAATGATAAAGATAGATTATTTTTTACGGTTATTAATCAAGATAATCAAAATTGTATTAACTATAAAATTCCTCAATTATTAGGAAAATATTCTTTTCTAGCAGATATAAATATGAATTTGAAAAAAAATATTGAAAAACACAACTTGAATTTAAGAGATGATATAACTATTGAAATAACAAATAACCTTGAGCCTAATGAACAAGTAGTTAGTTTGGCTCAAAATTTTAAGTACTCCCGTTTCTTTAATGATGAGCGACTGGGAGAACAGCGATTTAAACTTTATCATAATTGGATTGCTAATGCATTTCGTAAAGAAGATAAATATTATGTATTAGCAAAGGTTGATGAAAAAATTGTTGGGTTTATTTTGTTTTCGCACAATGGTAATGAGTCGGTTACAATTGAGCTAACAGTTGTAAACAAAAATTATCAAAGTAAGGGAATTGGTAATTATATGTTTACTGCTTTAGATAATTATTTGAACGGTAAAGGTGTCCCTATTGTGTATGTTGGAACGCAAGTTTCTAATATAGCAGCGATAAATTTTTATTTTAAGCAAGGGTTTAAGATTAATAAGATTAATAGTATTTATCATATTGTAAAGAAAGGATAAATCAATGAAAACACATATAGTTATTCAGGCAAGAATGGGTTCCACTAGGTTACCAGGTAAAATATTAAAACCATTATGTGGACTTCCTATGTTGGAGCAGATTGTAGAACGTGCTAAGAAATGTAATAATGTTGATGAAGTTATTGTAGCAACTTCGGATTCCTTGGCAGATGATGTTGTACAAGAATTTTGTGAAATAAGAAATTATAAGTATTTTAGAGGTAGTGAAAAAGATGTGTTAGATCGTTTTTACAAATGTACAACAGAATATAAATCGGAATTGATAATTAGAATGACAGCTGATAATGCTTTGTTTGATCCGAGTATTATTGACGAAGGTATAGAATATTATATGTCAAACTCTTATGATTATGTTTATTATGCGCAAGGTATGCCGTTAGGCACGGCTATAGAACTATTTAGTTATGAGGCATTAAGTAGCGCTTGGCGAGAAGCTGTGGATGATGAATGTAGAGAGCATGTTACACTATTTATGTATCGATCCGGAAATAAATTTAAGTGGAATAAACCGCAGTCAGGTAAGTACAACCATGAGAATATTCGGCTAACCACAGATACAGAAGAAGATTACAGGTTGGTAAAAGAAATATATGAAGCTCTTTATCCAATAAATTCAGATTTTACGCTGGATGATGTCTTACAGTATATATCTGATAATCCAACCGTTTTGGAGAGTAATAAACATGTAAAGCAAAAAGTAACAAATTATTAAGTGGAGAATTTAATTATGAAAGAACTAATTATTGGTGGTAAAAAAGTTTCAAATAACAGTAGAACACTTATTATAGCTGAAGCAGGAATAAATCATGATGGGAAATATGATCAGGCACTTCAATTAATAGATGTAGCAGTCGCCGCAAAGGCTGATATTGTTAAGTTTCAGTTATTTAGGGCAGATAAAATGTATACACCTAATGCGGGAGATTATACAACTGCTGCAGGTCAGGTAAAGCCAATTAATGAGATATTAAAAGGTACTGAATTGCCATATGAATGGATTCCCAAGCTTATGCAGTATTGTGATTCTAAAGGAATTGGTTTTTTATGTACCGTTTGCGACGAAGATGGAGCGGATATATTAAATAATCAAAATGTTGATTCATTTAAGATGGCTTCATATGCAATTACTCATATTCCTTTGTTAAAACATGTTGCTAAATATAAAAAACCAGTTATTTTTTCATCAGCAGGTGCATACTTGTCGGATGTAGATATCGCAATTCGTGCTATAAGTGAAGTAGGAAATGATAAGATTGGATTAATGCATTGTGTTGCAAAGTATCCAACACCGTTAAGTGAGTGTAATTTACGCATAATTCAAATGTATAAGCAAGCTTTTCCAAATGTAATTATTGGTTATTCGGATCATACAGAAGATCCGGTTGCAGCACCTGTGACTGCGGTGGCGTTAGGAGCCAAAATTATCGAAAAGCATTTTACTATTGACAAAAATTTACCAGGAGCAGATCATTCCTTTGCTGTTAATCCTGAACAGTTAGCCGAAATGTGTTTAGCAATAAGAAAAGTAGAAAATATGTCTGATGATGAAAAACAACAATTTATTCATCAAGAAACATTAGGAACTTCACAAAAGATGGTAATTGAAGTAGAAGAAAATTTGAGAAAATATGCGTATAGATGTGTTTTCGCAACTGAAGATTTGCGCGCAGGAGATGTAATTAGTACACAAAATACAGCTATTTTAAGACCAGGAAATGAAAGTAGAGGTATTGAACCTATACATTATGAAATGTTATTAAATAATCATGTAAGGGTTGTTAAGGCTGTAAAAAAGGGATGTTCCATTAAATGGGAAGATATCCTAACAATGGATTAAAAATAATTAGTATGATGTAATAAAGCATAAAAACACAAATAGTTGAGTAAAGGAGAGTAAACGAATGTCCAACTACAAAATCGCAGTTGCCGGCACCGGTTACGTCGGTCTTTCCATTGCTACCTTGTTGGCTCAGCATAATCAGGTTATGGCTGTGGATATTGTACCGGAAAAAGTAGAGTTAATAAACAATAAGAAATCACCGATTCAGGATGATTATATTGAAGAATATTTGGCCACCAAGGATTTAAATCTGGTAGCAACCTTAGATGCGAAGGAAGCTTACACAGATGCCGATTTCGTTGTGATTGCGGCTCCTACCAACTACGACAGTGCGAAGAATTATTTCGACACTTCTGCAGTAGAAGCGGTTATCAAGCTGGTTATGGAGTATAATCCAGATGCTATCATGGTAATCAAGTCTACCATTCCGGTGGGGTATACCGAGAGCATCCGTAAGAAGACCGGCTGCAAGAACATTCTGTTCAGTCCGGAGTTCCTGCGTGAGAGCAAGGCACTGTACGACAACCTGTATCCGTCCCGTATTATTGTGGGTACCGACCTTAACGATGAGCGGCTGGTAAAGGCTGCACATATTTTTGCAGAGCTTCTGCAACAGGGTGCTATCAAACAAGACATCGACACATTGTTTATGGGATTTACCGAGGCGGAAGCAGTAAAACTGTTTGCAAATACATACCTGGCGCTTCGTGTCAGCTTTTTCAATGAGTTGGACACCTATGCTGAGATGAAGGGACTTAATACTCGCCAGATTATCGCCGGTGTGGGTCTTGACCCGCGTATTGGCAGCCATTACAACAATCCTTCTTTTGGTTACGGTGGCTACTGTCTGCCCAAGGACACCAAGCAACTGCTTGCCAACTACGAGAACGTGCCACAGAACATGATTGGTGCCATCGTAGAGTCCAACCGCACCCGTAAGGATTTTATTGCTGACCGTATTCTTCAAAAGGCTGGTGCGTACTCCTATGAGGGTGCCAACGCTTATGATGCAGCGTTGGAGAAGCCGGTTATCGTGGGTGTTTTTCGTCTTACCATGAAGGCAAACTCGGATAACTTCCGTCAGTCCTCCATTCAGGGCGTCATGAAGCGCATCAAGGCCAAGGGCGCAGAGGTTATTATTTATGAGCCGACCCTGGAGAATGGAACCACTTTCTTCGGCTCCCTTGTGGTCAACGATTTAGCGGAGTTCAAGCACCGTTCCGATGTTATCGTGGCAAATCGTTACGAGGATATTCTGGCGGATGTAGAAGAAAAGGTTTACACCAGAGACTTATTCAGAAGAGATTAGTATATAGGTAATAGTTGGTTTAATGAACAGAGCAAATAGTAAGGATATAATGAGCTTTACTAGGAATAAATGTAATATTGTGATGGTAATTTACTAACTGATGCGTAATCTATGGATTTTATTCGGAGGGAAAAAATGTTGAGATGGATAAAAGAAAAAGAAAATATTTTTCAGCAACTTTTCTTTATTATGTTAGATGGAATATCAGTTTTTGTAGCATCTATCATGGCGTTATGGATCCGCTTTGATTTTTCCATCACAAAAATAGACAAGATTTATTTGGATAATGTATGGCGTACTATGCCGCTAAACATAATTATGGTGCTGGCAGTATACTGGCTGTTCCGTTTATACCGCAGTGTATGGAAGTATGCCAGCTGGTATGAACTGCAACGTATTATTCTGGCAGGTGTTACCGCAACCTTAATCCAGCTGCTGGGTCTTACTCTGGCAGATATCAAAATGCCGCGCAGCTACTGGTTTTTATATGCCGGAATTTTAGTCGGAGCAACGGTTTGTACCCGTTTTGCATACCGCATTCTGCGCCGTATTAAGAGCAAGTGGGACGATAAAAAGCGCGGAGACCTTTCACGCGTTATGATTGTAGGTGCCGGTTCCGCCGCAGATTTATTAATCCGCGAAATTAAGACAAGCCAGTACTTACATAAGGAAATCGGCTGTATCATCGACGACAATCCGGAATTAAAGGGCAAGAGCATCAGCGGCTTCCCGATTGTCGGCGGAAGAAATTCCATCATTGAGGCTGCCAGCCGTTACAACATCGACGAAATTATCATTGCCATGCCATCGGTTTCCCGTAAAGAAACTGCAGAAATTGCTACCATCTGCAACCAGACCGGCTGCGAAATCAAAATGGTGCCGGGCATGTACCAGTTTGTAAATAACGAGCTCCGCGTCAGCAAGCTCCGTCATGTAGAAATTGAAGACTTACTCGGCAGAGAGCCGGTTAAGGTAGACATGAAAAAGGTTACTGCCTTTGTAAAGAACCAGACCGTTTTAGTTACCGGCGGTGGCGGAAGCATCGGCAGCGAGCTTTGCCGTCAGATTGCGGCAGCAGGTCCCAAAAAACTGATTATTGTAGATATTTATGAAAACAACGCTTATGAAATCCAGCAGGAATTAAAGCGTAAGTATCCAAAACTGAACCTGATTGTATTAATTGCTTCGGTTCGTAACACTAACCGTATTAACAAAATTTTTGAAACCTACCTGCCAAATATTGTGTTCCATGCAGCGGCACACAAGCATGTTCCTTTAATGGAAGACAGCCCGAACGAGGCAATCAAGAACAACGTATTCGGAACACTCAAAACCGTGCAGGCAGCCGACAAATACGGCGTAGAGCGTTTTGTTCTCATTTCCACCGACAAGGCGGTAAACCCAACCAATATCATGGGTGCCAGCAAGCGTATCTGCGAAATGATTGTACAGGCCTACAGCCGCCGCTCCAAAACACAGTTTGTGGCGGTGCGTTTTGGTAACGTGCTCGGCAGCAACGGCAGTGTAATTCCGCTGTTCAAAAAGCAGATTAAAGAGGGCGGTCCGGTAACCGTAACCCATCCGGACATCATCCGTTACTTCATGACCATTCCGGAAGCGGTTTCCCTGGTACTCGAAGCAGGCGCGTTTGCAGAGGGCGGAGAAATCTTCGTTCTGGATATGGGTGAACCGGTAAAGATTGTGGACCTCGCCAAGAACTTAATCCGTCTTTCCGGTTATGTACCAAATGAAGACATTATGATTGAATATACCGGCTTAAGACCGGGCGAAAAGCTTTACGAAGAGCGCCTGATGGAAGAGGAAGGCTTAAAAACCACCGAAAACAACCGTATTTCCGTGGCACGTCCGATCGAAATGGACGATATTGCATTCTTTGATGCCCTGATGGAATTAAAGGATGCCGTATATGATGAAACCGGAAGCGTTAGGGAAATGGTAAAGGATATTGTACCAACCTATAAAATTCCGTTCGGGAAGAAATGAATATAAGATGAATGAAAGTTAGTGTATATATCATTTTTGCAGTTAGATATTATAGGAGTTATGCAATAATGAAGAATACTAAACAAGGAGCAAGTATTTATTTTAATAACTTCCCATATCTTTATCCCTGCCTTTCGGTAGAAAAAGGTGATATGGAACCTGATGGCCTGCGACATATAGAAGCAGGCCATTTTTACTGTTTCCAGTAATGTATGAAGAAGCCCGAAGGCTAACTTCCGGAAGTGGTCTGTTATTTGCTCATGGTACTTAAAAAGTTTTTGGCAACATTCATGGCAGAATTGAAATAAGAATTACCTTTGTGGTCATTAGGGCAGATGAAGTTTTTGCCACCGTAAAAATTGATGCCGGGTTTGTGATTCTTATTGTATTTTTTTAGTTTGCCGCCACACTTATAGCAGCAGGATGCAATATCCTTGGTGCTTGCTGTGGCAGTAACAATACCTGCAGCAAATGATTTATACTTTACATAGGAGATAATTCTGCGTCCAATCCAGTCGTAACTGGAACTAGGAACATATCCTACGGTGTTAAAGTTCATGGACTGTATATAATTAGGTGCAACAATGATGCTGACCTCATTTTCTATGCAGAAATCAATTATTTCTTTGCTTGCCTTGTGGGCTGCATTATCCGTGATATGATGTATCTTCTCACGGATGGCTTTGTTATCATCAGCAGGAATTGAACCATGAGATTCTATCCATTCTTCTTTGGCACCTTTGCCATATCCCATGCTTTTTCTGTTTTTCTCTATACGGTCGAGAAGTGTCTGCTTTCGATGGGCTAATTCGTCTCCGCCTCCGATAAATTTGCTCTTGATAAAGTTTCCTTCCGCATCCACAATAACCATGGCTGCCAGGGTATCACTGTTAGGACAATAAATAGCACAGAGCTTTTCTTTGTTTGCCAGACGTTCTTTTGCCGGTCGCACATCATCCACATCCTGCTTTACTGGAATATGAAGCATGGCCCTGTCTTTTTCAAGTACAATGATTGGGGACATAATCCGGTCAGCCTCCGGCATGGTTCTGCCACAGGTATCAATTTCGCAGTGCTGCCAGATCCATTTTGCGCCATTGTAGAGTTTTAAGTTAATGGAGGTAGAAGTAAACTCTTTATACATACCCTTATAGTAGATAGGGGAGGCATCAAAGTTTAAAGCTTCTTTGGTACCGCTGTCTTCACCGGAGCGGAAACTGCCCTGGAGCCGTATGGCATCATTGATGGCAGCTCTGCGGAAATACAGGGGTACTTTCTCAAAAGGAAAAGGATATTTGGTGTCATCGCTGGATTCCCCTCTGGAACCGATAGTCAGAAGCTCCAGTTCACGCATCATCTGAAGCTTTGGTACATTCCAGATAGCCGGTTCTTTACGGATAACATCATAGTAAAATTTCAGTACCCGGTTGTACATGAGCTTTGTTTCACGAAGCAGCTGCATATTGTCGCAGTACAAGCGGAAGCGGTATGTAGTTGTACAAAATCCGGGTTTCTTATTCATAATGATGCTCCTGTCTGTATGTAGGCAGTATAGTGATTTTACATGACGAAATTTGATGCGTCAACGCCTAATACGGATTATAAAGTGATAATTTATATTCCTCTGCCTGCTGATAGCATTCTTCCGTGTATCCGTGGTAAATGATATGGTATTCTTCTAATACTTGCATAACCGAGGCAACGATATGTTTAGCCAGTTTTGCAGTGTCAGCTGCAGTTTCCTCATCAACTAATACCTGGCTGGTATACGAATAATCCAGTTCTGCAGGAAGGTATGTTTTGCAGGTATGATGCCAAAGAGGGTAGTTATTTTTCTTTAACTCGCTCTTGGCAGCTTTCTCATAAGATTTTAGCGGTTCTTCCCATGCGGATGGGAGTGATTGGTTTTTGACCGATACCATGGCATGTGAATAAGCGGCTAAAATGACATCCGGAAGAAGCTGCTGCTCCTTGTTTTTCGGAATGTAGTGTAGAAGCCGTACCGTGTGGCTGGCACCAGCAGGCATAACGCAGTCGCTATCCGATTCTCCTATCTTATGAAAACTGTAATGAGTCGGCAGGGGCTCCTTGTATGGATCAATGTTTACCATGGAAGGAACGAAAGTATTTTCAAGATACTCTAAAATTAAAGTTCCGTTGGTAAGCTTCTCCGGAAGAAAATTGTAAACCGCTTTATGAAGTTCTTCATAAGATGGATATGACATTTTGCTTCCTCCCAAAGTGTAGTAATGTATAATTACTTATCTAATTATAGTGTGCAGCATGTAATTTTGCAACTGGAAATTAAGAAATAAGAAGTGAATTTGTTGTACTGCATAGAATCGTGTTGTATAATAAATATGTGGTCCTTATGGGGATGATAAAAGAGTAAAGGAGTAATTACAGTATGGCAAAGACACAACCGATAAAAGAATTAGAGCAGATTTTTGCACTGAAGAATTACTTCCTTGAACGTAAGGAATTTCGAAATTACACATTAATTGTATTTGGCTTAAATACTTCGTTGCGTATCAGTGATATCTTGCAGCTCCGGTGGGCGGATGTGTTTAATTTTCAAACCGGTATGTACCGGCAGCATATTTCAATAAAAGAGAAGAAAACGGGAAAAAGTAATATAGTTGCTATCAATTCTGCCATAAAAGACGCTTTAGAATTATATTGTCTGCAGGGGGCGGTGGTATCTCCGGAGTTGTTTGTTTTCCGTAGCCAGAAGGGAGAGAATCAGCACATTAGCAGAAACTATGCCTTTACTATTATAAAAAATGCAGCCAGGGAATTAGGTTTTGAAGATAATATCTCCTGCCATTCCTTGCGAAAGACATTTGGCTACCAGGCATGGAAACAGGGTGTACAGCCGGCGTTATTAATGTCTATCTATAATCATTCCAATTATGAGATTACGAAACGGTACTTGGGAATTACACAGGATGAGCGTGATGAGGTATTTATGAATATAACACTGTGAGGGAGAGTGTTATCAATTACAGTTGATACAAAGGGAAATGGGGAGACAAAAGATGAGCAGTATAGAAGAGTCTATCAGATTGCATAACAGTATAGCAGAACAGTTTAGTGTAACAAATGCTGTGTCTGCATTTATAAATAGCAGTGGTGCGGCAGCGTATTTGAATGCAGTGAATGAATTTAAACAGAATCTTCATTTGCAGCCTGCCTTTTTAGAATTTCAGCAGGAAATGAAAGGATTTTATAGAGCACAGGAATCAGTATTCCAGGGGATATCTGCATTTCATAACATGATACAACCGGTACTGCAGGAATACCAGGTGGTGGCAGGAATTACAAACTTTGTTAGCCAGGTTCAGGCTTCTATGCAGCCAATAAGAAGCTGCCTGCAGACAATTCAGCCTATTCTGCAGGAATCGCAGGCATTTGCCCAGTTAACCGAAATACGTAACCAGGTAATGCTGAATCCGTCTTTATTGACCGGATTACAACAGGCATTAGAGGAACAAATCGATGCATCTGTCTGGGAAGTTGGGGAAGAACAGGATACCTGGGAACAAAACATCGAAGAAGAAATGTGTGAGGAAATACTGCGTCTGACTGAATGCGAAGATAAGTCCGGTGCAATAAATCAGTTCCTTGCTAAGTGGGGTGAAAAAGGGAAAAGGTTATTGATAGAACTGGTGAAATGGCTGACAGCTGCTTTTTTTGGTGGCTGGATATCTTATGCGTGTGAGCCAGTATATAAGGTCATTATCCCAACTATCTGTCTGCAGGAAGAGAATTCTGAAACTGCTGAGAAAAAAGAGATCCCAGTTAATACGGAAATCCATGTGTGGAATGAGATTACCAATAATTATATTGAGGTCACATATAAAGTAGATGATGTAGAGCATCAGGGATATATTACTCAGGAAGAACTCAATACTAATACGGAACTGATATCAGGTGAGGTGGAACTGGAGCATATTGTGTTCATCAATAACGTAACAAATCTGCTTGCGGCACGATGGGAAATGGATCCGGAGCAGGTGTATGCATTTTTGAAGGATGATGCAGATTTGATTAACGGATACTTGCTGAAACATTATGATGTCCTGTCTTTGCTGGATGAGGATAGTTTCATGGAAACATTGGAAGCATATTGTGCGAAGGAAGGAATTGAACTTCCGAAGGAGGAAGAAAAGCCGGAACTGGCATTTGATCAGGAGTAAATACGAAAGGAAAGCATACAGAAGGAGAGTACAGATGATATTGCAATGTCCTCACTGTGGCAGTGAGAAAGGATATTACACACTGAATGATTATATTAATGTGCCTATTTATTACTCTTTTGATAATACTGTGGTTAAAGCTGATTTTGAAGTAAGTAATGTAACCCACATTCACAAGAATGCATATTGCATACAATGCGGCTATGTGATATCTACACTGAAAGAATTAAAAAAGAAACAAAAACTAGATGTTCAGAAGAATCCGATAGCGGTATATCGAAAGAAGAAAGGATTAACCCAGGAAAAGCTTGCAGCTTATCTTGGATGTTCCAGAGGGGCAGTTGCTTTGTGGGAATCACAAGGAGCAAAACCAAAGAAATATGATCATATCCGGAAAATGGGTGAGCTGTTTGGGAAAACATTTATGAAAAAGTTAGACGCATATTATAGGAAGTAAATTATACGAAAAAAAGCGTTGGAAATGTCCAATGCTTTTTTTATGCCATTTTTTGTGAAAATATTGTATTTCTGCTTGACTTAGGTGATTTGGCTAACACGATAATGAGTAGAACAGTAAAAGAAAGGAGTGCTGTCCGGATAAAAGAATAATGGAAACGGGGGATGTGATGAAAGAAATCTTATCCTGAAAATTTTACATTCGGCTGCTATGCCGAATGTAGGGGACCTCCCTGCTTGATTTTAGTACGAAACAACGAATCAAGTAAAGGAGGAAGTATAATGAAATCAGATAAGAGCAGCAACATCCAGAATAGATTTACCAAATACCTTGTAATTGCGGTGGAGCGCAGAAGGATAAAATATCTGCAGAAGCTTCAGCAAAGAGCGAATAATGAAGTGGGTTTCCCGGATAACGTGAAAGATGAACCAAGAATTGATTTTGAGGAGTTGCATAACCGATTTATTGTGGAAAGAACGGAGTATGCAGCAGAGCACTGGGAAAAGATGCAGGAATTCTTGCAGCTGATTGATGAAACCAAACTGGTGAATGCTATTACAAAACTGAAGGAAACGGAAAGGATACTTCTGTTCGGCAGAATAATGGGCGAGCTGACTTTCGAAGAGTTGGGAAAGAAAATCGGGGTAAGTTCGCAACAAGCGCAGCAAGCATTTTTTTATGTACTTAGGAAATTAAGAAAGGAGCTGAAAAAATAGAATGGGAAATGCAATGGAATTTATTGATTTATTGCTGGCGGCCAAACAGGGAGAGAAAGAAGCTGTGCTAGAATTGATTCGGATGTATAATCCGCTTCTTACAAAAAACTCAATAGTAAAAAATGTTTTTGATGCGGATTTGTATCAGGAACTTTGTTTGGTACTGATGGAATGTATCCGGCTCTATGAAATTTGATCCTTGTACAACTAAGCAACCGCAATACATTGTTGGATGTTGAAAACAGTGTATCGCATAAGGTTAGCATTTTATTATGCGATGTCGTAAACGTTCTTTTGAACCTTTAGCGACAGGCAAAAGGAAGGAAAACGCCTTTTGAGGGAATATCTCAAAAGGCGTACCTTTCCAGACATTTGCGGCATGGCATAATAGAATGCTGATTTATATGACCTCTTTGTTAAAGCAAACAGAACACAGTCAGATTATTCTGCAGAGAATACTTTGGATTCTAATAAGAGCAGAGAAGAATTTGCTATTATTTCTGTTCTCATAGTTTTCTGATTTTCTTCTTAAAAATATATTTTATATGTTGGCATCAAATAAGAAAACTGACAGAAATTGAGATGAAAGAGAATTACGGTCTTTTATTGTATAAAATAATACGAACTGCTTGATAAATATGCCTTCTGAAGTTATAATTAATAAAAGGAATTACATAGGAGGTGATTTATGTACAGATACAGAATTGCAGTTACATATTCAAGAACAAAAATCGTTTGGTCAACCGTAAATGTTACTGTAACAGCTGATAATGACGCTGATGCGATTCGCCAAGCGAAAAGCAAGTATCCAAATGTGAAACAAACAAAAATTATTTCAAAAAGCGTTACGGGAACAAGATATTAAATATTGAACGGAGGTATACAATGAGCAGTTATGAGAGAAAAGTAACAGAGATTTATTCATTACAAGCCAGAAATATATTAACCGAAGAAGAGGCAAAAAAATGTATAAGAATTATTGATTCTATGCAGTATGATAATGGTAGAGATATGGAGCTGATTTATTCAAATGAACTGATAAATATGTATATAACCGACATTGGTCGTTTTAATAATAATATAATTTTATATTTTGAAATAGAAAATAAAAGTGCTTCTTATACGGTATCGTTAGTTACTAGAGATACAGAAGTTGATGGTTACAATTTTTGTGGAATAGGCGGTTGTGAACTTTATGGATGCAAAGTAAAACCGAAAAAACGCATAACAACCCGTATGGATCTATCTGAGGGCGCTTTTTCAGGAAATTTCGAATCTGTAAAAATCTGTTGTACGACAGTTCATTGCACTTATTGGGAGCAGGAACGTGAGGAGAATGAGATTTCTGAGGAAATTATAATAGATTTAGAAACTTTGTTGAAAAAATATACTCAAGAATAGGATGACTTTGCCGAATAAGGAGGCTTAGAAGATAGCGTAGAAGGAATTGTTTGGCTATACTGATACAAACCAAAGATAGAATATTGATAAGGTCTATGCTAGAATACGTTTTTTTAGTAATATTGACAAGAGCTGCTCTTCGAGAGAAGGACAGCTCTTGTACTTTTATCAATTTTTTGTTATAAATTAGTATAACAGTACAATGCCAGTGAATAGATGCTAATGTAATAAGCATATAAATAAAAACGCCTATCCTGTTTGTATCGCAGGATAGGCGGTATCCGTAGGGAAATTTAAGAACAGCCGGTAATCTGTTTTTAAAGGTTATTTTTACTTAAATAGGAGTTGAAATCAATCTTATTTTCTCCTTCATAAAGGGTGATGTTTTTTAATTGCATTTCTGTAATGATATTTCGTAAAGTCGTTGGGTCGGATGAAATTCTGTCAAAATCAACGACATGGATGGAGTCGCCTTCTTTTGCGTTTGCCAGCATTTTTAGGAATTGTTCACCGGTATCTTCTTCGATAAGCTGTCCGGCAAACTCCGCTAATTCTTTGTTCTGGGATTCAAGCGCATTAGGACTCTTTGTACTTTTTCTGATATAAAAACTATTCATTAGAGCTCCTTTCATATATGTAAGTGTCAGATATGAGCGTAGTATATAAGTTAGGGTAATTATAACATGGATTGGATGTTTTTTTCAATAATACGCTTAAGTTACTGTTTATGGAATTCTTGCCAGCAGACCTTCAATTTCCAAACCGGGTAAGCCCACCAAATACCAGTTTCTGCTGGCATCCATTTCAATCCTGGTAACAATCCAGGTGCCATTGAGCTGTACTTCAAAGCAATCTCCACAGTGGAAGCCACCCGGACTTGTGTCGTATCCTTCTTCGGTGGTGTAATTAAAAGTGTAGCGGCCATCTTCAGGGTCAAAAAATAGTGTTCCTTGTTTCATCGTGCAGTACCTCCAAAATTTTTCTCTATAATTAATAAATATCCGGTTATGGCTCAAAACTTGAATTATTTGATAAAAGATTTTTATTTTCATGATTTTTTGCCAATCGGTAGAAGCTGTCTTTCTTTAAATTCATCTGCTGCATGGCTTCGCGAGCGGTAATTTTTCCTGCTTTCCAGTTGGAGTAACAGGTGTCCCAGTTCTCCGGAAACTGAATTTTTGGCCGGCCAAGATGTTTTCCTTTTTCTTTTGCTACAGCAATTCCCTGGCGTTGCAGCTCATGACGCTCCTCCCAGTCGCCTTCTGCTACATAAGCAAGCAGGGCAAGTACAACATCTGTGATTACCTGGCCAAGAAGATCTTTGTTAAGGGAAGTGTCCAGTATCTTCATGTCTACTACTCGGATATCCATCTGCAGCTCTTTAGTAATGTGATGCCACTCACGATATATTTCTTTATAGTTTCTACCGAATCTTTTTAACTCGGTGACAGTCAGTCGGTCTCCCGGCCGCATGATATGGTTGACTAACATATCATAGGTTTCTCTGTTGAAATTATGACCGGACTTTTTCTCCACATAGATGTTTCGCTCTTCAATACCAAGCTCCAACATGATTTTTATCTGACGGTCCGGATTCTGGTCTTTTGTTGATACTCTTACATATCCGAAATCCATTCGGAATCACCTCCTTCATATGGATAGTAGCTTGCTGTTACTGTAGTCATGTCGCAGTAAGCTGCTGAATTAAGATATAGTGTTATATACGAAGCCGGAGAAAAAAATACAACAAACTGGGAGGGAAGATTAACAGAATCTCTGTGGATGTTTCTTGAATGCAGGCGTGAGGTTTGCTATAATAAAAATAGTAACAGAATTGCTGATGGTGATTATTGAGTAATGACATCAGGGAAAGAACAGGATGAGAGAAATGCAAAAGTATTATTATCAGTCGGGAAGATGTGAAGCGAGCAGCTACCAGGGATTATACCCTGTACTTTGTGAATCAACAGATGTAAAGAATGAATATAAGAAAGTGCGGATGGTTTGTAAAGGCTGGAAAGATGGTCATGCAACAGAGCCATCCTGTCCAATGGCGGAGAGCTGCAGTGTTTACATAAATACGCCGGACATTATTGAAGATAAAGGTATGGCACTTAGGGATAAGAAGTTAGGTGAGTAGGGAAGGAACGATGGTACTGTATGTGCGGCAGATATTATGTAGATGATGAAACTGCAAAGGAAATTGAAAAGATTGTTCGCAGTGTTGATGAGCAGTTGAAGAGGGAGGCAAAAGACATACATCCCACTGAAAGTGCTCCGGTTCTGGTATCATCGGAGTCGGGAATAAAGTGTGAATATTATAAATGGGGATTCCCTGGAATTATGGATAAATCATTAGTAATTAATGCAAGAAGTGAGTCTGCCATAGAAAAGAAAATGTTTAGTGAAGCAGTTGAACACAGAAGAATTGTGATACCGGCAGCGGGATTTTACGAGTGGAACAAGCATAAAGAAAAGAGTACTTTTACCCGAAGGGATAGTAAGGTTCTCTACATGGCAGGAGTTTACAGCAGGTATGACGATGGAAACAGATTTGTTATTCTTACGACTGCAGCAAATGAATCGATGAAGCCGGTACATGACAGAATGCCGTTGATTCTTGATAAGGATGACATAGTACCATGGCTAACAGAACGCAGTAAGACGGAAGCGTTTCTTGCCAAGGTTCCCTGCCAGCTGGAACGAACAACAGAATTTGAGCAGATGACATTGTTCTGATGCATCTGCTCAAAATGTGCAAACGTATAAACGTAAAAAGGTGATGCGCCAATTATTCAGACACTGGGAGTCTGTGAATCATATTTAAATTTACGATGCGATTGTCATATAATAGTATGTGAAAAACATAAGAAAAACAGAGGAGAAGTGAAAAATGTCAAATTTTGAATTTGTAAATAATCCAGCATTTTTGAGTTATCCTTCATGCAAACGAATATATGAATATGCAATGCAAGTTGAATGCAACTTTTATTCAGATCATATAAAAAGTGCATTAAATGTACGTTTTTTTCTTGAACAATATTGCATTTTTGTGTCTGAACTAAAAAATGCCAAATATCCGGGGAAAATAGTAGTGCTTGGTGATTATTGGAATAGAAATAATTTTATCGAATTTGGGCGGGTGTTTGGAAAAGAAAAAACTGATATAATAAAAGAATTAAACATAACTTCTCGTTCTTATGCGCATAGTGAACTAGAAGATAGAGAGGACTTATATCCCAATATTGTACGACACATATATGTGCTGTTATTGTGGTTATATAAAGATTTAGGCTTGCAAACTGATTTGTTATATACGGATTATTCTGAAAGTAAAATATGTAAAAACAGTGATGGTGTTGTATCTCCAGAAGGTGTATATTTTTCATCTGAACAAATGAGGAATAATATATCTAAGTTTTTCCCTGATTGTAACGAACAGGCGCAATATACTGTCGAAAAAATGGGGGAGAAGTATGTTATTAGAGATAATAAAAATCAGGTAATTGAAGAACTAGTACCACCAAAAGCTCCTAATGTGTCAGAAGAAGATATTTCTAAAATGCAGGAGGATTTAGGTAATAAAGCAAAAGAAATAGAAACCTTAAGGGCAAAACTTACCAATGAAAAAAAGAAATATGAAACTCAGATAGATAAATTGCAAGATGAACTAGCTGAATTATCAATGAGAGGAAATAGTTCTATTGATTCTTTAAAGCGCCAGCTAGAGGAAGTTGAGCGAGAAGGAAGCCGAAAGGAAAAGCAGTATCAGGATAAAATCAGGGGATTGCAAAAGGACTACAGCAGTTTATATGAAAAATATGAGCAATTAGTACCAGAACAGAAATTACGGGAAGAGTTGCAGCAGAGAATTAAGAAACTGGCAAAGGAGAGAACAGAATTAAGAAGAAATTTTTCTGTAGCGCAGGAAAAGTTATTAACAGAAATTGAACAGATGCAAAAGAGATTATCAGGAGCAAATGATGCACTGGTTTCTGTAAATGCATCTATGAGTGAACGAGATTCTGTAATAAAGAAGCTACAGAATGAATTGCATGAGAAAGAAATTCTATTATTGAATGTGCAAAACGAAGCGGCTTCTATATTTGATAGGCTACAGGGTGAAACGAATGAGCTGACTAAAAAATATGCGTCGAAGGTAAATAATCTTGAGATTATTCTATTAGAGATTGAGAAAGAAAATCTAAGATATAAAGAACAATTGGCTAAGATGAATAAGACTCAAGAAATAAAGCTGAGTTTGCGAGTTGTAAGATGTGGTATTGCAAGATTAGAGGAAGGATATTCGCTATATCGAACTAATGCAAATGAGCAAAAACTAAGAGCATTACTATTGCAGGTTAAGGATTATTATGAAAGTCAAATTGATGAACTAAAAGAAAAATTAGATGAGAAGGAAAAAGAATTAGAAGAAACACGAAAAAGTAAGGAAATAATTGTTGAACAGTTTCAAGAGTTAGGAAAAGAAGAGGAAGCTGTCACGAAAGAAATACTGTCTTCACATAAGCTGATTTTTGTTTTGGCACTTTGTGCAATTATACTATTTGGAGGTGTTGCATTCTTACTCGGTAAACTTAATGGTATAGAGGATAAAGAATTAAGTAATAGCTCTGGACAGGCTAACAATTCCGATGGAATGGTGGTTGATAATTCATACACTCCAGTTCCACAAATGACAAATACACCAATACCAATTATTTCAGATACACCAATCCCAACAGCAACAGATACACCAATCCCAACAGCAACAGATACGCCAATCCCAACGACAACGAATACGCCAATGCCAACGGCAACGAATACGCCAATGCCGACGGCAACGAATACGCCAATCCCAACGGCAACGAATACACCAATGCCAACGGCAACGAATACACCTATACCATCAAAGTTGCAGGAATTGATTGGCAATAGAGAATGGGCTAATAGTAGACCCAAAAATTTAGCTGAGATTCAGGGGATTGATAAATCGCTGCTCAAACTTATCGAATCAGAAGTTGTTTTAAGTGACTATAATACTTTTTATAATAGCTTAGAATATTTAGGAGAAGCGGATATATATAGTGTTGCAAATAAAGATGCACGTATTTTTACTGCCAATGAGTATCCGTGGCTAACATTCTGTTGGACATCTTCTAAACAAAAGGCGTCTACTGTTATTTTCTATGTGGAACCTGCAATAATATCATCATATATTAGTAGGGAAACTTTAAAAAGTGAAATTATTGAATTTCTCGGCGAACCTACAAATATTTATGGAGGAATTGGATGGAGTGATTTTAACTTTTTTGATAACACAGAAGAAGTTGAGGATTATGAATGGGTGTATGAAAAAGATAAGTATGATATTAGGTTGAGATTTTTCTTCTGTGGAGAAAGAATTATAGATTATTGTCAAGTAATAATTGATGTAGACTAAAATTAGGAAAAAGTGGCAGAACACGTATGGTTCTGTCGCTTTTTTGCTATAATAAGGGGTTCATTTTACAGGCTGCTTGCAGCTTGTGGAAGATATGCCATAAAATGTTCTGACTTGACATATCGAACATTTGTTTGTATAATTTCACACACAGGGAGGCTATGTGTATGACAGATAGTATCATTTTTCATATTGATGTCAACAGTGCTTTTCTAAGCTGGGAAGCATGTTATCGCATCCACCATTTGGGAGGGAAGGTTGATCTTAGGACTCAGGTTGCTGCTGTGGGTGGTGATATGACCATGCGGCATGGGATTATTCTTGCGAAATCTATTCCTGCCAAGAAATATAACATCCAAACAGGAGAAACAATTCTTGAGGCACAGCAAAAATGTCCGGAACTGATTTTAGTTCCTCCAAATTATGGACTGTATGAGCAGTGTTCCGCTGCTTTTATGGAAATACTACGGGAATACTCGGATGTGGTTGAACAGTACAGCATCGATGAAGCTTTTGTTGATATGACCAACACCTGCCACTTGTTTGGAACGGCAGAGGAAACAGCAGAACTGATAAAGAACCGCATTCGTGATGAACTTGGTTTCACAGTGAATGTGGGTATATCCAGAAATAAACTCCTGGCAAAGATGGCTTCCGATTTTAAGAAGCCGGACCGGGTGCATACACTGTATCCGGAAGAAATAGAGAAAAAAATGTGGCCTTTGGCGGTATCGGATCTGTTCTTTGTAGGTCGGGCAACTGCAAAGAAATTATTTACTATGGGCATCCGGACGATAGGCGAGTTGGCCAACTGTGATCCAAAGTGGCTTAAGACTATTCTAAAAAAACAGGGCGAGATTATTTGGGGATTTGCTAATGGGATAGACTGTTCTCCGGTACTTTCACAGGCGGCTCCTAATAAGGGATATGGGAATAGTACCACAACACCTTTTGATGTGGTAGATATACTAAATGCGAAGAAAGTACTGCTTGCTTTGGCTGAGACCGTGGGGAATAGGCTTCGTGCGGATCTGGTTCAGGTAGAGGTGGTGGCGGTAGGTATCCGGTATTCGGATTTATCTTATGTGTCACACCAGAAGCGCCTGCGTTCCAGTACAAATCTGACTTTAGAGATATATGAGGCGGCCTGTGAATTGTTTTTAGAACTATGGAATGGTGCTGCAATTCGTCATCTGGGGATTCATACCAGCAGAGTACAGGATGATAATTTTATACGTCAATTGCTACTTTTTGATGATACGGATTATGATAAGCTTGCAAAGGTAGATGATATGGTGGACCGCATCAGGGAACGGTTCGGGATAGATGCCGTGAAGAGAGCGGTATTTGTGGACCAGCCGATTGATCACATGTGCGGCGGGATTTCCAGAGAAAAAAGAACGGTAGATTACAGTAAATTGCAGATTCAGTAGCAGGAGAGGAGGGGAACAATGGCATTTGGTATTGGGACTAATACAAAGGAGCTGGACGCAGGAGAAGTAACCGGCACTCAAATAGAAGTGGCATGCGAATGTTGGTTTACCAGTAATGGCAAGATGATTCCCCTGATGCTGAAGGTTCAGGATGATGATGGTGAAATGCATATTATTAAGAAAATAGAAGTGCATAGCCGCGATAATAAAAAATATGCAGGAATTCCATCGATTGAATTTGACTGTACCATTACTATGTTGGAGAAGTCCTTCCGGGCAAAGTTGATTTTCTATCAGACAGAAAGCCGGTGGGTGTTGAACTTGAAATAGGTCTTTATGACAGAATAAGCTGTCCTCCGGTAAGGTGGGCAGCTTATTGTATGTAGGAGTTATTTAGTCGTATTTGATTTTGTACTTGACAATTATCGGAAAACTTGGTAAAACGTATATATAAACTATATCGGAAAACTTGGTAAGGGAGAATGGACTATGACAAAAGAAGAAATTTTAAAAGCAGCTCAAGCAGAATCAGATGGCAGGGGTGAGTACGAAAATGCTGTAGAAAAAAGAGCGGTAAATGTGGGAACAATGTTAGGCGTAATATTATGTACTATCCTTGTTTTATTGGAATACTTCCTGACAAAATCGTTTGACTTTGGGAAAGTAGCCATCATATTTACAATGGCTGGAGCATCGAATCTGTATGAAGGTTTACAGCGCAAGAAAAAGATGAAGGTTATTGCAGGAGCATTGGAAAGTGTAATAGCATTATTTTTTATATTTTTATCTATAGGAGTTTTACTGATATGAATTCTCATTTGAAGCTAAAAAACAGAATTAAAGAAAAACGATTAGAGAAGGGGCTGTCGCAGACAGCTTTGGCAAAGATGGCAGGAACAACACAAAATACAATTAGTTCGTTAGAAACAGGCCAATATTCGCCCACTGCTTACCTGTCAGGCCTTATATGTATAGCGCTTGATTGCAAGTGGGAAGAGTGTTTTTACTATGAAACAGAAGAATAAGTATTATGGGGGGAATTTGATATGGAAACATTACTTTTTATTGTAATTATTTTATTGGCTGCATATGTGGTTTATACGAAGTTTTTTGAAAAGAAACGGGAAGGTGTTTCAGCAGATAGCTGTGAAGAACCGAAGCAGGAACAGCAATACCCGTATGAACGGAAGAATTTACTTACTAAAACGGAGTATACGTTCTTTAAGGCTTTGAAGTTATTTTGTGATGAGAATCAGCTGTTATTTTGTCCGAAAGTCCGTATGGAAGATTTCATTTCTGTAACAGATAAGCAGAATAATACAAAGTACCGTGGATACATTAAATCCCGACATATTGATTTTATGTTATGTGATGAACAACTGCATATACTTTGTGGAATCGAATTAGATGATAAGAGTCATAATACGCAAAAGGCTCAAAAAACAGACGACTTTAAAAATAAGGTATTTGCGCAAATCAATATACCGCTATTCCGAATTTCGACAACGAGCAATTATCGGGAAGAATTACGGAAAATCTATAAGAAACTATATCCGGAAAAATCGCAGGATGATATAAAATAAGAGATGCGGTGGAATGTTGCTGATAATAAGCATTGTTCATAAGATGGTGGTGAAAGAAAATGATAAAACGGCCTGTTGCTTTATGGAAAAACCGGATGATCAGAATAGAAAGTATTTATACTGTATGTGATGGAAAGCAAATCAATATTGAAGGAAAAGTAGAGGAAATTCGTGCATTGGGGCAAAATAAAGAACTATTTTGTCCTTGCCGATGCGGAAAAAACTTAATCTTGATTGCCAGCGACAGAAACTTAAAAACACAGCATTTTAGGATACTGGATGGTAAAGAGTCAGAAAATTGTACTTGGGTGCCGGAAAGTAAGAATTCAGTAGATGCAAAAGTGACGCTAAAATGCTGGTTAGATGATAAGCTGAAAACTGATGATGTGGAAGCAGAGGTGCCGATTTGTACGGTCGAAGACAATTCCAGAAAATATGAGTTTACTTTTTTATCGGAAAAGAAACAAGTGGCACTCAGTTATTGTCAGGAGAGAACAAATCTTTCTGATGAAAAAATAAATATACTTGAAGAAAACAGTCAGGGGATTCATCTTCTCTATGTGGTGGATAGGAAGAATATTCATAACCAGGGGCAGTATCCGGAATGGCTGATGAAAATTCAACGTAAGCAAGGATTTTGCCTGTTCCTTTCAGCGAAGAGCCGGGATTACTACTCGGCAGTCTTGACGGTGGCATATTATGAGATTGAGGAAAATGGGCAATGGAAGGAATATATTATAGAAGAGCAGTTATTGAATGAATTTGATATAAATTCTAATGGGCAGCTTACAATCAAGGACAGGTCTTTGCAGGAAATGACAGGGCAGGTAGTAAATAAGATAAGATTGGAAAAACAAAAAAGAGAAGACAGCTATAATCAGTTGTTTCAGAAATGGAAAGAGAAAGGAATTGATATTCGTGTACCTGAGCATGCTCGGCGGACTGGAATATAGGTTGGAGGAAGTGTATGAATATTAAAGAATATATGTGTCCATATGAGCTGTGCATAAAAATGATTAAAGAAGGAATCAATCGATACAAAAAGGAGGAAATGTACTCTTTGATAGATAATCATGGAATTTCTTCTAGTATAAGCAAGATGATACGTCATAGATTTTGCTGTTCTAATGTGGATGAATACGGAACTGTATATTTGTACGATGAACTTAATCCGCAAAAAATTACAGAGTATTTTTTGGGAATGGGTTATCAAATAAAAGAAGATGTTTTATATGCATATGTATGTCAAGTTTTAATGAGCGAGATCAATGCGTTTTATAAAGAATTGGATATTTATAAGAATGAGAGGGAACTTATTCTTACAGTGGGTGACCATGATAAAATAAATAGAAAAAAATACTTTAAGCTATATTTAAACGCAGTAGAAAAACGCATTAGTACTGGCTACAAACGAATTAGAAGAAATTGAGTTTTATGAAAAGAAGCTGTCCCTCGACAAGGAGGGGCAGCTTCGGTTTTTGTGAGACATTATGCAGCAAGAGCAACAGAAGCAGAAGGTTCTTCTTCTGGCTTTGGTGCTTTCTTTTCTACATACAGTTCGCTGGTACCACTGATAATCTTTTGTTCCGTTTCATCCTCAAAGGACCAACCATATTTTTCAAATATGCCATAGACTTGTCTAGCCTTCAGACCGTATGATTCCCGGTATATTCCGTAATAATCAAAGGGTTCTTCGCGACTGATGACATGGTCAAGTATGATCAGCATCTGATGAAGTACACTTAATTGGTCAACTTGTTTCTGGATGGTTTCGCGTTCTTCCGTAGTAAGACGGTACTCCTCTTTATCTGCAAAAAAGCTGCGTAAAGTAGAAGGGTATACGCTGGCACCATACTGGATGAAAATTTGCCAAATGCTATCTTTTACTTCGGAAACTGCTTGGGCGCTTAAAGCAGGGATTTTTCCGGAAAGAATGTCACAAAGGAAAGAGTGGCGTGTGGTATCAATCTTTTTTACGATATCTTTGATGGTACGCTTGTTTTTCTCAATTCGATCACGTTCCAATTGCTCCGGTGTTTTTGCTTTCTTTTCCTGCTTTTGTTTTGTGATAACCCGGATACCGTTCCAGTAAGGGGAGAAATAAATCGGTTCAGCCTGCTTCGGAAGTTTGATATCCTTTGGAACCTCTTCATTAAAAGAAATCTCTTTAAGAATCTTCCATTTAGAAGAATACATTTCCTTGGCATAAGAATCAGGTGCGACACTTACTCCTTTCTTGAACAGTAAATCCACAATTGCTTTTTCTTTTGCTTTCCGTTCTGCAGCTTCCACTGCGCGCTGAGCACGGAATGCTAAATTTTTGGAATCGGTAGCTTCCTGGAGAATCTTATTTCTTGTTTCGATATCTGCGATTTTCTCCAGTTCATATAAATCAGTGAGGGTCATCTGGAACCCATTCTGCTGTTCCTTTTCCTTTAATACATCCGGATCCAGTTTTGCGATGTTTAACCGTCTGCGTATAGTGGCTTTGCAAAAACCGGTCTTTTCAGCAATGGAATCCTCAGTTTCTCCAAGGTCAAGCATCATTTGAAAGCCCTGCGCCTGTTCATACACGGTAAGGTCATTACGCTGCATGTTTTCCTCTAACATGATACCAAGCTGTTCTTTAAGGGAAATTTTACTGATGATTTTACACGGAAGTTCGGTCACACCGGCAAGTTTTGCCGCAGCCAGTCTCCGATGACCTATGAGAACATGAAAATCACTGAGCAGGGAAATGTTATCCGGTTCTGGCTGTTGTTCCGGTTCCTCGGTTAGCGAGGATAATGGTATTACAGTAAGGTTTTGCATGACGCCATTTTTCTGTATGGAATCGGCCAGTTCTTCTAACGAACCCAGCTCTTTTCGCGGGTTGTTCGGATGAGGATACAAGTTATTGACATTGATATTGACTATAGTATTATTTTCCATGATAGTCCTCCTTAGTTGACTGTGTTTTGTAATTTCTTCCTTGGGCACCATGCAGGAGCAGTTTTTAAGGGTACTGTATCAGAAAGTGCTTCTCCAAAACCAAGAAATCCATGCATTTTCTTAATGCGATGCTGTGCAAAGTAGGCACTGATATAAGACTGCTCAGGATGCATACAGAAATAATTGGTTCGTGTGTTTTTGGAAGGCCGAAGTCCCTCACAGTAACTGCAGGTGCTGCATGTAATAGTATTATTTGTTCCCATAATAAGTTCCTTTCTTTAGACTGCTATCTTTTTCTCTGCAAGCATCCGGTGGTATTCTTTTGTAATGCGTTCGCCAAGCCTGGTGTTGCGGTTGTCGCTTTCTGTATTGTGGATGGCCTGGTAAATGGCCCGTTTGCTTCCGACGATGATTACTTTTTCCTTTGCTCTTGTAACCGCAGTGTAGAGAATATTGCGGCGGAGCATTTTGTAGAACATTGGAAGCCATGGAAGGATAACAACCGGATACTCGGATCCTTGGCTCTTATGAATGGTAGTAGCATAAGCATGCTCAATCATATCAAGGTCATCTGTGGTATAATCCACAATACGTCCTTCTGAAAATGTGAGCTTTACATGCGGTGTTCCATCCTCATCTTCCTGAATAGTTCCGAGGTAACCAACATCACCGTTGCTGACTTCGTTCCGGTTCTTATTTTGAATAATCCTGTCGCCGGTACGGAAGGTACGCTTGCCGGTTTTGATTTCTGCTTTTTCCAAAGAGGCAGGATTTACAATATCCCAGAGTCTTGCATTTAAGGAATCCACACTGGCATCTCCGCGTTTGCGGAAGGGAGTCAGTACCTGAACTTTGTCTACACCAAGCCGGGAGACTTCTTCTCGGTATGCTTTTTCGACAATGGCTGCAGCTTCTTCAGCTGTCGCAACTTCTACTAATTCAAAACCGGTACCGTAATCAAGCATAGCATTGTTTTCCTGCATCCGGTGGGCATTGACTGCAATTCTGCTGTTTTCAGCCTGCCGGAATACCATATCAAGAACAGTAACAGGAATGACGCCGCATTGGATGAGTTCACGGAACACATTGCCGGGGCCGACACTTGGGAGCTGGTTGATATCTCCTACAAGAACCAGTCGGGTGCCCGGGGAAATGTGATTGAAGAATTCATAAGAAAGCCTCATGTCTGCCATGGTATATTCATCTGCAATGATGAAATCTGCTTCCAGCATGTCAGGAAGGGCTTCACAGTCTTCATCGTTGGTAAGCCCCATCGCACTGTGCATGGTAACAGCCTCGGAATGCCCGGTGCTTTCCGCCATCCGCCTGCTGGCCCGCCCGGTTGGGGCGGTCAGCAGTACGTTCTTTTCTCCAAGCTTTTCGCTGATATATAAAAGAACTTTTTGAATGGTGGTTTTACCGGTTCCGGGACCACCGGTAATAATACTTACCAGATTGGTAAAGGCCTTCTTGACACCTTCTGCCTGCTTGGCTGATAACAGGATGCCGAGTTCACGCTGGGCTTCTGCAATCAGGGAATCAATACCTGTGGCAGGCGTTGATTCCTGAGTGAGCAGTGCAGCTAACTTATTTGCTGCACCGCATTCGTAACCGTAAAGCTTTGCAGGATACAGGGCATTTCCTTCATAATAAAGTGCCTTGTTTTGTACCAGCCGGTACAACTCCTGATAAACCTCTCGCTCAGAAACAACTTCGGTATTATAGCCATGGTTTAGTTGTTCATAGACTTTTTTCTGGAACAGGTTTTTGTCCTGGTATAAATGTCCTTCCTGCATTTCAAGTTCCATACAGTAATGGATGCAGCCTTCGATGCGCATCGGATCATTTAGCCGGCATCGGTTGGCCTTTGCTATCTCATCTACGGTAAGGAAACCGAAACCGCTGATCTGGCAGAGGGCAAATGGCTGGTTCTTGACTGTATCCAGCGCATTACTGCCGAAAGCCTCGTGGATTTTTTTGATTTTATTTGGGGTTACGTGGAATGGGGTCAGATAGGCAGCCAGGTCACGAAGAGCATGACTGCTCTGATAGGAAGAAAGAATAGTGGAAAGCTTGCCGGGAGTAATCCCTTTGATATCCAGCAGACTGTTGGGGTAACGGTCCAGAATTTCAAAAGTTCGTGTTCCGTATCGGTCAACAATCAGTCTTGCGGTCTTTGGACCAATGCCTTTAATCATACCTGAAGAAAGATAACCAATGATGCCTTCTTCCGTGCGGGGAAGGATTTCTTCATAGGTATCTACCTGCAGCTGCATGCCATGACTGTTCTTTATCCACTTGCCCTGAATGTCGATTTCAATTTTATCGGTGTCCGGAAGGTTATTTCCGATAGCTGTGAACTGACAGCCGCTTCCTTTATAGAAGGAGTTTTGTGCCTGAGCCGGGACACTGGTATCTTCCGTATGATACAGGAAAATACAGTAACCATTGTCTCTGTTTTGATAGATTGGTTTTACAAACCTGCATTTCATAAACTTGTTCCTTTCCTGATTATGCAGCAATCTTTTTGATGGAAAAACGTCTGCTTTCAGAAGTACTGACATAATCATCATAAACATCCGGATGATTAATTTTTAACCGTTCCAGATTTTTCTTGTCTATGGTGGTACGGTATGACGGATTATAGGTAATGATATATTCGGTGTCTCCATCATTTATAACGCCGGTACAACTGATACCTAACTCTTCAACAATAGCCGTGTAAGAGTCTTTCATCAGTTCTTCCAGTTTTTTTGCTTCACTCTCCAAAGCTGCCTTCTGCTCCTTCAGTTCCATATACTTCTGGATGTTGGTAAGATGTCTGCGGCTCAGTCTGATTTTGTCCGCATCCTTGTCAGCAGGACCGAAATGTTTCCGGATACTTTCCAATACCAGGTCCGGTTTCTCGGTGTAAGGAGGTTCAACCTTAGCAAGAACATTGTCTTTCCAGAAAAATTCTTCCTCGGCAATTAAGTCCTCTTCAAGTTCAAAATCCCGTTCCATAAAACGGATGAAAAACTCGTCCTCGTTATTTCCGTACAGGCAGGCAAAATAGACTTTGTCTACATTCATGACTGCCATATAATGGCGTCCCTGGTATTCATAATTGACCGGAGTAGAGTTGTTTGCCCACTTGTTCTGGCAGTTATAGTTGGTTGTCTTGCATTCCAGGATTCCGATAGAACCATCCGGGAATTCAATAAAAAAGTCTACATCTGCCAGCATGAACGGATACAGCGGGTGACGGAACATTTTCCGGATAGGGAAAACACGAAGGCCTGTCTTTTTTGAGAAGATTTCAGCTACTAAATCTTCCAGACGGTGTCCAACCTCCTTGGCTACCCAGTTACTTTCTTCTTCCTCCATAGCCGGAGTGATACCACACTTATCATAATATAAGTCCCGCTTGGTACAGAATGGAGATACCCCCATGATAGCAGCGGCATCGCTTCCGCCAATTCCAAGCCTTCTGTACTTCAGCCAGTCTTCCCGACTTAACGTATCTGTATCAACAACCACTTCTGCTTTGTAATTCAAATCTAATCTCATAATTCTTCCTTTCCGACAGAAAAAAGAGAAGGAACTGTTTTTTCCTCCTCACCTGTCGTTAATTATTATTCTATTTTGTTTACAGCTTAAAGCTCCGCTAAGGAAATTCCTTGATGAAGAATGCTAATTTCCTTCAGGTGACGGTCATACAGATACACGTTGTTGGAAAGACGGTCTTCGGGCGAAACATTATAGCGGTTAATATGTGCAATATCTCGCGGAAGAAGTCTGAGCGTCTGCAAATCTGATTCAAATGTTATCAGACATTCATGGATACTGGACGGATAAATGATTAAGTTATCATCATGAGCAGTTGCAAATTGATGCAGGGCTGCTTTGTTTAATAACATATTTGCTCCAAAGTGCCGTTCGGTATTTGTTAGCACATACAGATGCCCTTTTAAGGATGCATGCTCTGTAAAAAGATCAAAAAGATTTTCTTCTTCGACCGGGCACACTAACATGGATAGCATGTCCTGCATGTCACAAATGAGTGTATATTCCTTGCGCAGCAGGGTGTCCATACTGTCTTTGATAAATATATCTGTATCAATATTCCATTTGTGGAGTATCTGATTTGTAACAAGAAATGTTCCTTTAGTGTCATGAGAAATATCGAAACAGACATAAAAAGCTGCTGCTAAATCAAGCAACCGCAGATGCGGTGCATCACTCAGCAGTTCTTTGTTTGCTTCATAATTGATCAGCTTGATGCGGATGTTGGCTTTTGATGTTTCGTACTGCTCAATCATGCTGGTATCCAATGTGAAATGGATAGGATTTAGAACCTCGTGTTCCAAAGTGGATGCACATTCGTCAAGAGTTCGGATTCCCTGTTCATATTCCTTGAAAATGTTTTCTACATAAAATACCGGACAGACCCGACTATCTTTTTGCTTAATCTGGATGCCGATGAGCTTGCGATTGTTATTTTTTATGCTGGTTACCTGTTCTAAAGAATAGGTGTCGCCTAAACGCTTCTGTACTTCATTCATAAGTTTCATAATAAATTCATTCATGATTTTTTCTCCTTTAATTCTAAATTGTTTCCGGAACATCATAGTCAGTCCAGTTAAAGGACAATGCCCGCGCGATATTTTCTTCCATGTGTGCAATCCGGCTTCCTTCTTCCCCGTCGCAGGCAAGCATATAGAGGATTTCGGAAATTCCATAGTAAATGTCATGCGCTGTACAGAAATCCAAATCATATTGTGCCTGGAACAGCTCAAGAGCTTCCGCCTGATATTTCTTCGGAATCTTTAACTTATCCATGACATTTTTCATACAGCCAATAGGATGCAAAATATCAATCTGCAGAAGATTGATGAGCTTGCCGGTAGCCTGCTGGAATTTCCCGTACAACTGATTCAGCTGCTTGTCAAATTCCTGAATGTCATTTCCGTGACGGTGTTCTAACCGAAGCGGACTGCCAAGATTGATGGTAAGACTACCTTTATTGGACAACAGCATTGGAAAGATATTTGCTCCTCCGGAACCGGTGTCTGACGTGGTAATTCTTACTACGGGCTTCATGTCGCCGATAGATTTGCCATGCATACGGATTTCGTCACGGTATGCTTTGAGCAGTTCATCTTCACCGGTTAATTCCCATAGTGCTGATACCATGTTGTGTTCATAGAATCCACCGAGGTACTGGCAATCTTTAAAGTTGTCGGTCAGATACTCAACAGCGTGGTGAAATAGTTCTTCCATGTCAAGAATGGAATAGTCATTACAGTCACCACTGAGAACTGCGGATACTTTACCGACAGAAAACCGGATGAGGGCTTCGCCTTGTGCTACCTTGAGACAGTCATTCAGAATACGTGCATAGACGTTCTTTTCGACACGGCGAAGGGCATTTCCCTGGATGCCTGCACGATCAAGAATACTTTTGATGGCACAGCTTCGGACAGGATAATATTCATTCCTATCTTTAAGAAGAAGGCCGGTATTAAGAATCGTGTCTGTGATGATGTCTTCATCCAAGCCGGAGTCAGTGTACTTGGCTTTCATTTCTTCAGCCAACTCACTTCCTTTTACGAGAGGAATCAGACGAAGATTCTTTGCCTTTTGCCTGCGCCAGAAGGAATTCTCTCCAATGCGCCTTAGGCAGGATAGGAAAGCATCCTGGTCCCGGAAGACTCCATGATAGCAATCCATAAATACTTTGGGTTCATTCATTTTTTGTTCCACCTTTCTTTCTCCCACTGTGGGGATTATTTTTATCCAGCCGCTTATGCGGAAAAAGCCCGAAGGCATTACTGGCAATAAAAAAGGAATGGTTCGCTTAGAATCCATTCCTGACTGTGTGTGGTACATCCACAAAATAACTTTTTTATCTGAACTGCAAACTGCAGAAAA
>JAGAOO010000071.1 GCA_017623675.1 Lachnospiraceae bacterium
ACTGGTAGAGGGATTAAGACATATAGCATAAGAATAATATATAGGGCAGGGACTGCCCGAATTAACGCCTGTGGAGATAGTAGATTACGAGGTCGATGAAGCAGGAAGCCCATTGGCTTTAGACAATGGGTAGTTCACAATGAGGAACTGAGAGATCCAAAGAAGTGCTATCATCATATAAAAGATGTAATGAAAGATGACCAGAAGTATTATCTGCTTTTGGATGAAGTACAGTTTATGCCACGATTTGAGGAAGTGCTGAACAGTTTGCTTCGTATCAGTAATATTGATATGTATGTAACCGGCAGTAATTCTAAGTTTTTATCTAGCGATATTGTAACTGAATTTAGAGGCAGAGGAGATGAAATTAGAATTTATCCGTTGTCCTTCGCAGAGTTCTATGCTGCTTTTGATGGAGATTATGATGATGCATGGGAGGAATATATGACATACGGAGGCTTACCACAAGTGGCACAATTCTCTGTGGAACGCCAGAAGGCTGAGTATCTTAAAAATATTTTTGCCAATGTTTATATCAAGGATGTGGTAGAGCGGAACAGGATTCAAAATGTTGATGAAATAGCTACTTTGGTAGATGTTCTTGCTTCTTCCATAGGAGCATATACCAATCCAACCAAAATATCAAATACTTTCAAAAGTGAAAGAGGAATTAATTATAGCAATAAAACTATATCCAACCATATAGATTATCTTGCAGAAGCGTTTTTGATTTCTAAAGCGGAGCGGTATGATATTAAAGGTAGAAAATATGTGGGTGCAAATCTGAAATACTATTTTTCGGATGTTGGACTTAGAAATGCCAGACTGAATTTCAGACAGCAGGAGCCGACTCATATTATGGAGAACATTGTTTATAATGAACTGCTTGTGCGTGGTTACAATGTGGATGTTGGTATTATGGATGTATTTGCAAAGAATAGTGAAGGAAAGAGGGTTCATAAGCAGTTAGAGGTTGATTTTGTAGTAAACCGGGGCAGTCAGAGATATTACATTCAGGTGGCTTATGATATGACCTCTGAGGAAAAGCGGACGCAGGAACTTAATTCATTTCGAAATATTCCGGATTCATTTAAGAAGATTGTCATAGTGAATGGTACGAAAAAACCTTGGAGAAATGAGGAAGGATTCGTGTTCATGGGCATGAAATATTTTCTGCTCAATTCAGATAGTTTGGAGTTTTAGTATGGAAAATTAGATGAATTTTGAACACCTTTAAGTCCGGTCGCTTCCCAAACGACCGGACTTCACTCTTCTTCGTGTATAATATAACATGTAGGTAAGAGATAGCAATGGAACCGGAACATCCGGGGAACAGGAGGTAGTTATGTACGGAGCAATTTTAGGAGATATTATTGGAAGTCCATTTGAATTTGATCGTGGAGATAAGACGAAGGATTTTGAGCTGTTTACAAAGGGATGTCGCTTTACAGACGATACCGTTATGACATTTGCAGTGGCAGAAGCACTGCTTGCAGTTGGAACGAATGCATCGTTGGAAACCATTGAGGCTGCGGTCACCACATCCATGCTTAACTGGGGTAATCGGTATCCGTATGCAGGTTATGGCGGAAGATTTAGCTATTGGCTCACGGAGCGGGAGCCAAAGCCATATGGAAGCTTTGGAAATGGTTCAGCAATGCGAGTGTCTGCAGCAGGTTGGTTATATGATTCGTTGGAACGAACGAGAGAAGTGGCTCGTGCAACGGCAAATGTGAGCCACAATCATCCGGAGGGACTCAAAGGAGCCGAGGCTACGGCGAGCGCGATTTATTTGGCACGCAATGGTGCAACGAAGGATGAAATTAAGGAATATATTGAGACGGAATTCCACTATGATTTGAATCGAACCTTGGATGAGATTCGACCATATTATCATATGGACGAGACTTGTCAGAAGACAGTTCCGGAAGCAATCATTGCATTTTTGGAAGCCGAAGATTTTGAAGACGCGATTCGGAATGCGGTTTCCCTTGGAGGCGATACGGATACCCTGGGGGCAATCACCGGAAGTATTGCGGAAGCATTTTTCGGAATTCCGGATACTTTGATAGCGGAGTGCAGAACGAGAATTGATAAGGGCTCTATGGAAGACGTGTTGGAGGAATTTGATGCTACACGCTTGACTAAAGGTGGGAGATAAAGAGAGGAAAGGAACGTCGTCAACAAGAGTTTTGTCGAATTTTTACCAAATCTCCGAAAACAATGCGACATTTGTCTAACTTTTAGGGGTATACATTTTTCTCATTTTGAATAAGTATTATAGTACACGATACGAATTGATTTACAGAACTTTGGGAGAAAGTAATGTAAAGGAAGGAGAAAAAAGTATGACAGAGAAATTATTAAGTAACAATCAGGCAGTAGTGGCGGGGGAAATCATTTCTGGATTTACGTTCAGTCATGAGGTGTTTGGAGAAGGATTCTATATGGTGGATGTGTTGGTGAGCCGGTTAAGTGACACCTACGATACCATTCCACTTATGGTTTCAGACAGAATTATTGATGTAGAGGAGGATTGCATTGGTAGAAAGGTAGAAGCCAAGGGGCAGTTCCGTTCTTATAACAAGCATGAGGAAACCAAGAATCGTTTAATCCTTTCCCTGTTTGTTCGGGAAATCGAATTTATTGATGATGATGAGTTTATCAGCAAGCCAAATCATATTTATTTGGATGGATATATTTGTAAGCCACCGGTGTATCGGATGACTCCTTTGGGACGGGAGATTGCAGATGTACTGTTGGCGGTCAATCGGGCATATGGAAAATCTGATTATATTCCTTGTATCTGTTGGGGAAGGAATGCGAGATTTGCAGGCAAACTGGCAGTAGGAGAGCATGTAGCAATCTGGGGAAGAATCCAGAGTCGGGAGTATCAGAAAAAGGTAGGAAATGATAAGGTAATCAGTAAGACTGCCTATGAGGTTTCTGTCAGCAAAATGGAATGCCTGGAATAATTTAGTAGCTTTTTCATAACGGTTATGTTACAATGTGGCTTGTAGTATCTGTCGAAGAGGAGAGAAGGCAGTAAAAGGTACTACGGAAATGAAGCTGCTTACATAATTCGGAGGAGAATATATGAGTAAGGTACAAGTGATTTGCGGGTCAGGGGTTGGAAAGACCTCGGCAGCAATCGGATATGGTATCAAGGGCGCCGGTTCCGGAAAGGAAGTTATTATTGTACAGTTCTTAAAGGGAAGTGATACAGATGATTATAATTTGCTGACCAGATTAGAGCCGGAAGTGAAATTATTAAGCTTTGAGCGAATTGGGAAATGCTATGAAGAATTGTCACCGGAGGAGCAGGAGGAACAGAAAGCCAATATCATGAATGGGTTCCATTATGCCAGAAAGGTGATTCAGACCAATGAGTGTGATATTCTGATTCTGGACGAAAGTCTTGGATTGGTGGATAGTGGTATCATTGAAGTAAGCCAGATTATGGAATTACTGGAGCTTGCTAAAGATAGTGAACTGGAGATTCTTCTGACAGGCAGAATACTTCCCGATGAGATATTAGCAGAAGCAGATGTTGTTACCCGGATTGAAACAATAAAATAGTTATTGGGGTAATACTGTTTGGAAAAATAAGTATTTTATGATTTATGGTTGACACCGGATAATCATAGTGATACGATAAGCACAACTCAATATTACAAGTAGAGGCGCAAGAATTAGGAGTAAGCTTTTGGACACAGTAAGGTGTGGAAGAAGAAAGCAGAAAGGGAGGATTGCCGAAGAACTTATCAGCCTTAAGGATAAGATTCTGGGCATGCAGTGGATAACTGTATGACTGTCATCGTAAGATGGAGGGCTACTGGAATAACTACAAATCAAGTAGGATTTTTAGGTCGGCTCCCATGTCGACCTTTTCTATTTACACGAGTGAAGTATAATTAAGGAGGAAATGTAAGATGTCAATTTTTGAAGGAGCAGGCGTTGCAATTGTTACCCCATTTCATGAGGATGGTTCCGTAGATTACGGTAAGTTACAGGAGTTAGTGGAATTTCAGATTTCCAATGGAACAGATGCTATCATCATCTGTGGAACGACAGGAGAATCATCAACACTCACTCATGAGGAGCATTTGGAATGCATTAAGAAGTGTATTGAATTCGTAGGCGGAAGAATTCCGGTTATTGCAGGTACCGGTTCAAACTGTACAGAAACTGCTATTTATTTATCAACGGAAGCTGAGAAATATGGTGCAGATGCTTTGTTAGTTGTAACACCATATTATAATAAGGCAACACAGAAGGGATTGATTGCACATTATACCGCAATTGCCAATTCTGTAAAACTGCCTATCATTATGTACAATGTACCAAGCCGTACCGGATGTAATATTCAGCCGGAAACAGCAGTAGAACTGGCAAAGAATGTTGAGAACATCGTGGCAATTAAGGAAGCCAGCGGTAATATTTCACAGGTTGCGAAGCTGATGAGTCTGGCAAATGGTTGTATTGATTTATATTCCGGTAATGATGACCAGATTGTACCTATCCTTTCTTTAGGTGGTAAGGGTGTTATTTCCGTAACCTCTAACATCATTCCGAATGATACCCATATGCTGGTTAAGAAGTATTTAGACGGAGATGTAAAGGGTGCATTGGAATTGCAGTTAAAGGCAATTGAGTTATGCAATGCATTATTCTGTGAAGTGAATCCGATTCCGGTTAAGAAAGCTGTTGAAATCATGGGACTTTGTGGCGGCACAATGAGAATGCCATTAACTGAGATGGAACCACAGAATGTGGAACGGTTAAAGAAGGCCATGAAGGAATATGGAATATAACCTGAGGAGGGACACGGCATGGTAAGAATAATTATGCATGGCTGCAACGGTAAAATGGGACAGGTAATTACCGGAATTGTTGCAGAAGATACACAGGCAGAGATTGTAGCAGGCATTGATGTATATGATGGCATTACAAACACATATCCTGTATTTACGAATATTCAGGATTGCAATGTGGATGCAGATGTGATTATTGATTTTTCCAATGCAAAGGCAGTGGATGGTTTGTTAGATTATGCAGTGGAAAAGCAGATACCGGTTGTATTGTGTTCTACCGGATTAAGTGAAGAACAACTGGCACGCGTTGAGGAAGATTCTAAGAAGGTGGCAATCCTGAAATCAGCAAATATGTCTTTAGGGATTAATACCATTATGAAGCTGTTACAACAGGCAGCATTGGTATTTGCACCGGCAGGCTATGACATTGAGATTGTGGAAAAGCATCACAATCTGAAGTTGGATGCACCTTCAGGAACTGCAATTGCCCTGGCTGATTCAATTAATGAAGTCATGGATAACCGGTATGAATATATCTATGACAGAAGCCAGCGCAGACAGAAGAGGGATGCGAAAGAATTAGGTATATCGGCTGTTCGTGGCGGAACCATTGTGGGTGAACATGAGGTAATCTTTGCCGGAATCGATGAAGTGATTGAAATCAAGCATACCGCATACAGCAAATCTGTATTTGCGAAAGGCGCAGTGGAAGCAGGAAAATTCCTGGCCGGAAAGCCGGCTGGACGTTATAACATGAGCGATGTGATTGGTTAATATACAAGTGTACAAAAGAACCGTATCTGTTGGTTGCAGATACGGTTCTTTTGTATTAAAATAGAGAGAGTATGTTTAGGGAAAAGAAACGGCAAAATAGATAATAAAGACGGTAAAGAGAGGTGCATATATGAAAGACGGTTTTATAAAAGTGGCAGCAGCTACTCCCCATATTCAAGTGGCAGATTGTGAATACAATCGGGAGCAGATTTGGATGGAGATTCAGAAGGTGGCAAAGGAAAAGGTAAAATTATTAGTGCTGCCGGAATTATCTCTGACCGGGTATACCTGTGGTGACTTATTTTTACAGGAAACCTTGTTACAGGGTGCCAAAGAAGGATTAGACTGGTTGCTGGCAAAAACCAAAGATATTTCTATGATAATAGTAGTGGGACTTCCGTTTTCGGTAGACTGTAAGTTGTATAATGTTGCAGCCTTTTGTTACCGTGGTGAGTTGCTGGGAATGATACCAAAGCGATATATGCCGAATTACTCTGAGTTTTATGAAGTGCGTCATTTTACGGAAGGGAATTCGGAGGTGAAAATGATTCCTTACAACAATCAGCAGATTCCCTTTGGAACACGGTTGCTGTTCCGTTGTAAACAGATGCCGGAGTTTGTTATTGGTGGTGAAATCTGTGAGGACCTGTGGGTTCCGAATCCGCCATCGGTGGAACATGCCATGGCAGGTGCTACTGTTATCTGTAATCTGTCAGCCAGTGTGGAAGTGACGGCAAAGGAAGGATATCGGAGACAGTTGGTAAGCTCTCAGTCGGCAAGAACCATCAGTGCCTATATTTATGCAGATGCAGGCGAGGGAGAATCTACCACAGATGTAGTCTTCAGCGGACACAACCTGATTAGTGAGAATGGCACTATGCTGGCAGAAAGCAAGCGGTTTACCAATGAAATGATAGTGACTGAGATTGATGTAAAAAAAATATCCGTAGAGCGGCGGAGAATGAATACCTATCGATGGGATGGAGAATATGCGTATCTCTCTGTGGAATTCGATATGCCGATAGAGGAAACGGTGTTAAGCAGAAGTTTTCCACAGACACCATTTACTCCTTCGGACAATGCAAGAAGAAGAGAACGGTGTGAAGAAATCTTTACCTTACAGGCTATGGGACTGAAAAAGCGGTTGGCACATACCCATTGCGACAGTGCAGTCATTGGTTTGTCCGGCGGCTTGGATTCTACCTTGGCTTTATTGGTAACGGTCAGAGCCTTTGATATGGTTGGATTGGAGCGAAAGAAGATTATTGGAATTACCATGCCGGGATATGGAACCACAGACCGGACCTATCAGAATGCCTTGGATATGGCAAAGGCGTTAGGTGTTACATTAAAGGAAATCAGTATTGTAAAAGCAGTAGACCAGCATTTTCAGGATATCGGACATGATAAAGATATTCATGACATTACCTATGAGAATTGTCAGGCAAGAGAACGGACACAGATTCTGATGGATATTGCCAATCAGACCAATGGTATGGTGATTGGTACGGGAGACTTGTCAGAGCTTGCCTTAGGCTGGGCTACCTATAATGGTGATCATATGTCTATGTATGGAGTCAATGCGTCTATTCCAAAGACATTAGTGCGGCATCTGGTACGATATGTAGCAGACACTTGCGGGCAGGAAGAATTGTCGAAGATACTGTTGGATGTATTGGATACACCGGTCAGTCCGGAATTGTTACCACCGGAGCATGGAGAAATTGCCCAGAAGACAGAAGATGTGGTGGGACCATACGAATTGCATGACTTTTTCCTGTATTATATGATGCGGTTTGGGTTTGCACCTTCCAAGATTTATCGGATTGCGAAGCCGGCATTTGACGGAGTATATGAGAAGGAAGTCATTCTGAAATGGCTGAAGAAGTTCTATTGGCGGTTCTTCAGTCAGCAGTTCAAGCGTTCTTGTGTACCGGACAGTCCAAAAGTTGGTACGGTTGCACTTTCACCAAGAGGCGACTGGCGGATGCCAAGTGATGCCTGCGTTGCATTGTGGATGAAGGACTTAGAGCAGATTGAGGAATAGAAAATGCAAATAGAGAGATATAAGTAAAGGGGAAAATGATGAACGATTATATAATTATTACGGACTCAGCAACTGATATGCCAAAGGAAATTGTAGAGAAATACAATCTACATGTGATACCAACACCTGTGGTAATAGAAGGAAAAGATTATTTTGATGGAGAAACCGTATTTCCGAAGGAATTTTATCAATATCAACGGGATGGAAAAGAAATATCCACATATCATATTAATACATTTATGTTTAAGGAGCATTTTCGTCCTTATGCAGAGCGGAATGAAACAGTGGTATATGTATGCTTCTCTACCGGCTTGGCAGCAACCTTCAATGCTGCGCGTATGGCAAAGGAGGAATTGCAGGAGGAATTCCCGGATTGGGATATGACAATCGTTGACTCCAAGTGTGCCTCCTTGGGGTTTGGACTTCTGGTTTATTATGCGTTGGTAATGCAGGAGCATGGGGCTGATAAGCAGACCGTAATTGAAGCATTGGAATACCATCGGGAACATATCAAACATGTATTTACGGTGGAGACATTGGAATATTTGTATAAAGGTGGACGATTAAGCAAAACCAGTATGGTGGTTGGTGGAGTTTTGGATATTAAGCCGATTATACATATGGATGAGAATGGTTCCTTAAAGGCAATTGAAAAGGTGCGTGGAAGACACAAATCTTTAAAACGAATGGTAGAAATTATCGGCGAATGGTGTCAGAATCCGGGAGAGCAGCTTTTTGGAATCTGTCATGGGGATGACTATGCTACCATGAAGCAGACAGAGGAAATGATAAAGGAAACCTATGGAGAGGTACAATTCTTGGAGAACTATGTTGGGTGTGCCATTGGTGCCCATACAGGAACCGGTATCATTGGCATCGTATTTTTAGATGAAGAATCAAAATATAAGGACTGGTTGTAAGAATTATTTAAGAAAGTTGAACGAATTATACTATATATTGTAGGGAGAGTCTGTGTTATACTACAAGAGATAGCGAATTCGTTGGAAAGGCTATAGATGCAAAGGTAAGGAGGGAAGATGTTGGACGAGAGAAAAGTGGTAGTCGAAGTAGAAGATCTGTATAAGATTTATAAAGTTGGAACCAATAAAGTACGGGCGCTGAATGGCGTATCCTTCCAAGTGTATGAAGGAGAATTCTGTGCCATAGTAGGTACCTCCGGTTCCGGTAAATCTACTTTGTTGAATATGCTGGCAGGACTGGAGCATCCGACAAAGGGGCAGATTGCAATTCGCGGACAGCATATAGAAAAGATGAATGAAAATGAACTGGTGGCATTTCGACGGGAACACGTTGGTTTCATCTTTCAGTCCTTTAATCTGATGGGAACCATGACTGCACTTGAAAATGTAGCTTTGCCGTTAACCTTCAGAGGTGTTCCGAAGAAGGAACGATTAAAACGTGCGGAACGAATGATTCGTCTGGTAGGCTTGGAAAAACACAAGAAGCATCATCCGAATCAGATGTCTGGCGGTCAGCAACAGCGGGTAGGTATGGCAAGAGCTTTGGTATTGAATCCGGATATCGTTTTTGCAGATGAACCAACCGGTAATCTGGATTCGGTAACATCAGAGGAAATGATGAATCTGATGCGAAATGTGGTAAATAAGCACCATAAAACTTTGGTTATGGTAACACATGATAATCAATTGGCATCTTATGCGGATCGAATTATACATATCAAGGACGGTAAGATTGTTAAAATTGAAGATAACACAGACAAATGGAAAACAAACGTGGGAGCAGCCGCGGTTGAGGAGGAATAGGAAATGAAGAAGTTTGGCAAAACAATAGGTAAGAAGCTGATGATTCTGGCAATGAGCGCTATATTAGTGGGAAGCACTGCCGGATTTGTAACACCGGTTATGGCAGCAGCACCGGAAGGTGGTGCAGGCGGCGCATCAGGAAGTGAAGCTATCACAACCGGTAAAGATACAGATATTATTTTGACCGGTGTAAATGCACCGAATGCAACATACGGACAGGGAACGACCATAGGTTTTACAGCAAAGGTAAAAGGAGAAGGGTATATTACCAGTATTTCGCCGGTGGTAACAGACACATTTCCGTTTGAGAGTAATGATGCTGCATATATGGTTGTGGAAGGAAATGCAACCGCTACTGAATTAAAAGCCAATTATAACTTTATGGTTCGTAGTGATGTAGCAACCGGCTATCAGGCAGTGGAATTCAATATTGAATATGTAAAAGACGGTCAAACATACAGTGTGATTAAGACAGTGAATGTAAAGCTGGAAGGAGCTCCGGCACCAACCGAGGCACCGGCAGAAGAACCAACAACCGAGGCACCGGTTTCTACGCCAAGAGTGATTGTGACCGGATATGAAACGGATGTTGAAAAGGTGCTGGCAGGTGAGAACTTTACTTTAACCCTGCATTTACAGAATACCTCTAATAAAACGGCTGTTTCGAATATGAAGGTTAGTATGGCGGCTGCAAATGGTGAATTTCTCCCAACCTCAGGCTCCAGTACACAGTTTATTTCCAGTCTGGGAGCAGGAAAGACGGCAGATATTACGATTGAAATGAGCGCATTGGCATCTTTGGAACCAAAGCCATATGTATTAACGGTCACCTGTCAGTATGAGGATGGAAAGGCAAATCCTTTTGAATCTACAGAGAATATTTCCATTCCGGTTTATCAGGAAGCAAGAATTAAGATATCTGAGGTGACTGTTTCACCGGATACGATTGCCGTTTATAATCAGGGAAGCGTAAGCTTTAATATTAACAATCTGGGAAAGAGCACACTTGCCAATGTTCAGGCTCGGTTAGAGGGAGATACCATAGAATGTGAAGAAACATTTGTTGGTAACATTGCTGCAGGTGCCGCCGGTTATGCAGATGTTATGGTAACAGGAATAGAACCAACCACCGATGATGGTATGGTAAAGCTGATTATTACATATGAAGATTCTTCCGGAGAGGAATGTACATATGAAGAAGAAGTTGCTGTTTACGTTATGGAGGAAACCTTTGATGATGAATTCTTTGGTGATGAACCAATTGATGAACCAAAGGGTATGCCGGTTATTGCAAAATTATTCATTGTACTGGGTGTGTTAGCAGCACTTGCAGTCATAATTGTAGTGGTTATTATCATTGTAGTTAAGAAAAAGAAACGGAAGGCAGCAGAGGAAGCAGAAGCATTGGAAGACGAGATTGATGATGAATTACTGGTAGATGCAGATAAGGAGAGATAGGATGAGATTTTCTGACATCATTGCGATGAGTGCAGGAAATCTATGGAAACGTAAGGTTCGTACTGTGTTAACAGTACTAGGCGTTATGATAGGTACTGCGGCAATCGTAGTTATGCTGTCTCTGGGTATCGGGTTGCAGAGTGCCATGATGGGAGAAATCCAGTCTCAGGGAAGTATGACAAATATACAAGTATATAATTATAGTTATGGCGATAGTGATCAATTATTGATGACAGATAAGACTATAGAGGAATTTCAGCAAATGGAGTATGTGACAGCGGCAACACCACAGTTATCAACATGGGGCACGTTGGAACAGGGAAAGTATCGAGTGGATGTTAGTTTTTATGGAGTATCCCAGGAATTCTTGTCTCAGATTCCGGTTGCAGAGGGTGGTCGGATTCCGGATTCTAACACAAAGAAACCGGAGCTGTTAATTGGTAATGGAGTTATTTGTGATTTTTACGAAAGCTCCAGTTATAAATACCCTTATCATGAAGATGGGGAACTGGCAGATGTGGATTTGATGAATAAAACCTTGTTTACCCAGTTCCAATCAACCTATACTGTTGATTCGGAAGGAAATTATGTGGAACAACCGGCAAAGAAGAATATTTTCCCGGTAGTAGGTATGGTAGAGGGTGGTCCGGATGATTATAATTCCTATTGCTGGAATGTATATATGGATATTGATACAATGAAAAAGTATCTGGAAACCACTTATCGTGGACAGGCGATTCCGGGACAGCCAACGGATAAGAATGGAAATCCATATAAATATTTTGTCTACGAGAATGCTATTGTTACAGTAGATGATATAGAGCATGTGGATGAGGTACAGGCAGCCATTGTAGAAATGGGATATGAAGCTTACAGTGAAGCGGAATGGATTAAATCATCACAGCAGGAAATGCTGATTGTAGAAGCTGTACTGGGTGGAATTGGTGCCATTTCCCTGTTCGTAGCAGCAATTGGTATTGCCAATACAATGATGATGTCAATTTATGAGCGTACCAAGGAAATTGGTGTTATGAAGGTGTTAGGCTGTAGTCTTGGAAATATTCGTGCCATGTTCCTGACGGAAGCTGCATTCATTGGCTTTATTGGAGGTATTGTTGGAATTATTATCAGTTATATATTATCCTTTATATGTAACTTGATTCTGCCACCGTTAGTCGGCTATGAGGGAATGAATATTTCGGTTATACCAATCTGGTTGGTATTGATAGCTATGATTTTCTCCACCTTTATTGGTATGGCGGCAGGTTTCTTCCCGGCACAGAGAGCAACGAAACTAAGTCCTTTGGCGGCAATCCGCAGCGAATAGGTGGGTAAAAGCTGAAAAATGAATAAATTATAAAATTACAGTAAACTCGTGATTCCCTGTATGGAAAATATTCCATACAGGGAATTTTTGTGATATACTAGGAACACTTGGAAAAGGAGACACAATTCAATGGAACGTTGCATATTATTCTTTGATATTGACGGAACAATCTTAACAGAAGACGGGACACGTACCATTCCGGAGCATACCAGACAGGCAATTGCAAAAGCAAGAGCCAATGGACATCTGGCGTTTGTAAATACCGGCAGGGTGTACCTGAATGTAGAGCCAATGATACGGGAACTGGGATTTGATGGATATGTATGTGGTTGTGGAACGAATATCTATTACCAAGGAAAGGAATTATTGAGAAATCGGATACCGAAGGAATTGTGCAAGAAGACAGTTGAAGTTACCAGAGCCTGTCGGATGGCAACACTATTTGAAGCTGCCGATTTGAATGCCATTGACCGGTCGGTGAAAGGAAATGCCAAATACGAAGAATTGATAGCATATTTTTCAGAAAATAACAGGAGAATGGTTGATGTAGAAAGTGAAGAATTCTATTTTGATAAGTTTACTGCTTGGTACCCGTTGAACCAGAATATACAACCATTCAAGGCATTTATTGAAGGACACTTTGATTATATAGACCGTGGTATAGAAGGGGACTATGGAATGTGTGAGATTATACCCAAGGGCTTCAGTAAGGCAACAGGAATTAAATTCCTGTTGGATTATTTTCAGATTTCCCATGAGAATAGTTATGCATTTGGAGACAGTACCAATGACTTGCCAATGCTGACCTATGTAAAGCATAGTGTGGCAATGGGTGGGAGTCCTAAGGTGGTTCGGGATGCAGTGGAATTCGTTACGAAATCGATTTATGAGGATGGACTTGCTTATGCAATGGAACAGTATCATTTATTAACATAGTATAAAAAAGTATGAAGGAAATATAAAATCGTCATGAAGAACATAAGTTGGTCACAATTGAATATTATACTGGCAATTATTGTCGGTATCACACTGATTTTTGGTATCTTTGGCGGAGTTTTTTATCAGTCTTCCGGGAAGCCGGCTTCCATGAATGATGTGGAGGATTTAAATGATGCCTGGATCATTGAGACAGAAGAGGAATACGATAGTTCGACCAATCTTCCATGCAATCTGGAAGTGAATTCGGGAGAACCAATCAGCATTTCCCGCTATCTCCCGGAAACGATGGGAGAGGACTATGGGATTGCATTTCGCTCTGTATATAATGCAGTTCAGGTAAAGGTTGGAGATACCATTCTTTATCAATATGGTGTTGATGAAAAACGTCCGTTGGTCAGCTCGCCGGTGCCGAATTGGAATCTGGTACCAATTGACAGTCAATATGCCGGTCAGTTGATTACCATTACCCAGATTTCTGAATATGGTAAGTATTCAGGTCTGTTTACTACAATACAAGGTGGAAGCTGTAGTGCATTATTGTATTATCACTGGAAGGAACAGGGCTGGGGATTGATTCTGTCGGTAGTGTTGATTCTGCTTTCCGTTGGTCTGGCAGTCACTGCAATGATAATCGGAATACATAAGAAACTGGATCTTCGGTTCCGTTATTATCTTATATTGGCAGGTGTGGTTGCTCTGTGGAGTATCAGCGGAAGTCAGTTGATGTCGGTCTTTGTCAGGAATGTATATGTATTTTGGCTCCTTCATATGCTGACAAGGATGTTGATACCAATTGTATATTTAATGTTTCTTCGGGGCTTTGCACAAAAAAAGAAATTGGTGACAGCAATTGATATTGGTATCATTGCAGCCGGAATCGTATATGTTGCAGCAGTGATATTTCAGGTATTAGGATTGTTAGAGTTTTCGGCTACATATGATATGCTGGGGAATTTGTACAGCGTAGGCTTTTTGGCTTATACCATGGCTATTATTGTGGGATGGCTTCGATACGGCAGAACAGAGCTGGGCACGATGTCTGTTGCAAATGGCTTGCTGGTAATTGCCGGCATTGTGAACTGTTTTGTTCGTCCCAATCATTTGTATCAGACGGAAGGAATGTTTTGGCAGGTAAGCACGATGATATACATGTTTTTCCTTCTGGCTGTTACTGTTGGAGTCGTCATTCAGCAGATGAATCAAAAGGTAAATAGTGTGAAAGAGGAATATTCCAGCCAGCGTGCAGTAGCAGTAGCGATGATGAATCCTAATTTTTTATTTGCATCATTAAATTCGCTATTGACTATGACAAAGAATGGTTCCCGGAATTCTGCAAAATTTGTATTTGCATTTTCCAAGTATCTCCGCTATAATCTTGATTCAGTCCGAGAGGAGCGTCTGATACCTTTCGAGGAAGAATTAGGGCATATTGCTGCATATTTGGAGATTCAGCAGATGCGAATGCCGGAATTGCGTGTCTTGATTGAAGATAAGTACCATGATTTTCAGGTTCCTGCCCGTTCCATTGAAGCAATCGTGGAAAATGCAGTAAAGCATGGAATTGGAAAAAATAATAATGAAGGTCAGGTAATTGTGAGAAGCTATGAGCGACGGGATGCTTATGCGATTCAGGTAGTGGATGAAGGCTCAGGCTTTGATACGGATAAGTTGTACCGAAAGGAAACACCAACCAGTATGAAGGTATTACGGGAACAGTTGGAAACTACGATTGGAGCGACGCTGGAAGTAAGTAGTAAACCGGACAAAGGAACTATAGTAACGATAAAGATTCCAAAACAAGAGAAAGAACATAAGCAGGCATAGAACTTTTGTTATCTTAGAAAGGATTAAAAATATATGCAGGAGAAAATAAGTTTTACAGAGCAAATTAGAATTGCATTAAGTAAACCATTATGGTATAAGTCACTGTTTCGACAATCCATAGGAAAACATATTTGTTATTTTCTGATTTTGATTGTACTCATCACAGTGATCCGATTTGTTATACCGGTTGCTGCTTATCTGCAAAGTGTGGGTGGTTTGGAACGTTTGATTCTGGAAGGAATTCCAACCTTCTCTTTATCAGGAGGCGAACTGACGGTTGATGAGGTGATTGATGTAGAGAAGAACGGTGTTCGTTTGGTGATAGATACCAGTGCAGATGCGTTTACGGTAGAAGAAGCACAAGAGAAAGCAACAGAGATGAAGGATACTTTGCCGGTGGTCTATATGGTAAGCCGTACCAATATGGTTTGCAATCAGACAACGGTTCCGTTGAATATGGCAGACTTTGGTGCGTTTTCATTTGACAATCAGGCATTATATCAGATTGCACCTGTGTATCTGGTGATATATGGAATTCTATGTTTTGCGTATAATATCATTGCTTACCTGATTAGTGCTTTGTTCTTTGCATTTTTTGGTTATCTGATGAATCAGGCTTTGAAACTGAATTTGAAATTTGGTCAGATTTACCTGATTGCATTGTATGCAAAATCAGTAGAAATTATCTTAGAATCGATTTTAGAAGTAGTAGGTTTTTCTCTGCTGTATTATATTGGAAGTGTAATTGGAATCTTCATCACTTGTAACTATATGACAAGAGGAATGAGTTCCATGCTGATTCCATCTGCATCGAATACCAATGGGGATAATGAATCTAAGAAGCCGCCTTTTATGCTCTAAGAAGATAAGCGGGTGGCAGCGGTTGATAATAGCAACTCCGGGTTGACGGTAATCATCCGGCTGTTATGGAAGGTTGACTCATAGGTTACTTCGCAGGTAAACCAATCCGGAACAGGAAAGGCAAGAGCAGCTTCTTCGGAAGGAAATTCCACTTCAGCCAGGACGAGTCCATCCAGACAACCATGGAATATGTCTAATTCGATGGTGTAGCCATGTTCCTCCGGTATCCGGTAGCGGGTTTTGGTAATCAGATTGCCATCGCATTTTGGAATTAAATGTTCATAGGCTTCCTTGCTTAAGGGCAGTTCAATTTCTTCCCGGCTCATAAGACCGGCTGATTTATAAGTGAATATATAACTGTCGTTTTTACGACGGATTCTCAGAACAGGGGTTGTATTCAGATACCCCTGTTCAATTTCTTCGTAAGGGTATTCGTTCAAATTAACAGGTATCTGTTTGATTAAAAATTTACGTTCTATTTCCATAACCTTGACAACTCCTTATCATATTTGTGACAAAACACAACATTTTGTGGTTTCGTAAGAATTTCTACTAAATTTTGTAAGGCTAATGCCTTGACATTTTGTTTTATTCTGATTATAACCATAGTAGGATGTTTATTCAAGCAGGAATGAACTTGAAAAGGAGTCAGATATGGTATACTTATTTATGGCAGATGGAATGGAAGAAGTAGAAGGATTAACAGTTGTTGATATTCTTCGTCGGGCAGGTGTTGAACTTATGACGGTTTCCATTATGGGAAGACGAAATGTGGTAAGTTCTCATAAGATTGAAATAATGGCCGATATTCTGTTTGAAGATATAAAAGAGCCGGCTGAAATGCTGGTTTTACCGGGAGGAATTCCGGGAACACCGAATTTAAAAGCACATGAGGGCTTGGATGGTCTGATTCGGGAAAGTGCTGAGAAGAATATTTATCTGGCAGCAATCTGCGCCGCACCAACTGTTTACGGAAGTAAAGGGCTTTTAAAGGGTAAAAAGGCAACCTGTTATCCGGGAATGGAAGATGAATTGCCGGGTGCAGAAGTCTCATATGATAATGTTGTGGTAGATGATAAGTTTATTACCAGCCGTGGGCTTGGAACTGCAATTGATTTTGGCTTGAAGTTGGTTGAGATTTTGAAGGGAAAAGAAGTGGCAGATTCCATTGCAGATAAAATTGTCTATAAGCGATAAGGGAATGAGGAAAAGAGAGGTACTTACAGATGATTGAAAGATTATTTTTTTATCCGGTTATGGGAATTGATTTTTACCATACGGCATATTCGTTTTTCTTCTATGGCTTTGCCTGTTGGATTATGGAATGTGTATTTGAATCGATTCGTCAGAAAAAGCTTATATTGAACAGGGGATTTAATAAAGGCCCGTTTTGTACCATTTATGGTGTGGCATTTTTATTCGTATACTTTGTTATGAAACCACTGGATGGAAAATGGTTATTGCTTTACTTTGTGGGTATGCTGTACGCGACATTCCTGGAGTATATAACTGCTGTATTGTTGGATAAATTATTCCATCAGAAGCTTTGGGATTATACGGATATGCCGTTTAGTTTTCAGGGACGGATTAATTTGTTTATTTCCTTGGCATGGGGATTCCTGGTAGTATTGATGTTTGCCTTTATCCAGCCGAATGTAATGCGATTGATTGACTTGATTCCGGTACGGTTTGGATATCCAATCATCAATATCCTGATTTGGGTTTACTTTATTGATTTGGCATTTAGTTTTGCTATCCGAAGCAAGTTTGGTAAGAACATGAAGGATAAGTTTGATGATAAAAAGGAAGAACTCAAGGTGCGTATTCGCGGAGGACGTTCTTAGAAAATAACATGGAAATGATTAGGATTTCAGTTCGGAATCTGGTGGAGTTTCTTCTTCGGGAAGGTGATATTGATAACCGGAGAGGTGAGGTATCGGATAAGGATGCTATGGAAGCCGGAAGCCGGATGCATCGTAAAATTCAAAAGAGTATGGGTTCGTTTTACCGAAGTGAAGTGCCACTGGCAATTGATTTGCCAATGGCACGTTTTGTCTTGCGTATCGAAGGGAGAGCAGACGGCATTATAGAGCAGGGAGAAAACGTAACCATTGATGAAATTAAGGGTGTCTATCGAAACGTGGAAGAGATGGAGACCCCTGTTTTTGTTCATAAAGCACAAGCGATGGTATATGCGTATATTTATGCACAGGAGCATCAATTGAAAAGAATTGGGGTTCAGATGACTTATTGTAACCTGGAAACAGAGGTCATTCAGCGATTTCAAGAGGAGATATCCTTTGATGAATTAAAACAGTGGTTTGATGAATTGATTGCCGGGTATATGATTTGGGCGGATTATTCCTTTGAACACAGGGAATGTCGTCAGGCATCCATTGCAAATGTTGCTTTTCCGTTTCCTTATCGAACCGGACAAAGAGATATGGTGGTATCGGTTTATTCTGCGATACGAAATGGAACTACCTTGTTCGTTCAGGCACCTACCGGTATTGGTAAAACACTGGCAACCATTTTTCCGGCAGTACAGGCAATGGGGCAGGAAATGGGAGATAAAATATTTTATCTGACTGCAAAAACGATTACACGTACGGTTGCTGTGGATGGATTTGAAAAATTGCGGGAGCAGGGGTTGTATTTTTCCTCTGTGGTCATCACTGCAAAGGAAAAAATCTGTATGCAGGAAAGCTGTACCTGTAATCCCATAGAATGCCCGTATGCAAAGGGTCATTATGACCGGATTAATGATGCAGTATATGACTGTATTACGCATGAGCAGAATATTACCAGAGAAGTGATTCTTGCGTATGCCCAAAAGCATCAGGTATGTCCCTTTGAGTTTTGCCTGGATGTCAGCTTGTGGGTAGATGGTATCATTTGTGATTATAATTATGTCTTTGACCCAAGAGTGAATTTGAAGCGGTACTTTGCACAGGGAGTAAAAGGGGATTATATTTTTCTGGTAGACGAGGCACATAATCTCTATGAAAGAGCCAGCAGCATGTATAGTGCGGAGTTGTACAAGGAAGATTTCTTGGAAATTAAGAATCTGGTAAAGCCTTACAGTTCAAAACTGGCAAAACGTTTAGAAAACTGCAATCGGATTCTGTTGGAGTGGAAGAAGGAATGTGACGGTTACCGGATTATGGATTCTGTTCAGCCTTTAATATTAAAATTGCTATCTGTAATTAGTGAGTATGAAGTTTTTTTAGAAGAACATCGTGGAATACCGGAGGAAACCAGAATTCTGGAATTTTATTTTCAGTTATATCAATTTCTGAACATTTATGAGAGAGTAGATGAGAATTATGTTATTTATACAGAGCAGGTTAACAGTAGTTCTTTTAAAGTGAAGCTTTATTGTGTCAATACAGCAGTTAATCTAAAAGAATGTTTGGATAAAGGGCGGGCAACTATTTTCTTTTCTGCTACCCTGTTACCGATTCGGTATTATAAGCGGTTGCTAAGTGATGAAGAAGATTATGCCATTTATATTCCATCTCCATTTTCGAAAGACCATCTGGGAGTTATGGTAGGAAGAGATGTGAGCAGCCGTTATACCAGACGGGGACCTGCAGAGTATCAACGCATTTATCAATATATTGAAAACACGGTTACAGCGAAAAGGGGAAATTATATGGTATTTTTCCCTTCTTATAAAATGCTGGAGGAGGTCTATAGCATTGCCTTGGAACAAGGGATGCAGGATAGAGTGACTTTGTTAGCACAGAATCCGAACATGAAGGAAGAGGAGCGGGAAGCCTTTTTGACAGCTTTTGAGGAGCAGGAGGTTGTAGGATTTTGTACTATGGGTGGTATATTTTCAGAAGGAATTGACCTGACCGGAGAGAGGCTGATAGGGGCTATTATTGTTGGAACCGGACTTCCTATGGTGTGCAATGAACGCGAGATATTGCGGCAGTATTTTGACCGGCAGGAGGGCGCTGGCTTTGAATATGCATATTTGTATCCTGGTATGAATAAGGTATTGCAGGCGGCAGGACGTGTGATTCGCACCGCTTCTGATAAAGGAATTATACTATTGTTGGATGAACGATTCTTGAATTCGGGAAGCAGGCAGTTATTTCCCAGAGAATGGGAAGAATACCGGGTTGTGAATGTGGAACAGATAAAAAATAACGTTGAAACCTTCTGGAATAAATTTTACTTGGTAGAAGAGGATTAGTATGTTACAATAACCATGAATATGCATTATGTTATTCACGATGAAACGAACAGGTAAGAATGGTTGAATTATGATGGGGGATACTGCATGAGAAAGTTATTTGTAAGTGATTTAGATGGCACATTGTTAAATCAGCATGGAGATATTACTGCAACGACTGCAGAAATGTTGAATAACTGTATAGAAGAAGGATTGGCATTTACAATTAATACGGCGAGAACACCGGCAACGGTCTTTCCGATTATGGGTTCTGTGAAGTTAAATCTTCCATATGCTATGATGAATGGAGTATTGATTTATAATCCTGTGCAACAGGAATATATGAAGGTACATTATTTGTCAAGAGAAACAGCCATGGTACTGTTAGGTATTATTAAGCTACACAAGCTGCAATGCTTTATGTATACCTTAGAGAATGGAAATCTGTGCACATATTATGATAGTGTTGAGTCCCGTTCTCTGAATAAGTTTCGGAATGAGAGAATCATGAAATATGATAAGAAATTTACAGAAGTAGATGACCTAAGCATTTGTGCAGACAGAGGTGTGATTTATTTCTGCCTGCGGGAGCGAAAGGAACAACTGGAAGGTCTGTATCGGGATTTGCAGGCAGTACGGGGAGCTAATGCTGTATTCTATGAAGATGTGTATAATAGTGAATACATGTATCTGGAAATCTATAGTGATAAAGCATCAAAATCATTGGCCTTGAATACAATTAAAGAATGGGGCCGGTTTGATTATATGATAGGCTTTGGAGATAGTGCCAATGACAAGGAAATGTTTCAGATTTGTGATGAAACATATGCAGTATCCAATGCTACGCCGGAAATTCAGGATATGGCAAATGGGATTATTCCAAGTAATGAAGATAACGGTGTACCACGATTTTTATATAAGACATTGCGAGATTCCAAAACAGGAATATAAAGGAGAAGCGGGATGGAAAACATAACAGTTCGAGATATAGTGAAGGCAACGAATGGAACCCTGCTATGTGGTGATGAGAATACAATCATTACAGATATCAGTATCAATTCCAGAGAGATAAAAGAAGGAGATTTATTCGTTCCCATTATTGGTGAAAAAGTAAATGCTCACAGTTATATCGAGCAGGCATTGGAAGTCGGAGCAGCAACCTTGACGTCAGAGCATTTTGCAATATCTGCCGCAAAGCCATATATAAAGGTTAAGGATACAAAACAGGCTTTGCAGGATATTGGTGCTTATGTGCGTCAATTTCTACAACTGCCCATTGTGGCGGTAACCGGCAGTGTGGGTAAAACTACCACCAGAAATATGATAGCCACAGCACTTGGCAGTCAGAAGAAGGTGTTTGAAACCCAGAAGAATTGTAACAGTCAGATTGGAGTTCCCATTATGTTATGCCGAATCAGCAGCGCAGATGAGATTGCTGTGTTGGAATGTGGTATGAGCGAGGAAGGTCAGATTCACATTCTATCGGATTTGGTAAAGCCAAAGCATGCAGTGGTCAGTACCATTGGAGTTGCACATATTGAACAGTTAAAAACCAGGGAAAATATCAGAAGAGAAAAGCTGTCAATTATAGATTGCATGGACGAAGACGGTACACTGTTTCTCAATGGAGATGACAGTATGCTGGCAGAAATGAGAGGAAAATTACTTTGTAAGACTTGTTATTATGGAACCCAAAGCTGGTGTGATTACCGGGCAGAAAATATACAGTTTGATAATGGAAGAAGTTATTTTGAATGCGTTCATGGTGATGAAAGGGTTTCCGTAGAGCTAAGTGTACTGGGACAGCATAATGTGTTAAATTGTGTTGCCGCTTTAGCTGTAAGTGATGCTTTTGGGATACCGATGGAGGTGGCAGCAGGAGAATTTGCACATTTTCATGGTATGCGGCAGACAATCATTCAATTGGAAAATCGTTTTACAATTATTGACGATACATATAATGCCAGTCCGGATTCCATGAAAGCCAGCTTAGATGTACTTTGCCGAATCGAGACAGAAGGAAGACGGATTGCGGTGCTTGGTGACATGTTCGAACTGGGAGAGAATTCCGAACAGTATCACTATGAGGTTGGAGAATTTATTACAACACTACCAATTCATGAACTGGTTGTAGTCGGAGAACAGGCTAAGAACATTGTAAAAGCAGTTAAGGAACGTGATTCAAAGTTGAAAACCTATGAGTTTTCAGATAATGAAGAAGTGGAAATGTATTTGCTGGGAACTCTGATGCCAAACGATGTAGTGCTGGTGAAGGGGTCGAACGGAATGCACATGAATGAAATTGTACAAGTTTTAAAGCAATAGGTCGAAAAACAGAAAAATCACAATTTTGATGTTGACAGAGATTTGAAGCAATGCTATGATAATTAAGAAAACAGGAATAATTCCTATTTTGATTTGGTAATAATAAATATATATAAAGGAGAAGTGAAAGATGAAATTTGTATGTTCTGTATGTGGTTATGTTTATGAAGGAGATCAGGCACCTGCACAGTGCCCACAGTGTAAAGCACCTGCTGAAAAGTTCGTAGCACAGAGTGGAGAGATGTCATGGGCTTCTGAACATGTAGTTGGAGTAGCACAGGGCTCCAGCGAAGATATCATGGAAGATTTAAGATCTAATTTCATGGGTGAGTGTACAGAGGTTGGTATGTATCTTGCAATGGCAAGAGTTGCACATCGGGAAGGTTATCCTGAAATCGGTATGTACTATGAGAAGGCAGCTTATGAAGAAGCTGAGCATGCAGCAAAGTTTGCTGAATTATTAGGTGAAGTTGTAACAGACAGCACCAAGAAGAATCTGGAAATGAGAGTAGAAGCTGAGAATGGTGCAACTGCTGGTAAGACTGATTTAGCTAAGAGAGCAAAGGCAGCTAACCTTGATGCAATCCATGATACCGTTCATGAGATGGCTCGTGACGAGGCTAGACATGGTAAGGCATTTGCAGGTCTGTTAAAGAGATACTTTGGCTAAGCTACAAGCCATGCAAGGATAAAATAAAAAATGGATGGAGGGCATTTATGCACGTTCATCTGTTTTTTATTTTAGACTTATACGGCGTCAGCCGTCCACTGAGCGACAGAGTCGCGAGGTGGCATGGCGTGTGCTTTATTTAGCTTTAGGATAATCACGAATAGAAAGGAGTAATCATTATGCAAAAGTATTTTTGTAATCCATGTGGTTATACTTATGATCCAGAGAAAGGTGATCCTGAACATGGTATAGCACCAGGTACTGCTTTTGAAGATATTCCGGATGATTGGGTATGTCCGGTTTGTGGTGTTAGCAAAGATATGTTCCAGGCTTGCATTGAAGGCTAGGAATTGTAATGAAGATGAAAGAGAGTAGATAAGAGGATAACTTGTCTACTCTTTTTTTGTTATTTTAAATTCTAGTCAAGAGTTGCAGGAGATGTTAAAATATATTGAAAATAGTGTTGCTGAGAATGTTACGAATGATAACATTCGTGCAATCCATAACTATGTCAGAGAAGTAAAGAAAGACAAGGAAGTGGAGGTTCAATACGTGCTGTATCATTAAAGAATGAAGGGTATGATACGTTGGATAAGCTTATGGAGCAGGGCATATCAGAATTGGTTGCAAAGAAAGTGCTTGATTTGAAATAAGTGTATAAATAGAATGAATGTAGATTAAGGGTGGCAACCAATTGACAAACAAAATCAGTTATGCTATCCTAAAGCCATCTTAAAGAGAGAGGTGAAAAAATGAGAAGATAATTTACTTTTGATTACATGAAGATTTTAGCGGTAGAAAACTATTTTCTATACTGCTTTCATGTTGCCAAAAGTGGATTATGTTCTCATAACCTCTCTTTTTGCATGTTTTTTAGTGTATGATGTCAGGTCTGATATCGTAAAATATGGGGTTATCGTATGGAACAGAACTTTTTGGCAACAAAAGGTTCTTTATTTTTGCGTATTTTGGAGCCTCAAAAGGAGAGGCGATACATATAATGGGAGGGATGAATATGGCACAAATTAATGTAACGAATCTTACTTTTTCTTATGAAGGAAGCTTTGATAATATTTTTGAAGATGTTTCTTTTTCCATTGATACTGACTGGAAATTAGGTTTTATAGGAAGGAATGGAAAAGGGAAAACAACCTTTTTGAATCTTTTGATGGAGAAATATAAATATACGGGTTCCATTAGTACTTCTACCGTATTTGATTATTTTCCGTATCATATTACTCAAGAACAAATGCAGTTGCCGGCGGCAGAATTTATTGATGTTATTAAAAATCAATGTGAGCTGTGGCGTGTCATATGTGAACTGGAACAATTATGTGAAAATACGGAAATTCTATTTCGCCCTTTTCAAGAATTAAGTCCGGGAGAGCGTACTAAGATTTTGTTAGCTGTTTTGTTTTCGGGAGAGAATGATTTTTTACTGATTGATGAACCAACCAATCATTTAGATGAAAAATCCAGAGAGCAGGTGAAAGACTATTTATCATCTAAGAAAGGATTTATTCTTGTGTCTCATGATCGGGATTTGTTGGATGCCTGTATTGATCATGTTCTGGTGTTAAACAGACAGACCATTGAGGTCCAAAGTGGAAATTTTTCAAGCTGGTGGGAAAATAAGCAACGGAGAGATCAATTTGTAAAGGCGGAAAATGAAAAGCATCTCAAGGAAATAGGAAAGTTGAAACAGGCAGTCACACGTACCGGGCAATGGGCGGATAAAAATGAAGGAACAAAGATAGGATTTGACCCAATCAAAGAACATGACAGGTTTCTCAATACAAGAGCATATATCGGGGCAAAGACCAAAAAGATGCAGAGCCGGGTAAAGCAGATGGAAAAGAGGATTCATCGGGAAATGGATGAAAAAGAGGGACTCTTAGTTGATTTGGAACAACCGGAGGATTTGAAGCTTATGCCAATGGAGCATCATAAAGCGACACTCGTACACATCAGGGATTACTCTCTTCAATATGAAAATGGGAAAAAACCAGTTTTAACGAATGTAACCTTTGATATCCAAAAAGGAGAACGAATCGCCATTCATGGTGAAAATGGTTGTGGAAAATCAACATTGATTAAAATGATTCTTCAGAAAGCAGGTGTCTTGGATATTCATATGCCTGTGGCAGAATCCGGAATTTGTGAGACTGCTTCTGGATTGGTAATTTCATATGTGTGTCAGGATACCTCTATGTTGAAGGGAAGTGTTTCTAAGTTCTGTATGGAGCACAATTTAGATGAAAGTCTTTTTTGTGCAATCCTTCGACAGCTTGATATGGAACGGGTGCAATTCCTTAAAAATATGGAAGATTATTCCGAGGGGCAAAAGAAGAAAGTATTGATTGCTGCAAGCTTAATTACACCTGCACATTTATATGTATGGGATGAACCTCTGAATTATATTGATGTGTTTTCCAGAATGCAAATTGAAAAAATGCTGCTTACCTATCAGCCAACTATGTTATTTGTTGAGCATGATACAAGATTTCGTGAAAAAATTGGAACGAAAACCATACAGCTTTGACAAAAGGCATATAGCTTTCATAAAATGCTTGACATTCATGCTGGAATTATATAGTATATAGAAAGTCCCATGAGGGAGTAGCAAGCGTACATCGTAGCAAGTCAACATACTGACCGTAAGGTCTGGCTTGTTTTAAATTGTGAGACTCATGTATAACTGTAAGGCTATACATGGTTTCTCTATATTCGTAAATTACCAAGTATAGTTTTGGACTGTACTTGGTTTTTTTATGTTATGAACGCATAGGAGGAAATGAAAAATGGAATGGAGCTTGTTGTTTTTCTTTAATAGTGTGTTGTTAGGAGTTGGTCTTGCAATGGATGCATTTTCTGTATCCCTTGCAAATGGATTGAACGAGCCTAGAATGAAGGGAAGCAAAATGTGTGGTATTGCGGGAGTATTTGCAATCTTTCAGGCAGTTATGCCAATGATTGGCTGGATTTGCGTTCATACCATCGTTCAATATTTTAAGGCATTTGAAAAATTTATCCCATGGATAGCATTAGTCTTGTTGTTATTTATTGGTGGCAATATGCTGTTGGAAGGAAGAAAAGGAGAGAGCAACGAAGAGGAAAAACCAAAGGTGGGGTTGCTTGCACTTTTGGTACAGGGAGTTGCAACTTCTATTGATGCGTTATCCGTTGGTTTTACCATTTCAGAATATGGTTTGATTATGGCATTGACCTGTGCTGCAATTATTGCAATCGTAACATTTCTTATCTGTATGGCAGGTTTGATAATCGGTAAGGAGTTCGGTACAAAGTTCTCTGGGAAAGCGACTATTTTGGGCGGAGTAATACTGATAGTAATTGGAATCGAAATATTTATTACAGGAGTACTATAAATTAAGGTTTAGCGTAGTGCCTGCAACCGCGGTTTTAAGGATATATATTCCCGCACGACACGCTTGCGCTCCAGCCAGCACGTAACGGTACGTAAGGCTGTGCTTGATAAAGAATAACTGTTTTGTTCTCAAAGCACAGCCTAAGTACCGACGTGCTTCTAAGGTCGTTGCGGAAACATATACCCTCAAAACCGCTGCTGTAGGAATGGACAAACCTATAATTTAT
>JAGAOO010000072.1 GCA_017623675.1 Lachnospiraceae bacterium
ATTTCCTTTTACTGTTTTTAAGGTTGTATGGTTGGTTTCATGTGCTTCGTTTCCTTCACACATGACCGTTCCCATACGGTCCGTTTTCTGAAATTCTTTAGAATTTTCAGGGTTGTCTTATTGTTTAATTATCAAGGTTCTGTTTGTTTTTGCTGTCGCTCTTACCGCGTCAGCAATGACAATATTATCACTCTGGCAAACTATTGTCAACAACTTTTTTAAAAATTTTGCAAGTTTTTAAAAGGCCTTATTTTACCATTTAAAATTACTCGTTTTTTTGTGGTTTTACAGAAACAACACATTAGAAACATCTGTAATTGTATCCAATAACCAATTATGCTGGAACAAATAAGACAGGATTGGATTACTATTAATCTGAGAATAGGCTTGTATCCCTAATGGGGTATTGCCAATTAAAGAAATAACTACAAAAAGACTCCAGACGATTGCCAAGGTCTGTATTACACCCAGTACAATTCCCCCGGTCTTATCAATACCTTTAATAATTGGTATTTCAGTCAATGCATGCGATACATGCAACAACACAAATAGACCGACAGAAAGGATTATCTGAATCACCACATATGCCAGACAGTTTATAAAGATACAACTCAGATAATGTGCAATGTATTCTTGAAAGGTTTTTACATTCAAGCCCTCATACACATCTGAATTATTATTATTAACAATTGCCATTTTCAATGCCTCAGGACATGGCAACGTATCAATGAATACCATTTGTTCATTTTTAGTGGCGGTTTCCTGAGTAATGTCTAATTGCAATTGTTTAATAACAGCAGACTCTACTTTTTCATCCAAAGTTGTATATTCCTGAATTGCCTTACTGACATGTGGTGTTGCATAAAAAGAGAGAACCATAGCAAGTACAGTTGCTCCAACAATTAATACGGAGCGAAATAAGCCCCGTACATATCCTCTCCATATGCATAATATCGCGATAATTAAAATGATTATTCCCAGTATGTTCATGCTACCTCTACAATTAACTTTCTTCTTCCTCTGTATATTTCAACTTTACTACTTCTGTTCCATCATCATAAACGATAATATATTTTAGTGGAGTACCGGTCGGAACAATATTCTTTACTTCTTTTGAAAATGCATATGAAAATTTCAAATTGCCCTGCATATCATATATTCTGGATTCAGAAGTACCAATAACAATCAGCTCTGTCTCAGTCGCATACACATTATTATATGAAAAATTCAATGACTCGCTAAAATGTTCATTTCCATTTGTGTCAAAACATCGAATCTGATACAGGGCATCTTCTCCTTCTCCACCCTTTTCAATAACACCAATATATTTGCTGTTATAGAATATACTTTGAATCTCTCCTTGAAAATTGTTAATTACACACTTTTCACTTGGTTTTTCTTTCATGCTGTAAATAATAAACTGGTTGTCGCCAAATGCACAAATGGTATCATTGTTCAAAAATTCCACCTGCGGAACAATCGTATCTCCCAGATTGTTAAATCCTCCTACTAACCGGTCCGTTTCATTCTGACCTACTTCACCAAAATTGTAAGCAGCTATTGTATTGGTGACATCAATTCCTTCTATGGTTATGTAACTGCTTATCATTTTCTTTCCATCCTCTGAAAGAGCAACGTCCAATGGATACCCACTGTCCGCAATGGTAGTCCGCATTCCAACCAGTTCAGTTCCAAATTTATCATACAGCTTAATAAGGTTTTCCGTTTCGTTTTCCAAAACAACAGCAAAAACCCCCTGGGAAGCCACATCTATATTACATATGGTATATGGGGTTTCTATCATATCCACCTTACCACCAGCATTGAATATATATACACTGTTTCCGTTTAAATCTGCAACTGCAATGTATTCATCGCAAATTGCAACCGACGGCTGTTTCATTTTATAGCTTTCTACCCAGACTGCGGTTCCACTTTTATCCAAATAGCAAATACCTTCTTTACTGTATTTTATAAAGCTTCCATTAAACGGCAGATATGACATCTGCGTTGTATCAGAGCTTTCTACTTTGCTAAGAACCTCATAATCATTGTATTGTTTGTTTTTGTTCCAAATCAATACTGCTGACACTAAAATCACACATACAACAACAGGAACCAAAATAACCCAATGATGACTTCTTCTTTCCTTCGGTTCCTCTTCCGGCTGTGTATTGAATTCTAATATCTTCTTTTGCGGTTCCTGCCTGTTAGAGCCTTGATTTTTTCTTTGTTTCTCTTTTGCCATTCCTATTCCTTCTTTATGTTCAACTTCTTACTTCTATTATAGCCATGGGTTACACAACGATTTTAACATATTTTCCCCTATTGGACTACTCCTAAATTTACGGAATTGTAGGAATTAATATCTGCTGTCCTACATAGATTTCATCTCCATTTTCCATCTCATTTGCTTCCATAATATTATCTACATATAAAATGGAATGATACATGGAATAGCTAATAGAAGATAAGGTATCTCCATCCTGTACCGTATAATATTTTGGTGTTCCGTTTGTTGATACTGACACCACTTCCGTTGTGGCAGTATCTTCTGTTGTAGCGTTTTCTGTTGTAGTGTTTTGTGTCGTAGTATTTTCTGTCGCAGTATTTTCTTCCGTATCCGTTGTGGTTTGGGTGGTATCTTCCGAGGTTGATGTCACCTCCGTACCTTCTTCCTCTGAGTTTGGTTTTACATTGGCATTTACCGAGACCACATTGGTAACCGGTTCTTCCGTGGTCTGTTCATTCATGATGCCAATTCGATGCAATTCCGTTTCTATATTCTTCAACTGTTCGTAGCTGTTAATCACACTAATACCCAAAGCCAGAAAGGCTACCGTCAGTAAAGAACTGGCTACATAAAGATAACTGATTGGCTTTCGCTCATGTTCCGGTGCAGGCTTTTGTTCCAGTCTGCTTCGATATCGCTTTAACAACTCCTGATCCCGCTGTGCGATATCCGTCTCTGATTCCACCATATGATTTCGCTGAGTTGCCATATAGCTTTGCATGGCATCATTTCTGGTATAATATATGTAATAACCGCTTTGCTTTTTTAGTCCATTATTCTCGAATAAATACCATGCATCCTCTTCTTCTAATGAATCAATCATAAATAATGCTTTGTCACGTCCCGGGAAATTATCTACATGTATCTTTGTGATTTTATCATTGATTTGTGTAGAGAAGCCCATGCGGGACAGGAACCATCCCACCACCTCCAAATCCGGAAAATACCTTTTCACATCATTATAAATATTGCTCCAGATTTCATTTGTAAACTCAATTTCCTCCAAGTCTAATTCCATATTTTGCGCCTCTAAGGCTCCACTAATGAACAATACCCCCTGGTTGTCCACCTGTTTATATTCACCAAGCAGTATGGCACCTCTGGCATATGTATTCCCCGGCTTTGCTAATTGACTTAAGTATGTCATAACATAGTCTTCTACATAAATGCGTCGATTTCCTTGTGGGGTTCCTATCTGTCGTATATTTTTCGGGAGCCGAATTCCCTGAAGCTCTCCGTTATTTATCTCTTCTTCTGCGTTATCGTATATCACTTCTATCATGCTGCTTCTCCCGCCTTTCCTGTCTTCGGTTCTTTGTTAGAAGCATCATAGCACTGAGAAATCAGTTTCCTTATCAAATCCTGTCGTCTCTCATTTATATTCATACGCAATTTTTATATAGTTTCGACACCAACGTTCCTATCTCATATCACGTTCCTATGAACCTTCAAAAACCGACACATCATACTATGTCTAAACTTTCATTTCCGGTTCATACTTTATAAAATACGAATCTAAATTGAAATGGTGCAAATATGAAAAAGACAATTTATTTTAATTCTTCAGACCAGTTTGCTTATGAGGCACTTGGGCGGGAGTTGTATAATTTATTGGAAACCGACCGTAAGAGTTCGCAGCCAATTATTATCCTATGCATAGGAACAGATCGTGTTACCGGGGACTCATTAGGTCCGTTGGTCGGTAACCAGCTCCTTTCTTCTGCAAACAACTTTATTGTATATGGCAATCTGGAGCAGCCGGTGCACGCAATCAATCTTATGGATACTTTGAAAGAAATCTATGAAGAATACAAGAACCCATTTGTGATTGCCATAGATGCTTCCTTAGGTTCCAAAGACCATATCGGATATGTCACCCTTCGTCAAGGGCCATTAAAGCCCGGGCAAGGGATTTCTAAGGATTTGCCGGCAATCGGGGATATATCCATTACCGGCATTGTCAATCTTTCCGGGAGACCCGGTGCTTTCCTATTACAAAATACTCGGTTATACACTGTCATGAAGCTTGTAGACTGTATTACTCTCGGCATTAATCATGCGGAGGATTTCTTTCCTATCTAAGACCAATGGCAGATACCAAACTATAGGAACTAATAAAAGAACAAGACCTTGCATTAAGTTCTTGTTCTTTTATTACAAATCTATTCACCTTCTGTAGCTTGTACCTTATGCGGTGCTTCGCCCTTATAAATAGCAATACCTTCTGAAATAGTTTCAATCTGCTCCGTTTCCATTATATGAATAATATCATTTAATACATCTTCCTTGCAGATATTTTTACCCAGATACTTTGCATATTTATTCGTAATTCCAATGGATACTTCTTTAATCTGATTCTCAATCTGATTCCGTTCTTCCTCTACGGCTTCCTCCTGGCGCTTCATTTCTTCCAGTTTTCCAAGTCGTCTGCCGTTGATTTCATCCGTTATGGCTGCTTTGGTATTCTTTTCAAATTCCTTCATTGCTGCTTGCTTCTCACTGGCAATGGCATCCATCTCTGACTGGAATTGTTCAATCTTTGCATCATATGCACCCAGACCATACTGACTTTCATCCTTATCTTTATTAATGGCATTCTTAATTGCCTTAATATTTTTTTCATTCGCAATAATCTGGTTTCGAATCTTTCTTCCTTCAGCAATGGTATCTCTGTGTTTCACCTTGGTCAAATTGAAAATCAGGAAGTAAAGACCAAGTACAATAACTATAACTGCTGCAATCACAACTGCCATAAACCAGGAAGCTGCTGCAACCGGGGTTCCTACCAAAACTACTTGGGAAAACAGCATATAAATTCCAAAAGGAAGCCCTGCCAAACCAATAATAATTAATAAAAGCAGGAAAAAGATTTCCTTAAAGCCCTTCGGCATAAATAAAACATAGTACAAGCTGGTCTGACAAAACGCCGGCACATGATTCTTCTTAAATAAAGTCTTTAATTCTGTCTTCAGCTCCCGGCTGTTTTCCTTTACGCCGGCAGTCTCCTCATCCACTCTCTGCCCTACTCGCTCTGACTTTTCTTTATCCTTCTTGTCCTGGGCCTTTTTAACTTTCTTTCGACTGGCATCCAGCTGATTGTCGTAAGTGCTTTCAATTTCCGCCTTGCGCTTTTTGATGGTGGTTGCAATCTCATCATGAATCGACTTTTCTTCCTGTGAAATTGCCTTCCTCATCTTATCTTCTTTTTCCTTCAGCTGCTTCTGCTGCTGTTCTAATTGATTGTTGTAAACCACTTCATCTCTTGCTTGAATTAAAAAATCTACATTTTGATTAAAAACGTTTTCCGTATCCATACCTATACCTCCATTGTTTACATTTTAGCAAACCATGAATTATTTCACAACCATTTCTTCTATATTTAGACAGAATTATCACAATTTTTTAATAAAATGTTCATGCCTTTCCATTGTACAACTCTGATTTTTTTTATATAATAGAAGTGTATGAATTGTAAGCACACATTTAACAGGAGGACAAAGCGATTCCATGAACATATTATTCTTTTTAATTCCAAAAAGTGAAGTAATATATATTGAAGCAGGCATTACCATTCGCAGAGCATTAATGCAGATTCAATCTCATACTTATACCGCCATTCCTATCATATCAGATGATGGAGAATACATTGGCACCATTACCGAGGGAGATTTCCTTCGACATTTTAAGAACATTACCGCCGGCGAACCGGAACCGGACTTAAATGAAAATGTCCTTACCATCAACCGCTCTGTCAGTTATGATCCGGTTTCCATCAATGCTGACATCGAAGACTTAATTTCAAAGGTTACAAACCAGAACTTTGTTCCTGTCGTGGATGATAATCACAAGTTCATTGGTATTATTACACGAAAAGATGTAATACAGTACATATATAATAAGTTAAAATCCAACCAAATGCTTTCATAACATCAATTATGGAAACGGGCAGGAGCACCTACTCCTGCTCCTTTTTTATGTTGAAGAAAAAGTCGTAAAACCTTCTGTATCCCCCAAATAAGCACTTCCATTCCCAGCCATGTCAAAAAAGTAATTGTCAGTTCCAGCTTCGTCACTTCAATACCTGCAATCACATAGCACAACATAGTTGCCATGAAGCCTCCAATCGAAAATAAACCATATACTTTATTCATATCATGTTCCTCCTTCGTTATCTCCATTCCGGAGTCAGCATAACATGCAAGAATGCCAATCCATGGCAGAATTGGCATTCTATTTTAATTCTTTTTATTTTTTTTCTCCGCTTTTTCGATTGCAGCCACAGTTTTATCTTCCAAGCCTTCCTGCTTTTCCTCCATATCCACAATTTCCTGACTGATAAATTCCGGAAATGTAATCATGACCTTGAATAAATCACCGTCCAGATAAATCTGAAATTCTCCATCCTGCAGTTTCACCAAGTCCTGAGCTATGGATAAGCCCAACCCACTTCCTTCCGTTGTTCTGGACTGGTCTCCCCGGACAAATCGCTCCATTAATTCTTTTGCATCGATATTCAGCGGTGCCTTCGAAATATTCTTAATGGACAGCTCAATTCGTTCCTTCTCATTTTTCAAGTCAACATAAACTCTGGTTTTAGGCATTGCATACTTATATATATTCTGGAATAAATTTTCCAGAATTCGGAAGGTTCTTCTTCCATCGGCAAAAATCATATAAGACTGTTCTTGAATACTATCCACAATCTGCAATTCCTGTTCTGCAAATTTATCCTCGAACTCACCAAGTGTTTGCCGCAATAATTCACCAAAATCAATAGGCACTCGTTCTAATTCAATATTACCGGTAGTAATCTTGGATACCTCAACCAAATCCTCCGTCAACTGTTTTAAACGCCAGGACTTTCGATCTAATACTTCTATATAATGTAACACATTTTCATTGTCAATATGCTCTCGTTTAATCAAGTCTACATAATTAATAATAGAAGTAAGCGGAGTTTTAATATCATGAGATACATTGGTAATCAGCTCTGCTTTCATACGTTCATCATAAATACTTTTTTCAACTGCTTTCTGAAGTCCATCACTTAAATGTTCAATATTATCTATGATTTCCTGTTCCGTGCCCAACCGCTTCATAGGTTTTGTCTTATATTCCAAATCTCCCTCTGCTAAAGCTTTGGTAGCATCCCGAACAGACTGCTCTCCTTTTGCCTGCCAGAGCATCAGCACCAGCACTGTTACATTCAATATGGCAATTATCATCAGACCAATCAAAGTCAACCAACTGTATCCAGACATCACCAAAACCAATCCAAACAGCGTAACCATCCAATAAAGCAAAAATAATTCAACAACCCGCGCCATCAGATTCTTCTGTCGGGAAATAGAGCTCACAAGCTTTTTTCCCAAGAGGAACAACCAGCGCACTAAGCTTTTTTCAAACAACTGCCGTTTTTTTCCTCTTCTTACAAGACTTAAAAGGCCTGTAATCATTAGGATATATCCTGACGCAAAAGAAATATTAAACAGGAATTCATCAACATAACGATAATACATGGCTGACTCTAACTGGTTATAGCATTGTACAACCAAAAGGCAAAAACCAATTATCATAGCTGCCAATATAATCTCTATCGGAATCTTATCTATCACCGTCAAATGTATCGTTTCATCATCTTTTGATACCTTTCCACTACTACGAAGCATACCAATCAACATAATAACAGATATAATACCCATTATAATTGCAATCACCAATGCCGGAATCGTATACGGATAAAAATCCTTAAATATTTGATTTCCCTCTGAAAACACATCATCATATGGGTATGTGGTGTATATTCCCACATATAACCCCTCATCCGGTTTTAAAACTTCCAGACATTGCACAATTCCTGTAACATATTCATCCGTCAGATAAACATTATCGAAATTATGAAATTCCACCGTATATTCTCCACTGGCGGTAGGCTTAATACATAAATACAAATTACAATTCACCAGTTTATCCAAGCTTCCGATATTACTGTAAACTTGTTTGTCAGAAACTGTATAATATGCAATACTCCGCTGCTCATATAAGAGATTCTCTACTTCTCTCACATAATCCAAATAGTCTGTTCCAATTTTTTGTTCCAGTATCTCTTCTTTACTTGTAAACTGGCAAAATAAAAGCTCTATATCATTGCCAAATCCTTCTTTCTCCGGAAAGTACAAATAATCAGGAATGGTATACCAGCCATACAGACTGGAATAAAACATATCTTCTTCCGGAGAATACACAAATACTACTCCATCATAGTAACCAATATAAGAATTGGCTGAAAAAGAAGCATCAATATATTGGATACCTCCTTCCGTTGTCACTTCCGTACCATCATAATTCTCTGGTCCATTCTCCTCGTCAGCAATAAAGTTTTCAAAATCTTCATCCGAAAAACCATCTACTACAGTCGAATTAGGATTTGCATGTGACAACAATAAATCTATATAATCTTCCCTTGATATTACATAAAAATCAGAGGTGACTTTAACCGTTCTTGAATCCAGGGCTATACTATACCAATCATCATTATAATTCTCATTGCTATCTAAATAAACTTCAGTAACATTGTATCCATCTGTATAGAAATAATAATCCTGACTGTTCAGCCAATCCTTAAGCCGATAAGTTTTTTTATTATACAAATTAACAGAAGAACCATCATAATACATTTCCGTTATACTTATGGTTTCCAGCGGAATTTTTTTTTCATAATTTTCTACCCAATAAGCACTAGACTCTAATGCAATCAGGGTATTGGTCAATTCATCCGCAAATTTTCGGGTTTCCGGGAATTGTTTACACTGCAAATCCTTATATCCAAATTCCCAGCCCATAAACAGAAAGAATCCAGTTGTACAAAATGTAATAAACAGGGCTAACCCTAATGCTGCAACACTGATTAACTTTTTTACCACAACTGATGGGCGCATACTATTCCCTGCCTTTCCTCCTATATTTTAATCCAACCGATCCATCTTATATCCCACTCCCCACATCACCTTAATATATTTTGGTTCCTTAGGGTTAATCTCTATTTTTTCCCGAATCCTTCGAATATGTACGGACACAATATTCTCAGTAGCGTAGGAATCTCCTTCCCAAATGCTTTCATATATTTGAGAACTGGAAAATACAATTCCCGGATTCTGCATAAAAAGCCGGACAATCTTATATTCCGTTGGTGTCAGCTTGATTGGTTCTCCATCTAATGTAACCTGCTTTTTATCATCCTCTAACATCAAACCACCGTTAACCAATACATTTTTTCTGGTTTCCGGCATACTACCCAGCTTGGAATAACGTCGCAATTGTGATTTTACCCTTGCCACTAATTCCAATGGATTAAAGGGCTTGGTCACATAATCATCTGCCCCAATGGTCAAACCCATGATTTTATCTGTATCCTCAGATTTTGCCGATAGGATGATCACCGGTATATTACTCTTCTTTCGCAACTCCAATACTGCATGAATACCATCCAGATTCGGCATCATTACATCAATAATCATCAACTGCATATCCTGTGAATTTACTAATTCCAATGCCTGTACACCATCGTATGCCCTCCAGACGGTATAACCTTCCTGTTCCAAATATATACTAATTGCCTCAACAATTTCTCTATCATCATCGCACACTAAAATATTCATTTTCACACCTCATCTTCCCGTATTTTTCCTCAACTCTACTATGCGTCAAACTACTTTGTTACATTTGCCAAGCTTATCATATCAAAGGAACCTTAAGAAAACTTTTTCAGAATATGAAGATATTCTTAAAACAAGGTTCCATCCTCCTTTGATAAATACAGCAGACTGCTGGTTAACGTATCCCCTTCCTCTTGAATGTATTTCCGATATTCTTCATAATCAATATAATATTCCTGTCCCCAGGAAGAAATCTGAAGCATAATCCGTTTATGCTTAAATCCAAGGATTCCAGTCACAACTACAAAATGACTATGCACAGAACTATTATTACTTAGAATAAATTCCTTTTTTTCCTTCCACGTGTAAAATGGAATTCCTTTTCCACGAAAAACCAGAGGCGTATTGGGTCCTACTGCAAGGATAACCGGGATATCTTCCTTTAACATCTTTCTCATTACACGAAGCATCTGCTGATCATCCATAAAGCCCTTCCACGAAATTGTCATTGGTATCCGGTATTTTATGCAATACCGTCGAACAGCTGCAGCAATGGCAAAACCATTCATTCCACTGCCCGGCACCACCGGTGCATATGTATTCATCATATATAAAATATAAGTTTCATAATCCTTCCATTCCAATACCGGATGGTTTCCCCTTGCCAGACTGGTTGCGCCTGTCACATACATATGATTCTCTTTCGACAAATAGAGCAGCAAGTCTGCCATAGCAATAACTCCGCACCCCCATTTATGTAACACATACTCCCGACTCATCCATTTATCCATTGAAAACCAGGTCTGACTTCCACCGTAAGAATTCTGACCCTGGTGATTAATACAGATATATTCCGGATTTTGCAATCCAATCATTTTCATTACTTTCCCTCCTTCTTTCTATTCTGCTTCATTATACGCACAAAAAGGCAGAACCGTCAATGTTCTGCCTCTATTCCACTTCCTATTGATAATTATGAAACTGTTTTCCGAATTCGTGCATCCGAAAAGAATGTAATACACAATAGAATCGTACATAATATCCATGTTGCCGGCTCAGAGATGATAATTCCAAAATATCCCATCCGTTCTGCCAGTATCCATGCCACAATCAGTTTTCCCAGCAGTTCAATTCCGCTGGAAATCATTGGCACAATTTTTCTTCCCAAGCCCTGCATGGCATTTCTTAAAATGATTAATATTCCCAACACAAAATAGAATGGTGTGTCAAACCGAAGATACCGCTGTGCAGTTTCAACAATTTCCGGTGTTGTAGCACCGGAAATCAATCGGATTAAAAATGGTGCAAATAAATATACAGTGGCAATTACAAAAACTGCCCAAATCCAGGATATCAAAATCGCGTCCCGTATTCCGGTACGAATCCGGTCATATCTGCCGGCTCCGTAATTCTGCCCGGTAAAGGTTGCTGCTGCCACACCTAGGGTGCTGAACGGCAGCATGAATATTTCACTTATTTTTCTTGCTATGGTGTGTGCCGAAATGATTCCTGTACCAAATTTGTTAATAGCTCCCTGCAGAATCAAGGTTCCAATGGATACAAAGCACAACATAAATGCCATTGCCAGACCTTGACCCATTAATTCACCAATTACTTTTATATCAAAGCTGAAATCCTCTTGTTTTAAATGTAATTCAGGACATTTCTTGATTATATAAATGATACAGCATACGAAAGATATGGCTTGGGCAATTACCGTAGCATATGCCGCACCCTGTACATCCATACGAAGAACACCAACAAATAAAATATCCAGCCCTACATTAATAGCGGTTGCCATTATCAAAAATATCAGTGGGCGTATGGTATCCCCCAGGGCTCGAAGAATAGCCGCACACAAATTATAAGCAGCCGTAAATATCATGAACATAATAATTACCCGGATATATCCTGTGCAGCGTTCAAAGATATCTTCCGGTGTATTTAATAACACTAATAAAGGTCGTATCAGAAAGAGAGAGATAACTGTAACCAGTACAGTGATTCCCAAGCACAGACAAATTGCATTTGCCACTGCCTGACGCATACGTTTCATGTCCTTTGCTCCATAGAATTTGGCAACTACAATTCCAAATCCATTGCCCAGTCCATTTAACGCACCAACAATCAGATTAAATATGGGACTACTGGCTCCAATAGCTGCCAAGGCATCTTCTCCCAAAATCTCGCCTACAACTTTAGTATCTACTATATTATATAATTGTTGAAAAATATTTCCGATTAATAATGGTACTGAAAATGCTATCAGTAAGCGGATAATATTCCCTTTGGTTAAATCCTTCATTTGCTATCCTTCCAGTCTGCTCCACAAGTAACAATAGGCCTGTGTCCTTGCTGCGAACAACTCTGTTTTTAAAAGTTTTCGAACTTCCTCCTTCGTATACCAGGCAGCCTCTATTTCCTCTACGGTAGAATTGCTTGGTGCCATCGTTCCTCCTGCAATTCCTACAATACACTGATTCTTTTCATTACTAAAACCAACTGCACTATAACTATCGCGAATCACATCCAGAATTGAAATCAGATCCAATCCCGTCTCTTCCTTCAATTCTCTGGCTGCGCTGACCTCAGGTGTTTCTCCCGGATCGATTAATCCGGCAGGAAAATTGTAAACCCAGCCTCCAACTGCCATTCGATACTCCCGATTTAAAAGGATTCGCTTCCGTTCTTCATCTTCCACAATTACCACTACGGCATCTGTTTTATGCTGACTCAAATCCGTAAATGTCTTTAATTCTTTATCCCGGCTAATCATCTCATAAACCTTTTCTTTTCCATCAACGGTTTTATATGTAACATCATAACGGCTGATGAAATGTCCTTGATGTACCGGTTCAATCTTTTGAAATTCCATGTGCGACCTCCATATTTTACTAGATACATTTAATTATTACTATCCATACAATTCATCATGCGACCAAAGACTAATTATTTTGACTGCTTTCTCCTCTTCACAGACTTCATGGACCAGACGGTGTTTAATATTAAGTCTGCGGGAATATGCACCTTGCAAATCCCCCTGCAGCTTTTCATATGGTGGCGGTGTCTGATATGGATTTTCACGAATAATATCAATCAATGCCTTTGCCTTATTATCCAGCTTTGCCGCCTTCAATTTAGGTATATCGCTCACCGCCTTTTGGGTGTAATAAATCTGATACACTACCATCTCACCTCGGCTTCCGGCAAACATTCCTCTAACGGGGTATTCAGTCCTTCTACTATTTTATCCTTCATACCCGGCATAGAACTGAGATATACTGTTTCCATCAGACCATTATAATCTTCCTCACTTATAATAACCGCATTTCCGTCTTTGGTACTGACATTTACGGGTTCATTAAATTTGATTGTCTGTTCCAGAATATTAAACAGATTTTTTCGAAAGTTTGTAATATTGGTATTCAACATAATATCATCTCCTTTATGTACATAATAACGTACATTCTATTATATGTCAATATTCATGTACATGATTATGTACATTTTCTTAGTGACTTATACCTACAAATTTCTTGCACTAACATATATCCTATGGTAATATACTTAAATTAACAATAAGGAGTCAGTTATGGAAATATATATTGTCCGTCATGGCGAAACAGAATGGAATAAATACAAACTATTACAGGGAAGCACTGATATTCCCTTAAGTGATAACGGAAGATTACTTGCACGTCTTTCCGGGGAAGCCTTGGCAAATACCCCCTTTGACCGGATTTACTCCAGTCCTCTCTCTCGTGCTTATGAAACTGCCTGCCTGTTCCGAGGAAAACAAAAAGTAGAAATCATTACCGATGACCGTTTACGGGAATTGTGCTTTGGCGATTTTGAAGGACAGAATATGTCCGAGCTTTTAGCCAATCAAGACTATACCTTCCGTTATTTCTTTAAACAGCCACATTTGTACGAAGCTCCAGCCAATGGAGAATCCTTAGAGCATCTATGCCAACGGGCTGCTTCCTTTATGGAAGAGATTATTCTGCCTTTGGAAAGTAGCTGTAATCGAGTTATGATTGTCGCCCATGGTGCAATGAATAAAGCACTTATGACCTATGTAAAGAAGCATGACTTGTCACAATTCTGGACCGGAGGGCTACAGAAAAATTGTAATGTTATTATATTAAAGCTGGAAAACCGAAAATTCGAAATTATCGATGAAACCCATATTTTCTATAATGAAGATGCAGTTGAGTAAGTTTATTCCTCAACTGCTTTCTTTTATTCCTCAAATCTTTCTCGATTTTTTTACCTTTTTCACATTTTTTCATTCCCAACATACTATAACCATATAACACCGCAAATGCGGAATAGAAAGGAAGGCTTATTATGGAACCAGTTCGTTATCCAAGAGGTCACAATATGTCACCGGGATATAGCAGAGTTTCAAATCCCTCAATGCCTTGCAAGGATAGCTTTCATGATGATATTGATAGATTTCCGGTAGGCATGTCATATGTGCCTTGGCAATCCTGGGGAGAGTTATATCCACCGGAAAAAGGATTGTGTGAGGGAACCATTTTCATGGATTTAAACCAAATCTTCTGTGGAAAGAGAGGGAATCGTGGATGAACAACATGAATCAAAAACAATTACTCAGATATATCGACGCTGTCAGTCTTGCGCTGGACGATGTAACGCTATTCCTCGACACCCATCCTCACAATGCAGAGGCCCTGGAATATTACAACATCTACAAGGAAAAGCGCACACAGGCTGTCAGGGATTATACCAGGTTCTTTGGACCATTGAATCGATACAACGTCACCTGTAACAATGAATGGCAATGGAATCAAGGTCCTTGGCCTTGGCAAGGGGAGGTGTAACTTATGTGGGTATATGAAAAACGATTACAATTTCCGGTCAGTATTAAAGAAACAAATCCGCAACTGGCACAGGCAATTATATCGCAATACGGTGGTGCCAATGGCAGGATATAATTTCAATTGTTTTTACTTTCAAATTATTGAAAGTAAACTTTCACTATGATATTCTGAATATGACTTTGAAATAAGGAAACACTTAACATATATTTTCTATCCTACCGGATTACAGAAAGGAAGTTACATATGGAACGAAAGGATTTAGAACAAATTATTTTAAAAACCATTATATTTTTAGTAATTGGCGTACTGATTGTTATGCATTTTGATTTGGCAATTCAGGGATTACTTATACTTATCGGTTTTATGTCACCAATGTTGCTGGGATTTGCCATAGCTTTTGTAATCAATGTTATTTTAGTACGTTTGGAAAAAATCTATTTTCCAAAAACCAAAAATCGGTTTATACAAAAAAGCCGCCGTCCGGTTTGTATTCTTCTGGCACTTTTGATTATTCTACTTGTCATTGCTTTTGTTATTGTCATGGTAATACCGGAGTTGATAGATGCAGTTACCTTGATAACTAAGGAAATATCTGACTCCTATGAAACGATTCTAAACCAATTAGGAAACCTGATTCACAAGGTTCCACCTTTGGAAGAATGGCTATACACCAATCTGGAAATCGACCTTAAGAATCCGGCAGAAATTAATTGGGAAAGCTTTATCGGAAAAGTAGTATCCATGCTGTTAGGAAGTGATGAACCCGGCAAATTGGGAAGCTTTATGGATTCTACTGTAAGCATTGCCTCCAGCATCGGAAGTGGCATTGTTACCTTCTTTATCGCTTTAGTATTCGGAATCTATGCCCTGTCTTCCAAGGAACGTTTAAGCAGACAGGTAAAGCAGCTTGTATATGCATACATCCGACCGAAGACAGCAGATAAGATTTATCATGTCTGCCATGTCGCAAATGATACTTTTTCCAACTTTATTGTCGGACAGTGTACAGAAGCTGTAATACTGGGTGTGCTCTGTATCATTGGCATGTCCATTTTCCGATTCCCTTGTGCAGTCATGGTTGGTACACTGGTAGGTGCCACTGCCTTAATTCCGATTATTGGTGCTTATATTGGAGCAATCGTTGGTTCATTAATGGTATTGACACAAAGTGGTCCATGGCAAATGCTATTCTTTATTTTGTTTATTATTGTTTTGCAACAGTTGGAAGGAAATTTAATCTATCCAAAGGTAGTTGGCTCTTCCGTGGGTCTGCCCGGTATCTGGGTACTTGCTGCTGTAACAATTGGAGGCAGTATCAACGGTATCTTTGGCATGCTCTTAGGCGTTCCTACCGCAGCAACCATATATCGGTTGCTGGGAGAAAACAGCCAAAAACGTGTAATGCACAGAGTTCAGCAGAATCAAAAGATTCCAACAGATTTATTGAAGGCATTAACACCGGAACCAGAAGCCGTTTCTTCTGAAACAAAATCCGAACCTGAGTCTGAACAGCAGAATAACAACTCAGATGGGGATGATGTATTAGACGAAATTGTATCAGCTTTGGATACTGATGAAAACTAATTCGCTGCTTTCACTTTCGTCCACAGTTCTGCAAAGTACTCCTTAATTTCCTGTTCCTGATACCGGAACACTTCATCATTCTCACCCTCAACGTCCGGAAGATATGCACTGTTCCCGGCAAAATCCTCCTCTGCTGCCTTCGTTCTTGCCTCTACTACCGGAGAAGTATATCCAACTGCTACGGTATTGGCATATGCATGTTCTGCATCCAGCATAAAATTAATATAGGCATGTGCCAGTTCTACTTCCGTACAATCACTGGTAATAACCATGGCATCCTGCCAGATATTCGTACCTTCCTCCGGCTCGTAGTATTCCAAATCTTCATTTTCAGACATAATATAGGCTGCATCACCGGAATATACCACTGCCATTGCTTTGTTACCGGAAATCATGTTATCTATTACATCGTCTCCCGCATATACCGGATTCATGGTATCACGCTGTTCAATTAACCACTGATATGCCTCGTCGATTTCATCTTTGTTGGTGGTATTCATGGAATATCCCAATGCCTTTAATGCAATCATGAAGGAATCCCGTTCAGAATCATACATATAGATATCTCCGGCGTATTTTTCATTTCGGAGAATCTCCCATCCATCCTCTAAATCCGCTTCATCTACCACTGTAGTATCATATAAGATACCCACTGTACCATAAAAGAACGGAACAGAGTAGGTATTATCCGGATCAAATTCTTCACCCATTACTGCCTCATCCAGTCCGTCTGCATTCGGAATCAATGACCAATCGATTGCCTGTAGTCCATCTTCCTTGATCAAGCGTTCAATCATGTAATCAGAAGGTACTAATACATCATATGCCTCACCACTCTGAATCTTGGTATACATTGATTCATTAGAATCAAACGTTTCATAGATTACCTTACAGTTATATTCCTTCTCGAAATCTCTTAACAAACTGGTATCAATATATTCGCCCCAGCTATAAACCTTTAGTGTCGGTTTGTCTGAACCACATCCGGTCAGCATTCCTGTTAATAATGCGAGTCCTGTTATCAGACATAACGCTTTCTTCATCATCTTTTTCATTCTTATTCCTCCTTGAGTTCCTGTGGTTTTTCTATTAAAATTGCTTTTCTTTCCCGTTTTTTTCGAACCATGATTGGTATAACATTGATTACTACCAAGGTAATGACAATTACCAGAATTACGAGGGTAGACAATGCATTAATGGTCGGGTTGGTTCGTTTCGTCATGTTATATACAATAATGGAAATATTAGACACACCATTTCCGGTTACAAAGTAAGAGATTACAAAATCATCAAAGGACATGGTAAATGCCAATAACACCCCGGCAAAAATTCCTTCCTTTAACATCGGCAGAATAACCTTTGTCAATGCCTGAAAAGGCGTTGCCCCCAAATCCATTGCCGCATTTGCCAGATTGGGATCCAGATTCCGCACCTTGGGGTATACACTGGTAATCACATATGGTGTACAAAATGCAACATGTGCCAGCAGCATAGTCAGATATCCTTTTTCCATCTTCATGGAAGAAAACAAAATCATTAATCCAATGGCTGTTACAATATCCGGATTCATAATCGGAATATTGTTGACATTGATTATAACCTCCTTCAAAACCTTACGGGACTTGGAAAGACCAATCGCCGTTATAGTTCCCAGAATTGTAGATATTGCAGTTGCCAATAAGGCAATTGTTACGGATACATATACTGCATTCATAATCTCTCCGTTGGAGAAAAGATTCTCATACCAGCGCAGAGAAAAGCTTTCAAACTTCGTCAGTGATTTTGACGAGTTAAAGGAATATACCATAGTTACCACAATTGGCAGATAAAGGAAAATAAAGCAAAGTATAATATAGATGACAGGAGCTATTTTTTTCTTCTTCATGCTCTATTCCTCCTCTATCTCGTCTTTATCAATTCGTTTCATCGAGGTAATTGCAATTAGTATAATAAATGCAAGAATTACGGATATGGCACTGCCAAAGTTCCAATCGCCCACAGAAATGAACTGATTCTCTATTAAATTACCAATTAACATATACTGTCCGCCACCTAACAGCTTCGGAATAACGAAGGTGGAAATAGACAACAGAAAGGTCATGATAATTCCATTTAACACACCCGGAATGGACAGCTTAAAGGTCACCCTCCAAAATGTCTGGAATCGATTGGCTCCCAAGTCCATGGCTGCCTCATGTAGAGAATGATCAATCTTACATAAAGAGGTGTGTATCGGAATAACCATAAACGGAAGCAAATCACTTACCAATCCTATGACAACTGCGAAGTCAGTATACATCATCGTAACCGGTTCCAGTCCGAAAAGGCCTAAAATTGCATTAATAATACCATTGTCTGACAGTAGACAAATCCATGCATAGGTACGAAGCAGGGTATTGATCCACATAGGAATCGTAACAAGCAACACCAGTAAGCTCTGTACTCTTTCGCTGAATTTGGTAATCAGGTATGCCAGAATATATCCTAAAAACAGACAGATTCCCACGGACAACAAACCTAGCTGGAAGGATTTCACAAACACCGCCACATAGATGGGTTCTGTCATTTTCTTAAAATTCTCTAAGGTGAACTGGATGTTAATCAAATCATTTCCACCGGTTGTAACAGAGTATAATACAATTAACAACAGTGGCACGAGAATCATAACAACTGCCCAAACCATATAAGGTCGAATTAATTTCACAAAATGTTTCATCGCAGCTCTCCTTTATTCCCAATCCATACGGTACATAACATGAATATCATCCGGCCCGAACTTCAATCCTACCTGCAAGCCTACTTCAAAATAATCCGTTGTATGAATCATGTAATCCCGATGTTCTGTTTCTACAACTATTTCATGATGTACGCCTTTGAATACTATGGACTTTACTGTTCCTGTAAGTTTTGCTTCCTCCGGCTTAACAATATCAATATCCTCCGGACGAATTACCACTTCCACACATTCATTTTCCTTAAAGCCTTTGTCCACACATTCAAATTCGAATCCATCAAAGGATACCAGCAAATCCTTCACCATGATTGCTTCTACAATATTGGATTCTCCGATAAAATTAGCAACAAAGCGGTTCTCCGGCTCATTGTAAATATCCTCCGGAGTTCCTACCTGCTGAATGATTCCTTCATGCATAACCACAACTGTATCAGACATAGACAAGGCTTCTTCCTGGTCATGGGTGACAAAAATGAAGGTAATTCCTACTTCCTTCTGAATCTTCTTTAACTCACCCTGCATTTCCTTCCTTAGCTTGGCATCCAAGGCTCCTAACGGTTCATCTAATAACAGAACCTTCGGTTCATTCACCAAAGCCCGTGCAATGGCAACCCGTTGCTGCTGACCGCCGGAAAGTTTGGTGACATCCCGCTTGTCAAACCCTTCCAAGCCCACCAGCTTCAGCGTTTTCTTAACTTTATGCTCAATCAGGCTTTTATCCATTTTCTTAATTTTCAAACCAAAGGCTACATTATCATATACATTTAAGAATGGAAATAATGCGTATTTCTGGAATACGGTATTAACCTCCCGCTTATAAGGGGGAATCTTAGAGATATCCACGCCGTCAAATAATACCTCCCCACTGCTTGGCTCGTCAAAGCCTGCAATAATCCGCAGAGTCGTGGTTTTTCCACAGCCGGAAGGTCCAAGCAATGTCAAAAACTCGTTTTCGTAAATTTTCAAATCTATCCCTTTTAATACCTGCTGGTCGTCAAAGTTCTTTGTTAATCCTTTTAACTCAATTAATACGTCGCTCATCGCCAACCTCCTAAACTTGTGAATTCTTCTGCTTAATATAACCGGCATACTTAATTATCTTTTTTCCATTCTATCAAAAACTTGGTGGTGTTGATACCCAAAGCAACACCGCACCACAGTCGGATGTCAAATAATGCTTATGAGAAGGTGTGAAATAAAATGACTCCTCTTTCTTCGCCTTAAACACCTGACTGCCAAGATGAATCTCCACACTTCCCTTCAACACATATCCGAATTCCTCTCCTTCATGAGGATTATCAGGATAGGTAGAGCCACCGGGTTCGATGGTTACCAGAATCGGCTCCATCATGTTCTTTTGGGCATTAGGAATAATCCATTCTATGGTATTCTTTAACTCCGAATCCTTCTTTTCAAAAAAGTCCCCTTTGCGAAAGACTACCTGCTTATCCTCAGAATCATTAAAAAATGTTTTTAAATCCGTACCCAGACATTGAAGAATGTCTACCAACGTTGCAATGGATGGCGAGGTCAAATCCCGCTCCACTTGGGAAATAAAACCTTTTGTCAACTCTGCCCTGTCTGCCAATTCTTCCTGTGTCAGGTTCTTCTGTATTCGTAATGCCTTGATTTTCTTACCAATTTCCATCTCATTTACCTGTTTCTTAATTCTAAACTCCAAGTTTAGTTTTGCTAAACTCCAAAACAAATTATACATAGTTTTTATGGAACGTCAATAGTAATTTCAAATTTTGTTTCATTTTTACGAAATACATACTTTTTTTTGTTCTTTCATAGACTACAACAAGATTATGAAACGGTGATATCTATGAATCAAACTACAAGGATTGGTGCCGCCTACATTCGGGTTTCAACAGAAGATCAGATGGAATTCTCGCCGGACAGCCAGCTAAAACGAATTCAGGAATACGCCGGACAACATAACATTCGGATACCGGAGGAATATATTTTCGTAGATGAAGGAATCAGTGGCAGAACTGCCAGTAAGCGACCTGCTTTCCAAAATATGATTCGTCTCGCCCGAACCAGACAGGCATTTCAGACCATTCTTGTCTGGAAATTCTCCCGTTTTGCAAGAAACCGGCAGGACAGCATCTTTTATAAATCCATGCTTCGTAAGGATTGTGGAATTGAGGTAATTTCCATTACAGAACCTCTCAGTCATGACCCTACTTCTATGTTAATTGAAGCACTGTTAGAAGCCATGGATGAATATTATTCCATCAATCTGGCACAGGAGGTAAGACGTGGGATGCAGGAACGCTTTTCCCGTGGGAAAGCAATTTCAATTCCTCCTTTTGGATACCGGATGGGAGAGGAATCCTTTGAACCCGACCCCGAACAGGCAAAGTGGGTAACATATATGTTTGAGGCTTATGCAGCGGGTGATAGTCTGAGTCATATTGCAGATATTTTAGAGCAAGCCGATGTACTTACAAACCGGGGTAATCTATTTCAACCCAGAAGTATTACATATATTCTGATGAATCCGGTATATATTGGTAAGCTGAGAAAAAGTATCCATCCGAAGCAACAGGATTCCTCTGTCCTTACCACATATAACAGAAGGTATGATAGATTTTATGAACACTCCCCAATGGATTACGTTGACGGGATTCATCCTCCACTGATTGAACAATCTCTTTGGAATCAGGCACAGGAACGTCGGCACACAGAGCATTTATCTTATGCCGGTTCTCATGCTTGTCCTTTATCCTCCCCATATGCTGATTTATCATCTAATTCTTCTCCGGTATATTTTCTGCAAGGCTTGGTACATTGCAGCCATTGTGGTGCTTATCTGGTACACATTCATAAAGGTACTGCCTTTCAATGCAGCAACTATAACCACGGAAAATGTAAATCGTCCCACTATGTTAAAAGTGAACTGTTGGAGCTTCTTGTCTGTGAATCTGTTACTCCCCTCCTTCCTCCGGCTATTGCGTTTAGTATTCATAATCCACATGCAACGGCAGAAGAGAAAAATGAGATATTGAAACAGATTGGCAGAACTATTATTTACGACAGGGAATTGAAAAAAGTAGGATTTGCCAGTGATAACTAACTGTCCAGCCTTAGCCACTATATCTGCCATTGGGTGGTCCGGATGGTGAATCCGGTGCTGCCATGCGGTATTTATCCCAGCGATATTCTATGAAAAATGCCAGAGTTGCAGGGGTATTAACGGACATCGCAACAGAGGAATCTGCACCGAGAAGATATCTGTTTATAGGCAGAGAGAAACCCATTCTCCCTGCCTCTCCATCAATTATCTGCCTCATCTGCCTCGAAAGAACCTTTCAATTTGGGTTACTATCATATCGAATTCACGAGGATGCATAATTATCCATCGGAACGCAAATATAATTATCAGAATTAGACAAACAGTCAGAACCAGCAACACAAATGTAACTAAAAGTGATGTCTGTACCGATGTCAACTGAAACAGTAATTCTTCGTAATCCATAGAACCCCTCCTTTCAATTCTATAATGATACAGAATCAAAAGGATGTCAAAAAAAACGCAAAAAAAGTTATTTATAGTCCGCCAGCATCTTTTTATGCTGCTTAATTTCTTTCTTTGTACGTGGCACCTTATAAATTATATTGCCATACTTAAGCATAGGCGGATGTTCCAAAGTTGGATTGCACTTATACCCTTTTTCCATAAGCATTTCGGCAAATTCGCACATATGCCAAATCACACCGTCCACATAAAAATAATTATCGTCAATATACCGAATGGATAACCGTCTTTCACGATTTTGTGAATCTACAAGCACGACATATCCACTATTTTCAATTTGAACCATCACCTGCCATCCGGTATTAATGATATAAACCACATTCGGATGAGGTGGAAACTGTCTTTTACCAAATCGGTATGCACCTTTTGGTACAGCTTGTGCTAAAGTATATGAATTATTAAGCCATGTAACCAAATTCATATCACGGGTGGATATCAGATTGCAGAAAGCCGCCAAATCTCCTCTGCAGTAATCGTTAACCGCAAGCGCAATCTGATTACCGCGAATATTCATGTCATCAATACTTAACAGGAGCTGCAGTTGTTCCCAGTCAGTTTTTTCATTATCCAGCATTGCACGAAGTACATCTGAAGCTTCTTTGTTACCTTCAGATAAAATCTCAATCACTGTATTAATATTTCCGGTTTTAATGTATTCTCTCATGATTTACCTCCAATCAAATAAGCCACAGCACTTATGCCATGGCTTATTTTACTATCTGCTTTTGCTTTTTTCTTTAATTGGCGAGTCTGCAGTCAGACATTTCACCTGTCGTTTCGTCGCATCGTATCCATATACTTCATTAGATAAGAAATCCTGCGGTTGTAATACTGATGAATTAACTTCTTTCACCATGCTTTGATACTCTTCCAGTTCATTAGACTCCGCTTTTTTCACTGCCAATACCTCATGTATAGATGAAGGAAGTATCGCAAAATCATTGCCGGAAAAATACTTCTCGCTGACACCGGCTAGAAACTCTTTATCTGTGATACAGGACGCACCATCTATTCCCTCTTTGGTTGTAAGAACCACCATAACCGGAGAATCCTCAAAGTTTATCCCCACATCCTCACTATCCATTAATTCATTCATCTTCTCATAAAGATGCATCGAAACCAATTCCTCTTTCATGTTCTCGGATGCCACTTTGTCAATTGCATCCAGAGTCACGCCCCACCGTTCCATGATTTCCTTTGTCACAGCAACACTGCCTCTTCCTTCCCCATCTGAGAATACCTTCGCACGATAGACAACTGCTAAATCTGACAGTTTCTTATGTGGCATAGTTTTAAGCATGTCCTTATTTGTTTCAAAGTTTATCACTCGCTTGTAGATACTATTTTTCATCTCATTATAATTTACAATCCTGTCTGCAATGTTTTCACTATGTTTTAATACATGCTGTGCATTATTAATAACCGCTGCCTTTACCTTCTCTATGGTTTCATTATAAGAGACTGCACCAATATGATATCCCTGGTAAAAATCATCTAAGTATAATACAGGAGCCACATTTGAATCCTCATTTGCTCGAATATTTACACCATGCAACACCTGACCGTTATTCTTTGTTACTTCATTGTACTCAAGTTTATATCCAATCAATTCCGACTGAACTTCATCAATAAGAGTCCTAAAGAATTTTTCCTTACTTTGCATCATTCTTATCCCCCTTCTTATCCTTCAACAATCTCTCTCCATATACAGCTAAGCGCTGCTTTTGTGCTTCTGAAATTTCTTTCTTATTCTGAGTTTCCATTACTCTTCTCCTTTCTATCTACTCTTTTGCTTTCCTTTTTTCTTTGTCTCATTCTTCTCATCCGGCAAATCCACTTGTTTCGCCTGCTCCTGATTAGGGGGCATCTCATCCATCACTTTCTGATATGTATTTAGAATCTCATTTACTATTTCCGTATAAAGTTCCTTATTTAACGGAAATGCCACATCTTCATAAGTACCATCCGCTTTTGCTCTGGAAGGGAACGAAACAAAATTCTTTCCATCTTTTCCTTCCATAACTCGAATACCTTTAATCACAAACGACTCATCCAATGTGAAGCTTCCTATTGCTCTTACTGCATTGTCGGAATTAATAACACTCAACCGTACATCTGTTACCTTCATAAAAATCAGCCTCCTGCTATAATAATTTTATATATAAATCATACTGAACTTGACATCTCTTTTCCACATAATCACAGTATCTTCAAGTATCACCCTAAAAAACCATTTGCTTTTTGATATGCAACAATATACTGTTCTGCAGTTTGTTCATTCTTTAACACTGACAGGACCTGTCCATCGGTTAATCCGGACATAACAGCCTTTTGTAACAATGCCTGCTGGTTTTCTGAAAGGGTTTCTTTCCGGAGCAGATGTTCCAACGTATCATATTTATCCCAATCAATTGTAAGTACAGGATGTTCACGGTGAATACTTTTCTTTGATTCAATTTGCTCTAATACACTCTGGATTTCATCAATAGTCATTGTTGTTATTTTTATTTTATCCGGATATTCCTTCTGATTTGCTTCATACTCTGCAAGTTCTTCCGGAGATAATGCTTTCACCTCATCTTCACTAAATACCGGCAAAGGAGCATGCCTGTATATACCTAACTCTTTCGCATGAACGTATTCCGCTGCATGAAAGGTTTGATACTTTAAATCCAAAACCGGATACTGACCTCTCACGAACACAAGACACTTGCTGTTATCCAGATGTTTTACCTCTTCCGATGTCATTAACTTTCTTCCAACTGTATCCGTACTCTGTGAGGAAGAACCATGAGAACCCCGGCTGACAGAAGAAGATTTTTTATAAATTGTTCCATCACCAAGAACATCCGATATATACTCAAATGTTGATTTCTCATTACCGCCGAGATACACCATGACATCACAGTTGCCGGGTATTGATTCCCAGTCGTCTTTATACATAGCTTTAATCTGTGCCATGTTTTGGATTATGACAATTGCAGACAGATTCCGGGAACGTATTGTAGACAGCAGCGACAGGAAATTGTGAGGCAGGGCAATATTCGCAAATTCATCCAGGACAAACGTTACCGCTATAGGCAGTTCGCCATGATAGACCTGGTCTGCAAGATAATACAGTTCCCGGAACATTTGTGTATATAACATTCCCGGAACAAAATTATAAGTCGTGTCTTCATCTGGAATAACACAGTATATAATGGTCTTTGTCTTGCCATCCAAATCCTTTCCGGTTCCAAGCATTCCAATATCGAAATCATCACGCGAAAAAATCCGGCGTAAATCCGGATTGTCAAACGGAGCAAGCCGGGCATTTGCACTGATAATAATTGACCGTACCGTATCACCAGCACCACGCATTACCCGGTTATAATTAATCTTTGCCGGATGTCCGTCTGGAAGATCATCCATTAAAACATCCAATTCCGTATCATTCCCTTCCTCATCAAACTCTGCCATAGCGAGAAGGTCTAACACTTTATTCATGTTACGTTCCGTTGGCGGACATTCCATCCATACATAGAAAAAAAGTGCCTGCAGCAACATACTTTCTGACTTTTCCCAGAACGGATCCGATGAAGTGGAACCCTTCGGCGTTGTATTTGCAATCAGATTTGTTATCAGTCGTGGCACATCTGACTGTTGTTTTAAATACTCAAACGGATTATAACAATCACTTTCTTTCATATTAATAAGATTAAGAACTTTCACGATGTAGCCTTGTTCCTTCATGTAATGTGCTGTATCTGCAAGTAGCTCCCCTTTGGGGTCTGTCACTACATAAGATGCGTTTGCCTGGAACAGATTCGGGCGGACTTCAAATAATGATTTTCCAGCACCGGAACCACCAATAATAAAAGTATTGTTATTTATTCGTGTCTTTTTTGAATTAAGGCTGATTCGGAGTGCATTGGAATATATTCTGTTATTGTGACAATCATCACGATCGGCGAATCGTTTTGTGATTTTTTCCACATTTCCCCATTGGGCAGTGCCGTATTCTTTACCAGGCATGAATCGCTGTTTGGATTTATCATTCAAATAAATCATAAACACAACTCCGGCTCCGATTAAAAGAAAAATGGGTGTATAGATGTTAAAATACCACCCGAACGGCTTCTGCATGACAGCAGTTAAATTCTCAACAAATATAAAAATCGTGACACCCTTTTCCCATGCTCCAGCAAGCAGATAGGCGATGTATTCAATTATAATTCCTATCAGGATATAAACCCATATTGAAGTCTTTTTCATAATACCTCCATACTTAATTTAAAAATAAAAAACCCATCCGCAGATAGGTTTTTAATATCACAACTTATTTGATTTTTCCACTCTGTACTTTTGGTGTTTGTGTTTTAGCAGCAAATGGTTTCATTGTTCTGGTACGATAGTGGACTGAATATAATTCTTTCGCTGTTTTCATGCCTTTTGAAGTTCCGTCTGGTCCAAACACCTCAAGTTTACTGTTTGGGTCAGTAAATACAAAATATGTTTTTTCATTATCCAGCAAGAACAACTTATCCACCGGCATCCTCACATAATCATCTGTACGTGGAATCCGGCTTTCAATATAATCGTCAGTTACACTATGCACCATTTTCTTATTTATTGTAAATGTCTGTAAATCCGGATTACTCAAGCACTTCTCATATTCGCCCATATTCATGAACCGCTTCTGTTCCGGCGATAAATCCTTTTCCGGTTTTGACATTTTCATCTTCTTAATTTCTTCATCATACTCGGCTTTCTTATCCTCCGTTGCATTATCAACGTATTCCTGTGGCGTTACCATTTTAAAACTTTCATTCTGTATCAGCCCCATCTTTTCCGCCAACTGGATTACCCGCGGTGATGCATTCGTTGGAAACATTATCTCTCTTTTTCCATCTTTAACGTTCAGGTCAGAGGCTTCGCAATATAACACGCCCCATTCCTTCATTGCACTTTTTACTTCCTGTAATCGCTGTTCGTCCACCTGTATCATCATGACATCGCCACCAGTGACCTTCATCAGTTTGTCTACATTGGTTTCACCGGAAACTTTCTCTTTCAGATACTGCTCCCGGATGGACTGGACAAAATATAATGCACTTCTCAGTCCTTCCACTGTTCCAGATGCAATTCTAACGGCGATTTCCCCTACTTCGCATGGTACTTTGATAATCTCTACTGGTGCTTTTGCTATCTCTATTGCTGCTTGTACTTCTTCCATGGTTAATTCCTCCTTGACTGTTTTTTAATTTAATCTCTTGCTCTGTAATCAGGCGCTGGTTGCGAACAGTCTGCTTTGTCTGCTCTTTCATAAGGCGTTTTACTTCCTCCAAATTTTCCAAGCTATCCCTCCTCACTTTCATCATATTCATCTTCCAATTCCTCATCTTCATAGGAATCCAATTCATCCTGTTGAACCTCTAGTTCATCCTCTGGTGGCTTTTGTGGCTTTTCCTGAACGTTCTGAGGAACGTTGTAATGGTTTCTCGCTTCATACAGCAGACGAAGTTGTTTCATGGTTTGTGCCGAGTTTTCGGGTTTGGCAATTAGCTGTATCTGCTCTTCCGGCAAGTTTGCTGAATATGCTTCTGTCAGTTCCTGTAACTGCTCCGGATTATATTTTCCTTTCTCAATCAGACTTCGGATTTCATCCTTCGCTGTTTTTTTTCCGGAGAACAAAAAGGCATTTCTTTTTCTATCCTGTTCGCCGTGAACACTTTTTAGTTGTAGAAGAACGCTTTTTAATAATTCAGCATTCTTGCTTTCTGCCACTTGGAATTCATTTTGAATACTTCTTAAAAACTCTTCCTGCCGAGAATTCATTGCTCTATTAGTTACAATCATATCATCTGATAATTGTTGCAGACGTTGAACCTTTGCATTCACTTGTTGGAATAAAAGTGAGATATCTTCTCCTATAAGGTAGCGTTTTCTCATTTGTTTCATCTGTTCCGGTGATATTTCTGCAGTATAGTAGTCTTCTATTTCATCCAGCGAAATTCCGTCACATAAAGCAGTTCTGATTTCATTCATTTGCTCCGGGGTGTATTGCTCCTTATGCTCTTGCAGATAGTCGACAGCCTCTTTCGATAACTGTAGTTTTGCAAGGGTTATCTGCATCTGCTTTTTTAACTGTTCATTTTTTGATAATTCTTCTTCCATACTCCACCTCATCTCATTATATAAAATTCGTTCCTGTGGTTCATCTTTTACTTAGTATCTTTCAGTATCGGCTTTGTCTGTTCCTTACTGTAAACGGTTTCCAAATCGTCTAACAGATTTTGTTCCCGGATTACACTTCTCTTTTGAAAATATAAATTCTCAAGTTGCTTTGCCGAATTAGATTCAAACAAAAAAACTTCTTCCGGGTTATAGCCCTGTTGCTTTAGCAGTTCTTTTGCCTGCTCCTCCGGATAGTTTTTAATAATGACAATAGCAGACTGCAGACCTTTTCTTTCTTCAAAAAGCTGTGTTCGCTCCTTAGATATTATTTCTGCCTGCAGCTGTAGTTGGCTTTTCCGCGAAACAATATCTTGAAGTGTTCGAATTCCATTCGTTTCCATATAGGTACTAGCCTTGTTTATCATCTGCAGTTTTGCCTGTTCCGTTTTGTACTTCCATTGTTCATTTTTCAGTTTAGACCTTGTCCCGGATGCACGATATCCGGCTCGCCGGATTATCGTCGATGTATCCTGCTCCTGCAGTTCAACCTTTGGCATTTCAATTGGTTCACCTTTGATTCGCTTTTCAATAGCTTCCAGAGAATAAGCAAATCCTAATCGCTGTGTTCGGATTCCTTTGGTTTGTCCCGGCAGCTTAAGGGACAGATGTTTTCCATATCTTACTGTGATACCTTCATTCCGCAGTCGGTCAACCATATCATCTACGGACGAGGATTGTTTAATGAACGCATCAATTTTTTCTCTTAATTGATTCATGATTTCCGGCTGTGTTTTCCGCAATGTATCATCTTCCCACATGGCATAACTTTCTTTGCGACACACACCGGGCAGAGCCACATCTATGGTTTCAAGTCCATAACGGTCACAGATACGATTCGTGATAGGTTGAATCTCTTTCGCCCAGTCACCATTCGAATAATGAAACTTAAGACCATCAACACAGGATACAGAGTTGAAAACTAAATGCCCGTGAATATGTCCTTTGTCTTCATGGACAGAGAAAATGCATTCATAATTCATTCCAATATATTCTCTGGCAAACTCATTCATGATTTGAAATGCAGTATCAGAGTCCACCTCACCCGGATTGAATGACAGGATCATGTGATACCCCTGTCTCTGTTCCGTCTTATTAAATATCTCTTTAGTAGCCGTCATCGCTTTTAATACATTTGCTCTGGAACAGTTCAGTGTTCCAACCAGTTTTCCATTTCGGGTCTTGTTTGGATTACAAATATAATCAATTGCATTTTTCAAATGCTTTGTCGGTTCTCCCGGTGATTCATTGATATTTAAAATTTTTGTTATCGCCATGATTGATTCCTCCAAAAAAGTGTTCACCGTGAACACCTACTCGTCCAAATGTTTCAGATATTGATACAGCATCTCTCTCGCCGATGAGACACCATCTAGCAATTCCTGCATGTCCGTTGGCGAATAAATATTACTGTTATTACGATAGGCAATCTGGTTAATGTTGTTTCCGATCCGGTTAATCTCATAAATCAGATTCCTGATTTCCTCCATATATTTTTTATCATCCTTGCCTCCTTCCTTTTTCCCAAGCGTATGGAACCGGATGTACTTTGACACATCTAACCGGTCCTGTTCTGCCTGCTCTCTGATATATTCCAATTCTTTTTTTGTGAACCTCACCGGCACCAATTCTGTGCGTCTTTCCACCGTCTTTCCTCCATTTTTTCTTTATTCAGAACGTATTTACATTCCCGGCTTCAACACCATTTTGTATTTACAATTCCGTATTGCATCTTGTATGGCAAGATACGCACTTTGTATTACATTTTCCCTTCGGAAAAATGTATATACAAAGCACATCTTGCAAAAGGGATACCCCCTTGAACCCCCATGTAAACAGGTCTAACGACCTGCAGTATGTACCTTACGATTCGTCTGTAAACCAGTGCTGGCACACTTCATTTTCAGACTTTCATTGTAATCCTTGCCTTGTGCCGGGGGCTGTATAGACACCTCGTATCCCCGGCTTTTATACTTTGCTTTTAATTCCTCCGCAGCATTTTTCCCTGGCACATCAGCATCAAGGCATAAGTCGATATGCGTTATTTCCGGATGTTCCTTTAAGTATGTTTCGAGAGGTGCATCAAACAGCATTCCTAACGCAAGCCGATGTACCTGGGATTCCTGAATGGTCATTGTCCATTCTGAAAGCAGGTCAATAGCAGCTTCAAAAACCTTCACCCGGTTGCTACCCGGAACCGGAATATTAAACCCAAAATTTTTATCATTACCCGGTACATCACCCTTGAATGGTACACTGTCATTTGTTCCACGCATAAATGCGTGACGAACAACGCCGTCCTTATCTCTGGATAAAAAAACAACATTATGATGCGGATCTGATTCATAGAGCAGATGATTTTTTACGCAATAATCAACTATCTCTGGTGCAATACAACGCGTCTTTATGAGATAAGCAAACGCGCGCCGATAAGAAGTCGCTTTCGGTGGCAGTTCTAATTCCTTATCACTTTCCACGGGCTGTTCTTTCCTCATCTGACGAACATCCATGTTCGGATGCAGGTTTGTGAAATCAATCAGAAGCTGTACCGCTTCCTGGAATCCATAGTCACCCATGTACTGAATGAATGTGATTGCATCACCGCCAACTTTCGTGCTGTGCCTGCAGAACGTATTGTGATGATAAATCCGAAGGCTGTCATGTTCCTGCAGCGTATAAACGCTGCCTATTTTTTTTGGTGTATACCCCATATAACGTGCCAGCTCCACCAAATCCGTTCTGTCTTTTAACTCTTGCAAAAAAGCTTCATCATAGTGCATTTTACTCACTCCTTCCAAATAAAAAAGGTGTTCACCGTGAACACCTTGCTTTTTTTACTGGAGCTGCTTTGAAAACACTTTTGTTTTGTGTTTCCTTAAATGTCGAAACAAATTCCTTTACTTCTTCCACACTCCTACAACGCTTGCCAAAACCACAACGCCCATTGTTTATTTTCTCTACGTTGAATGGATACTCTGGATTTTCTGTTTCGGAAACTTTGAAAAAGTTTTCCTCATCCTGTCTATATGGTTCCACTATCTCTTTGGCACGTTTCAACGCGGATTCGTAATTATTATTTAGACACCGCACCGCATCCTCTCTTATTCTCGCGAAACCGCATGAATCATATGAATAATTCTTATACAGTTCGTGTTCAGTAAACGGAAGGTTCTTTCCCATTAATTCTTTTGTTTCCAGATCAAACGAAACAAGTGTTTTTCCGTAAACATCAATTAGTCCTCCGCTTCCATCCTCATAGCGTTTCCATCCCTTGGCTTGATAAATCGGATGTAATTCTTTCTCAGGGATAAGTTCCATATTGCCACGCTCCTTTTCATTCAAATATTGTTCTGCTGAGATTAAATACTCTGGGATATCCTCATTGCGGATAGGGTTAAAATCGACCTGCATACCCTCAATCGCAAAATCACCAGCATTTAATAAACTAAATAAATCATCTTCTCGGATATCTCCTTCATACGCAACTACGAAATCAAGGTCAGAGTTTTCCGTTGCGATTCCTCTGCTCCGGCTTCCTGTCAGAATCACATCTGCAACAAATATATCCAACCCCTCTTCTTGCAAACGAGAAAAAATATGTTCAGATGCAAGATTCTCGACTTCCTTATATGTTTCTCCGGCAACCGGAATATATTTCTTTTCTGTTTCTGCCCGAAACTTATTTGCCGAACGCCTGCTTTGCACCCTCTGATTGTGTAGTGCTACCGGTGTAAAGCCAATGCTGTCAACATATAATTCCTCATACTTATCTTCATGCCGATAAACTAAGATGTCACTCACTGACAATGAATGTCCCAGGTAGTTCGCCGGGCGTTCAACATCATTCAGCACTTGAAACACAGTTTCTGGATTCAGCATTTTCTCATCTGTTACTGGTGTCGCATAAATACACTCATAATTCTCTGCGGAAATCTCTACTTCTTTTCTTAACAAATCAGATGTCGAAACAAATTCCAGTTCTTCATTTCCACCTTTTAACTGATAGACTCCAAGCATATCTTGCGGTGAAAAATGAAGAGCTGTCATGTTATCATTCAACTGTTTTTCATATGCACGAAATTGATTTGTCATTTGATTAAGAACCGCTGCATCCTCTGTTATCAAAGCCGCTTCTTTGTCCATCCCTTTATTCTCGCAATATACTTTCGCCCAGCTCATATTTATACTTGAAACTCTGTTATCCTCCAGCGCTACCAGACTGGATGCGAGAATTCTATCCATAGTATCAACCCCATACCGGCGTGCCAAAGCATGCATCGATGCCGGAGCCAATACATTTCCTTTATACACAAAGTCAGCAAGCTCCCGCAGGCGTTTTTTACATGCGTCAACTTTTTCATCCTTAGTTTCAGAGAGGGCACCTTTTGTCATAACTACATGCTCCAGTTCTTTTGCCAATTCTGCCTTACCAACATTTTGGAGAAAGGAAATCAACCCTCCATCCCCATCTCCTATATCTTGGCGCTCCGAAATACTTCTACCGTCCGGCATATAGATTGTGAATTTTGTCTTTGCGTATCCAATATGGATACTACCAATTTCACCACGTCCAAAAGCATCTTGAACCGCTTCATAGCCACCATAGGTTTCTATCTCCTGTTTCCTCTTCTCGATCCAATCTGCGTCTGCCTGTTTCATCAATCGGTCAAACTCTTCAACTGAGTAAACTTTTCCTTCTTCAAAAACCAAAGACTCAGACCATTCACATTTAATATACGGAGCTTGAGCAGGAGTATCATTTTCCAATTCATCTTTGGCTTTTATATTCTCCAAATACCGTTCATACCGCTCTTCCAAATAGGTTGCTGCTTTCTGTGCATCATTCATGGCTCGAAACAATTCATTAGGGTCGCTCTCCAGAGCCTGTATCCAGGATTCCAAATATTCCGTATGACTGTTGAAGTGCTGTGCATCTAATGTTATACCAAGGTCTGTCTGGATAAAGAAAGCACCTAATTCTGCCCGTAATTCTTCTTTTGCATAACCCGAAGAACCGAATACATTTATAAGGCTTCTGTTCAAGCGTTCCGGATGTCCTGTGGAATGCACCATTTCATGCAATTGTGTTGCTAAAAAGGAAGTCTGGTCTAAAAAAGCATCTCGAAAAGGAAGTACAATTCTATCGTTTTTTGGGGAATAATATGCTCTTCCCTCATTCGTTTCAACAATCGGACACTCAGAAGACGCAATAAAGTCTTCTGCAATCTGCAGAATTTCATCATGTTCCAGTTTCTTTTCCTGTGTTAATTCCGGAATTCCATCAATCTGCGATGCATTGAATACAACAAACGTATTCACTATTGGTTTGTCAAGCCTTACTTTAACCTTTTCCATTTCTCCGGTATCCGGATTTTCTTTTTCCACCACCTTTTCAAATATGTACTTTTCCAGACAAACTCCCTTTTCACCTTTTTTCACATTCCATCCCATACTTTTCGCTTGCTTGAACGTAACCCATCTTCCATCCTTGTAACCATGGTCAAGCGCTGCGATATAGAGTCTCACTAAATTGGCACCGCGATATTTCGCATGAGAAACAGGATTGTGAATTGCAAAAGACGACCTATCCCAGTTTGGCTTTGGTAATACATAACCGTTCTTCATGTTCTCGATAATTCGTTCAACGAGAGCCCTGCGTTCTTCCATTATTTTTTCATTACCCATGATTCATTCACCTCGTAACTTTCTTCATAATCTTCATCATCGACTACTGCGTCTGATTCATCCGGAATACCGTATTCCTCTTTGAATTGCTTAATTTGTTCCTCTGTCATGTTCTCATCTCCCTTCCAAAAAAGTGTTCACCGTGAACACTTTTAAAACTAAAAAAAGGAAACTCTGTTCGAATTTCCTTTTTATCCGTTTGAAATTTAACATTATAAATTCTCTTAATTACATACCTTCATTTGTTCTCCAATTTTAGTGAAACCACTTATTTCTGCATCGCCACACACTATAGCCCTTCCACTTATTTCTGCATCGCCATATACTTTCGCATTGCCACACACTTTTGCATCTTCACACACCATTGCTTTGCCATAGATTTCCGAATTTCCAAATACTTCTACATCATGGTACAGAGTTGCCATGCCATGCACTTTTGCATTTCTACCCACTTTTGAAAAGCCACACACCATTGCACTATCATAAACCTCAGCGTTATCACATATCATGGCGGAATCTAATATTCTTGCATGATTGTATATTTTGGCATAGTCACCAGCTTCAGCAGAACCAAGAATTTCTGCATCATCGTATATCATTGCATCTCCATATACTCTAGCCTCACCGGATACTTTTGCATTGTCGAATATCTTTGCTCTTTCACATACCGTCGCTCCGTTATGCACCATAGCATATTTATATACTTCTGCCCTTCCATACACATGCGAGAAATCCAATACCTTTGCATGATTATATATCTTTGCACGCCCAAAAACCTTGCCAACACCACGCACTACTGCATCGTCATATATTATTGCATCTCCATATACAACTGCCCTATCACGGATTTTTGCGTTACCACTTACTCTTGCTCTTTCATATACCATTGCACTATCATAAATCCATGCGTTTCCATCTTGGGATAAGTTACTCTCACTTTCTATAAATCCGCCTCGGTCACCTGCTTTAACATCATCAAAAGATATCAGTGCCTCAATTCTATAAAGCACTCGCTCATCCAGCTCCAGCACATCATCTGTTAGCTTATACTTTTTCTGTTCACGCAACAAATTAAATGTCTCTATCAAACGACTCGCATGTTCCGTCCACAAAAATTCCTCTTCTTCCATTTGATTCATCTCCCGCTTAGTCACCTACTCGCCATCGGACTCTTCCTGAATGGTTTAGTGACATCCTGTTGCTCTACTTTTGCAAGTGCCTCTTCAATAGTAGAACCGCTTGCAAGCAACTTTTTAATCATGGCTATGGTATCTTCATCTTTTAGGCGAACGCTTATTGCTTGTTTCCAAATTTTTATGCGTCTTTCCCAAATTTTTTTGCATTTCTTGAAGTTTATCCTCTGTCAGAGCACCATGCTTCTTTACATAATCCATAATTTCGTTAAGCATTTTTGCTTCGCCTCTTGCTTCGCATTCTTCACCAAATGACATAACTCTGCCCTCTACCATAGATGTTTCACTTCCTTTCATTGCTTCCGGTACATTCCGGTATAAATGTTTATTTATATCGTTAAGTGCTTCAAATAGTCCGGCACTATCCAAATCATTAATTTTTCCATTCTTATACAACTCATCCAGTATTATTATACACGACTTCATTGTCTTTTTGTAGTCAGAAAGTATCTTTTCTTTTGTTTCCGGCTTCAAATCTTTTTCAGTCAGTCTTCTGGTTCGTAGCAATTGAAAAGGGAGCAACAGATACAGCTTTTTCTCTGCAAGCTGCTCCGGTGTCATAGAAAGTGCCTTAACTGTTTCTGCATGACGAATAATCGTTCCATCCTCACCAAAGCGAAGTTCCAATACATATTTGTCCGGAGTATTCCTATTATGTTGAAGATAAATTACCTTTGGTCTTGCAAACTCCATTATCATTCTGTTCGGCTCTTCGATTCGGTTTTCCCTTGCCTCTTCAAACTCATAATCAAACAACCGGATTGACATGGAATCATCGTTTTTCATTTGGAACTCAAGGTGATACTTTTTCCCTTCAACCAGAAACATTAAATCCGAACGAAGCTCTTTGGAATCTGCCCGTATATATTCTGTATCTAAATGTGTTACCTGTGTTTTGTTCCTATCATAATCCGTACCAAACACTGCGTTTATAAAATCAACCACAACCGGAACAGAGAGACCAAACAGCTTTTTCATCAGTATATCATAAAAATTATGATTCTGACTGATTTTACTTTTTGCTATGCTTTCTTTTTGTTCCAGGCGTTTCGGAACCACCGGAGAACCATTTCGAATCCGTTCCAGTGTCTTAATACTATTTTGGACTATCGTTTTTAGTTTATCATGGCTATAGGTTCCATAAAAAATTTCGTTTTTATCCAGCAATTCCGTTATTTCACAGTCTTTTTTCTGGCTTTCTTCTAAATTATGAATCCGCCCTTCCTGTTGGAAGTTCTGTGACACATCCCTGTTTACTACAAAAACAAAATTCTGATATTGATTGTGTAATGCCAAAAGCCCGGCAGAATACTCTTTCGTCAGTTCTTTGTTATAGATTCCATTCAGCAGTATTGGCGAGTCTGTAACTACAAAATCCACCTTGCCAATTTTGGTATCCACCCGCTTCATCTGCTCCTGCAGTATTTCAAACTGATGTGCCTCTGTTCCATCCAGTTTATCAAAATCTTCGGCGTATACATAATCCTTTGCAACTTCTGAAACATATTCGGCATTATATCCCAGTTTTTTAAGTTGCTGGCAGATATCCATGCAGGCTACCGTCTTTCCTGCTCCCGGACCACCAAAAGCATTAATGACTAAAGTCTTGCGGTTTCTTTTCTCCTGTTCCGAATCAACCAGCTTCTTGTGTTCGTTAATAAAATTACTATCCACTATACATTCTCCTCCCTTAGTGTCCTCTCAATGTACTGTATGGCTTCGGCAGTTGATATTTCCTTTTCATGTCTGACAAGATAAATATAGTCGAGCAGCCCTTCAACCGGATAAAGCACATAAACATCTTCTTCCGAAAACGAAAGTTGTTCCACATCAGACACAATCTGCTTTTTTGTTTGAATTTCATTTGCTTTTTCATAGATATTTTGTTTCGATGTCAACATGATTAGTTTTTCGAACATAAAGTAATCATTTTTCACCCGATCAATCATATTCAGCATGTTTTCTTCCTCCTTTTATGTGTTGCAAATTCCAGCGTATGTTCCAGATTTGTAAATTTAGCATCCTTTTTCCATCCCGATGGTATAATATAGGCATCAAAATTCCCTTTGCTTCCTTTCAGTCCTTTCACTAAAATCTTTCTATTCTGCATAAAGGCATCCATCATTTCATCTGTGATATCTTTTCCATATATCTTGTTAAAAGAAAAATCATTATTCGAAATACAGTAAAACCCATATTTGGAACGCCGAATCGTGCCGGAACAGAACGGGCAGACATAACTCTTTTCATCCGGTGTCAAAGCAGCAACATCCGTTGCATCCGCTTCCTGTATGATTTTTTGTAATTCGTCTGCAGTCTGCTTTATACACGCATCAATGGTTATTTCACCATTGCGAACCGCTATCAGACGCTGATTCAGTTCAACCGTTTTCTGCTTATAGAGATTAATATGAAACGAATCCAGTGTTTGAATTAATAATTCTCCTCTGGATTCTAAATAATAACTATTCTCTTTCAGCGAAATATAATTGCTGTCAATCGCATTTTGAATAATCCCGGTTCTGGTTGCCTGTGTTCCAATGGATAATCCAGAAGCAATCGCTTTATAATCATCTTCCTCCTCGTCCTTAAACGGATTGCGTAAATAATTATCCAGACCTTCAACAGTCAAATGTTTTGGCGGAGTCGTTTCCTTCTCAGATGCCATCCAGTGAATTAACAGTTCTTCGCCCTCTGAAAAGGCTGGCACATCCTTATCTTTCTTCTCCGTATTATCATATTTTAAGAATCCAAAACGTATCGTCTCTTTGCCAGTTAATTCAAAAGAATGTTCTCCATTCTGGATAGTAACTGTAGTGTCTGATACTACACAGTCTTCTTCTGCAAATACTGCACAAAATCGGTTATATATAACCTCATATGTCTTTCTTATCGTATCTGCAGTTATTTTCTTATTATTGGCTTTGCTTTGTGCAGCAGAAACCAGTTCTCCGAACGAGGACGGAATTTTATGTGTCGGACGCAAAGCACTATGCCCGATAACCTTTGCATCATCGAATACAGTTTTGTCCGTCCGCATTGCAATATGAATTTCCGGATTGGCTTTTTTAATTGCTGCTAGTACATCTTCTACCTTTTCCATTTCCGTAGTTGCCAGGAATTCGGAATCGGTTCGTGGATAGGTTAAATATCCGGCTTCATATAACGCCTGGATACAGCCCATGGAATCAGTAAGACTAATCTTGTGCAGTTTTGCTATCCGGCTTTGTGCCTTACCCAAATCAAACAGCTTTGGTCGGGAAATCTTCTTTTCCTTTTTCTGAACCTTTGTAACAGTTGTTTTGCCGGATTGTAACTGATGTACCAATGTCTTCACCTGTGCATCCGACATTCTCGGCTCACTATTTTTCTTTATCAAGACATACTTGATTCCATCCTTCGTACCTGTTCCTTCTGCCTGTAAATAAGGAGCAGGTTTGAAGTTACGGATTGCAATTTCCCGGTCATAAATCTTCTTGACTATCGGAATCAACACCCGACCAACACGCAGGATTGGATAAGCATTTGTCCGGTTTGTAATATATCGGGTCAAATTAATCCCATACAGCCAGTCTAAATAAGTACGTGCCAGTCCTTCATTGTACAATGCATCATAATCACTGTCCGGCTTTATATTATTGATGGCATCCCGGATACCAGCTTCTGTCTGGTCGTCCGTCCATATCCGGTAAACAGGCAATTTACAGCCAGCCTTGGATAACACCATTCGTACAATTACCTCTCCTTCCCGGTCTGCATCGCCGCAGTGAAAAACTTTTTCAATATCCGTCCGCTTTAGCAGTTTTTGTAATACCTCATACTGTTCTGCTATGGATTCCTTTAACTTAAACTCAAACGGTTCCGGAATATACGGTAAAGGCACCTTTTTCCAACTGCTCTCTCCGGTATAATCATCAATCCCTTTTAAGCCAAATAAATGTCCTATGCACCAGCTTACTATATAATTATTCCCTTCATAGTATCCCTGTTTTCGTTCAGCACTCTCGCCCATAAGCGACAACGCACCAACGCAGTTACTGGCAAGTTTTGGTTTTTCTGCAATAATCAGTGTTTTCATCTCATTTACTCCTTTCAAAAGTGTTCACCGTGAACACTTTCATTCCATTGTTTCACTTGGAACATAAGTAACACTCCAACAATTTTTCAAGATTTCTTCTATAGTAGAGTAATCCCATTGTCTCTCTGTTTTTTTACGACTTGCCGGGTCTGCAACCAGAATCCTTCCTTCCTCTGTTATGCCACGAATTACCATGAAATGACCGGTTCCCCGATAAAGAGCATTACCGGAACCATCTGACTTTCCAACACTTATTACTACCATTCCGCCATCCTGAATACATTCAAGGGCAGCATATAAGTTTTTGCCATGGTTTTCACCTGTCAAGCCAAGCTTCTGAACACCGGAAGTAAAGCACGACCACCATGTTACACCATTCCTGTAATAGCCATTCTCTACTACCCAGTTTGCAGCAACATCCGGCGTCATAATTTCTCCGGTTAAATTAGAATAAACAATTGCAAGTGTCGTTGGACCGCAGCCAGACTTTTTAATCGTTTCTCCTTCGGTTATTTCATAACTCGCCCAAGGTTCTTCGTATTGGCTATAATATACACAATCATCAATATATCCACCGGCATATGAGGATGAATCACATAGCATTGCAAGCGGAATAGAAAGAAACGGTATTACAATTAACAGGAACACAGAAGAAAACATCAGTATGGCAGTTAACGGGGATGTCGTCCATTTAAGGGTTGTTCCCAGCCTGCGAAAAAACATGCCAAGTTCCATAAGTGCAGCTTTTCCCGCATTTTGAACGAATCCATTTCCATCTCCCTCAAAACTGGTTGTATCCTTCAACCCTTCCAGCATCTTCTGTTTTGTCGAAATACGTACAATTCTTTTATCAATTGCATTACCAGCAACATCCCCAACAAAGTTCCCAATAAAGCTCCCGGCAGCAAATCCTATTACGGTTCCAATTAACGGATTAACCGCAAATCCGGTTGCGGTTCCTGCTGCAGTACCTGCAACAGTTGTCACAGTTGCTGTCGAACCGGTTGCAGCAGTGGTTACAATAAACGAAGCACTGTCTTTTGCTGCCTTTTGGGAAATCTGCTTTGTGGTTTCCTTTGCAGCCTGTTTCGCTGATTCTTCGGCAGCTTTCTTCATTGCTTCTTTGGATGCTTCTCTTGTTATGTCGCGAACGGAATTCTTTGACGCTTCACCAGAAATCTTATTCCCAATTGCTTTACCAGCTTTACCGGATAAGTAATTAATTCCTTTTTCCTGTTCTGCTTTTACTGATTCCAAGAAACGCTTGTCCTGTTCCATTATGAACGAATCCGCCTCCTGTTCACGGTGAACATCAGTATTTGTATTCGATTTTTGTATAAAGTCCATACGAACCAACTCCTTATGATGATTGACGGAATTTATCAGGGTCTGTGTTCAGTATCTTATAAACCTCTGTATTATCCGGAATTACATTATCAAATGGCAATATTGTTTTCCCATGACGCAAAAGACCACATCCCGGCTCCGCATCTTTCACATATTTTACTTCCTCATCCGTGAAACCATAAACATCCTGTACCGCTTCAATATTTTGCTGGGAACAAATAATAGCAAACGATGCAGCATTTACCATTGCCTTACTGGTTTTGTTTTTACAAATATCTGAAACCTCGTGTGTGATGCCCGTACAGAATCCAAAGAACTTACGAAGTTCTCTCCATAACTTATCAATATAATCTGCAGACTGCTCGGTTTTTAAAAACTCATGAGCTTCATCAATATAAATCCATGTTGCGACTCCTCGCAGATAATTGCGGTATACCCTCTGGCGTAACGACTCCATAATAATAAATAATGTAACCGACCAGATATCTTTCGGAATATCCCGAAAACCATAAACCAAAAACGGTGCATCCACATCAACATTTCCTTCATGACCAAACATGTCAAGTGTTCCTGTAGTGAACAGTTCCAAAGCAAGTGCCATTTCAGCAGCAATGTCCTGTGTAGAAGCATCCTGCATATCAAGCAGCACATTTCGGTATTCTGTCATGGTGGGTTGCTTTGTCTTTGGCGAAATGGCTCCATTCTCATATGGTGCATAAAGAAGCCTTAATGCTCGTTCACATACCGATTTTTCCTGTGCAATCAGTCCGCGGTTATACATCTGTTCCAGTACACCAGTCATCCAGCCTACTTTATTGGCTGTTATTTCAGACGGAGGTATATAATCCGGAATCTCCAATCCGTTTATATGCCACTTACAGGCTGGACGGATATCCAGATAGGTACCATGAAACACATCACACAAAGGGGCATACTCATTGTTTGGGTCTAATACAATAATCTCATTCTTGGCATTTCCATGGGAACATAAGAAATTAAGAAGCATTTCCCACTTTGCTTCCATTGACTTTCCGGAACCCGGCTCACCAAAAATCCAGGCATTACCATTTTTCAATTCAGAACGGTTTCCAAGCAGAAGATTTTTATTCAGCTTATTGATGCCATAGAACTTTCCTCCCGGAATCAATAAGTCCTGAGAATGGAATGGCATAAACGCTGTTAGGTCAGCGGTTGTCATACTTCGCATATATCCGGTCTGGCACTTGCCGATTGGTAATACAGTTGCCAATCCCTCTCTCTGCTTCATAGTCATCACTCCAAGAATCAATGATTCTCCTTCTGCAAGGGATTTAATAGCTTCTGTTGACTGTTCCAGTTCTTCTTTGCTGTCACCCATTATAACCAGTGTCAGCCCGGCATATGATAATTTCATATCCTGTTCCTTCACCTGCTTCATGATGTCCGCAAGGTCTGTTTTCTCTTCCTGGACTACAGTGGAAATTTCACTGGAATACTCTTTGTTTTTATTCCTTGTCTTTTGCTGTTGTCTTATCTTTTTCTCAACTGCCCGGTATTTTGCCTGGATTAAATTATCCGCTACTGCCTTTGGCATTGGGTGTACATCCAATGCAAGCAGGAATCTTACGGAAGTGTCCGTAAGTGCATGAATAATTCCATTATCTAATTGTGCCGGGAGTTTCCGCATACACATTGCCCGACCAAACTGATTTCCCATGACAAAGTAATCATCATAAAACTTAATGCTCGCCGGAGCGATATCATTTAAAAAATCACGCCCGGATTCCACTGTTTTATCAAAATCAAAATGAAATGGTACATTATGATCCTCTCCCGACTGATAAAAGTCATAAAGCACTTTTAGTCTGTCATTACACTTAAGTTCTTCAATCGTGGATTTGATATCTCGAAACTTATTAACCAGCTGTTGTTCCAGGGTGATGAAATAATTCTTTGCTGCCTCATAGGCATCTCTCTCAACCGTCAGTGTTATATAACGGTCCTGTTCAATTCCTTTTCGCCCTTCTTCAATTCTGGACTCGATAATTCCGTTTACCTCTTCTCGCAAATAATCATATCCATCATTATGAAGCTGTAGCAGTGCCTGCTTGCGGAATAACTGTTCATCCTTTGCACGGTTCATGACACTGATTTTGAACCGGACGGAAAGACTTGATAATGCTTTCAAATAAGCGTAAATAAATTCTATCTGTTCATCCTCGGAAAGCATTGCATAATTAACATCCGAGAACCGATATGTTTTCGACCACAGATTGTTGCCGAGATAAAAAATTCCATCTGCAGCAATGGCTTCTATTTCAATTGTGTCCTGTGTACTTTTTGCAACCGGAACCCGACTGGAATCCGGTTTTGAATATTGTTCTGCTGAATTCTTTAGCACGGTTTCTCACTCTCCTTTCTTTTCTTCTCCATCATTCGGGATACCATTCGGTCAACAAATCCCTTCTGGTCTTGTACCATATCCGCAGGATTGCTGCACACAATTGCTGTCTTAGGATTTTCTGTTGAATCATAAAAAAGCATTGGCTGATTCACATTCTTTTTTGCCTGGCGGTATTCCGGCAAGGTCATTCCGTTCCGTTTGAAAAAACCAACATATCCAATTGGTGCAGCAACAATCAAACCGATATACCCGGCAATCGTCAGATTAGCACCCAATATTGTTGCCACCACCGTAACCAGCAGCGTAACCACTAATGTAATGACAGAATACAGTATCTGTCTTTTTGTCAGTAATGCCAGACCGCCCGGCTTTATCTCATCGAGATTCCGACTTGTTCGAATTGTCATGAATATACTCCTTTCCAAAAGTGTTCACGGTGAACACTTTTTTATCCAATCATTTTTTGTAGCAATTGTTCACTGCCCTTCGCACTGGCAACTGTTAAGCAGCAGGTAAAAATGTTCTTAAACATTTCGAGCAATATCCTTGTAAATGCCAGTGTTGATGCACTGGCATTTTGCATGCTGCCAAGTACCGCATTTTCCAGTGTTGGAATTCCACCTTTCAACAGGGCATTACAAATCAGAATTGCAATCATAATACCAACCGCTTCCAGGGCAAGAACAATGAAATACTTAAAATACTGCAAGCCCGTCCTCTTAATTTCCGGTGGACCACTCATGCTTGAAATAGCAAGTGGTGCAAATGGTAATGCAAACAGGATTTTTACATACCGAAAATAAACGACATAGACCAAAATTCCTGCACAAATCATCATGACTAAAGCAGTAATCAGACACAGAATTAGTACAATAAGCTGTTCAATGAAATTTGCATCACTCCACACCTGCATTGACCCGAAAATATCAGATGTGCTTAACTGCAGTCCATCAAAACTGCTTCCCGAAATCTGCAACATTAATCCGCCGACTACCGAAAGAACTCCGCTTAAAATCATTCTCGAATTTGACATCAAAAACTCAGCCAATATTAATGAAACAATACTTTTTACAATGGTATACATATCAAACCTTGTGTCTTCAAAGGAAGATTCAAATAGTCCATATAAGAAAAAAAGCACCAGCATAGTGGTGCCAATTGCAACAAAGCAAGGTTGGATTTTATCAATGAGAGCAATCGGCTCGCCACCCGCAAAAGAATCTATATCTTCCCCTAGTAATGTAAAAGCTATTCCTATTGTCTTATTCCAAAAATTTGCGGCTACATTCAGAATGGAAACACCTGCTGATAACAAAACCAAGTCTTTTACAAGTTCTAAAATTCCAATCATACCCTTCACCTACCATGTGATTCCCAAAAAGGTCAACAATCCTCCGATGCCTGCCATTAATATCCCTCCGATAAGTCCTTTGGCTGCACTGGAAGTACCGGATTCATCATTGGATTTCCACGCAGTCAAAAGTTCAGATAAATTCTTAATAATCATAATAATTCCAACTAATGCAACTGCGGATAACAAAAGATTAATCAATACTCGAAGCGGATTGAGAAAATCCGTATTTCCTGCTGTTAAAATAGTAAACATGTTGTATAACATAACCATAATTTTATTCCACCTTTCTATTTTCCATCTCTATTTGTAAATGATTCTGGTTTTGCTTTTCTTACCACGATAGACTGTTCACCGTGAACACTTTCCTCTTCTTCCTTTTGTTTCTTCCTTTTTCTCTTTGGAAGCATAATGAAAATAAACAGCAACAGCGTCACAAGTATAATGATTAAGAGCAGTATTATCTGCCATAGTGTAACCGGCGAAGCTGCCTTATACCGTGCCTCCGATTTGCAGTAATATATAGATGCTTCTTCTACTTGTTCTTGGAAGTCCTCATCTGTGACCGTATAAGTTGCTGTGACATCATATAATTTCCCGGTTTTACAGTTGTCAGATTCATAATTAATCCGGTATTCACCAAGTAATTGTTTGCCACGCACTATCGCATCCCGGCAATTCACTCCATGCTCCTCATATATATCCGAAGTCCATTCCATAGTCTCAATCGTGAATGATTCAACCGGAAGCCCGGCAGCTTCTATTATGATTGCTTTTGAACGTTCTGGAAGAACTGGTGCTTCTTTATCGAGGTACACCCTTTCATTCCCAATCAGAAAATACTCCGCTTCATATACTTCCAACGTGAAATTCAGCTCAAAGCCATCTCTCCAAGCGTATGGTGTTGATAATTCCATATTCTTGAAAGGCAATTCCTGAACGGTTGTTTCCTGGGTGATCGGCGAGTCATATTCTATCGAATCCGTAGCCGGGATAGAATTTATATCCGGTTCGGCATATACCAAGCCGGACATCTGATAACTGCTTAATTGCTCTGTCTGTTCCTGTATTGTTACATCCTGTTCCGATAATTCATAAGACACTCCCGATTCCTGCAGGGATTTTTCTATTCCTTCCAGTTCAGCAGAAGTCAGTCCGGTAAATGTAACCGTTTTTTTATCCTGCTGTATGTCCGGTTCTTCAACTGTTACAACTTCCGTATCGCTGCTTAATAATTCATACTTCCTGTTCTGCAAGGTGATTTCAGGTTCAAATACATACTCTTCGACTGAGCCAATGCAGGTATATTCAACTGTTTCCGTGTAATAATTGTGGTTCCAATTATAAACACTGGAAGTCTTAACATCTGATACACTGTTTGCTGCAAAAACAGGTGTAGTGCCAGTCAGAACAGCCAATAAAGCAGCAATGATTCCTTTCTTGTTCATTTGATTAATCACTCCTTTCAAAATAAAAAAAGTGTTCACCGTGAACACTTTTTGCAATAAAAAAACAACCGTTTCCGGTTGCTTTTTGTTCCATATGGTTCATATAATTCTATCTTGATTTACCTGTCGGTTTCCTGTTTATTGTATGCTGCATACTCTTTTTCTGCATGGTTTCCACAGCAAGAAAAGCCTTTTCCAATGAGCAGTTATTTTGTTCCGCATACTTTCTTATTTTGTCTATTATCTCTGCTTTTCCTTCTATTTTTCCTCTTGCTTCGGCATCTTCAATATCTACCTCATGCTGGGCTTTTGCTATTTCTTCTCTGGTTGGCACTTCCAACAACATACCGCTCACTTCCTTTCTGTTCTTTTTCAGATAGGTTTCCAACCGATGCTCTTTGATGCACTCATCGATTGCCCTGTCTACTGCTGATTCCTTGTTTCTTTCTTTTTTATTATACACCCTAATGCGATGAATTAAAACAGAATAATCCTCCAGCGTCTTACATTTTTTCATTAATTCCCGGTTTTTTCCGTAATTAATGTTATAAGCTTCTACTTTCATCTCAATACAACTTCCGCTTTTCGCAAAACAATCTGAAAGTTTCATCTGGTATCGTTCCTGCTTTTCTGCCAGTCCATTATAGAACACAATGAATTTGGGCGTTGGGAATTTCACTAGTCTCGTTGTATACATTAATTTTCCGAGATTATGCTCTTTGATATAGCGATTATAGCTCTCAGCAATGTACAAAAAGCCTCGCATCGGCATATTGGGGCATTCCGCACTCTGATGCTCCCAAAGGTTTAATTCCTCGCTGATAATAAAGGAGCTGTCATTATACATTCCAACATACAAATCGCCTTCACCAATGGTTGTAACTTCTATTTGTGATTCATCTGTATAATTACTATTATTCAGAGCATTATATAATTCCAGTATTTCCTTCTTTCCATTAAAAATCGAAGTGAAAACTCTTGATTTGTAGTCATGTTGCACTTCTCTTATCCTCTCCCGTTCCAAACGCTCTCCTCCTTTCCAATAAAAAAGTGTTCACCGTGAACACTTTTATCTCTTCTGTTTTACAATAAACAGTTTCAATGCAATTGCCAGCATCATCACAAGAACAGCTATTGCAAATTCCGGATACTGGATATCTCCGGTCATTGGAGTTCCGGCAACCAATTGTCCTCTTCGGAATTTATTCTCATAACGAACATGCAGGACACCCACGATTGCAGTATTAATATAATCTGCTGTTACCGTTTCGCCATCCTCACGGATTTCAAACTTACACAATTCCGTATTCAGATAGTAATGCTCGTTTGCTTCTATCTCCTTAAGGTAATACCTGCCATATACAAGATTTTCAATGAAGATTTCTCCATTTTCATCTGTAGTATAATCGCCCAGGTATTCATCCGGTATCTCTGAATCCTCAAATGTCCGATAAAGAGAAAAAGTAGCACCCGGCAATCGCTTGTCCGGTATCTGTAGCGAGGTCTTTACCAGTTTGAAACTACCATATATTCTCCGGTCAGACATTTTAACAATTACAGGCTCTGGTTTGTCTGTTACTGTAAACTCCACATCATCCGCTAATGTCCATCCTTCCGGTGCTTCTGCTTCATGCAGACGATATTCACCATGCGGCAGATTCTTAATAACATAATAATCATCTGCACTGGTCCATGAATCAATTAAATTATCGTCAGAATCATACAGTTCCAGCTTGGCTCCGTCCAATGGATTTCCTTCTTCATCCTGTTTCAGAAACTGTACTCTGGTTTCTTTATCCTGCATAACGACTGATACGGTTTCATTTCTGTCTGTGACAGAAAACACTTTATCCTCTGCCAGTACATGTCCGCTTGGTGCCTTTGTTTCATGTAAGCGGTACTCTCCATGAGAAAGGTTCGTGATGGCATGCGGAGTTGTGGTACTGGTCCATGAATCAATCAGATTATCGTCTGAATCATACAGTTCCAGCTTGGCTCCGGCAAGCGGATTTCCGTCTTCGTCCTGTTTTAGGAACTGGACTTTCGTTTCACGCTCAACCATAGTTTTGTTTGCAGGTCCATTCATTGTAACCTGTACCGTCACAGGGTCTGCAATTGTCCATCCATCCGGGGCAGACTCTTCTACCCATGTGTAAGTTCCAAAGGACAATCCTTTTACTACATGTTCCGTTCCGTCCGAAACCCATGTATCAACTACTTGCCCTGCAGAGTTGTACAGTTTCATCGTAGCCCCAAGAACCGGATTTCCGTCTGCATCCTCTTTCTTTAATCGGACAGTAGTAAAATCATCACGCATGGTTATCGTCTGTGTGGTTCCGGCATCAGCATCATAAGTAAATTGTATTGCCTGTGCCAAAACGTGTTTATCCGGTGCGATAGTTTCTGTTAATGTATAACTGCCACTGGCAAGATTATGAATCACATGAGGACTCGTTCCAGACACCCATGTATCTACTGTTTGTCCAGCAGCATTTGTAAGTTTTAATGTTGCTCCCGGCAGTTCGTTCTCACCGGTAATTTCTTTCTTACTGATTTGCAACACAGATTCAGTATATACATTCATGTAAGCACGTACCGGGTCAGGACGGGAACTATTGCACAAAACCAAATCCTGTGCAGCACTCGTATTTTTAACATATGTAATGTTTCCTGTCGAAGCTACATACTGATTGCTTGTCACTA
>JAGAOO010000073.1 GCA_017623675.1 Lachnospiraceae bacterium
TGATAGATAGTTGCAAGCAGACCTTAAAAGCACGTTGGTGCTTAGGTGCGGTATTGTCGCACCTTATGCACCATTACGTGCTGACCGGAGCGCAAGCGTGTCTGCGGTAACTATTTATCACCAGAAACCGATAAGGCGACTAAACCAACAAACCATAATTTAAACATTTATTCCTATTTGTTACCATTCTTTCGAAATATCTTCTGCCTGAACCCCATACATTCGCATAAATTCTTTCATATCCTTCTCGTTAGAAATCAACATAATATCTTCAAATTTTCCGGTTTCTAAATCCTTAAAGCCAGCAACCTGCTCCCCGGTGCAGATACTCGCTCGTATCACTGGTCTTTTCCTCGTTTTATCGTATTCCAACTGTCTTTTCTTTCCAAACATTGAATTCATCTTCCTTCGCTAATTGTAAAACTGATCCCGATGCACACGCACTTGGTTAAAATGTTCGACCAGATATGCCACATCTTCCTCTCTGGTGCTGATATTGGGAATGGACAATAATTCCTCTCCTTTTTCATTCATCGCCCGAAGTCCATAACTGGTTAATTCCTGTTCCTCATCTCTCGTACTGTTCGAAACGGTCATGGCATAACGAATCATTGTTTTCAGCTCCTTCACTCTTGTGTTCTGTACTATTATTGTACCTTGAAAGAGCATCGAATCCCATCGTTAGTCTTCGTATTTTTTCGACTTGAATAGTTTTTAAATTATGGTTCGATAAATTGGGGCTTATGAATTAGTAATTATATCGCAAAATGTCTTTATCTCATCAATCCTTTCAGCAACATTCTCTTTGTATTCAACAGAACATAAGCCCAGATGACCACTCGCTTTTATTTCTAAATGTCCATAAAAGTGTTCTATGCTACCAATTATCTTCTCACACTCTGGCATACTTGGACCCGTTCTCAATGCAATCGTATATCCTTTTTTACCATTTGGTATAGTTGCGTGAGGCTCGTGTGTATTACACCACGGAGTACATCTATCTATAAAGACTTTAAATTGTCCAGGAATATCAGCCCAATACGACGGAGAAACGGAAACTATTTTATCTGCCCATTCATATTGCTCTATAATTTTATTTACATCATCTTCTTGGAAGCACTTTGCTGTCTCATGGCATTTTCTACATCCCTTACAAAACTTGACATCATAATCATCTATGCAAATAGTTCTGACTTCATTTCCATCATTTACATATTGACCTACTAATTTTACAATTTCAGCGGTTGCACCATTTTTAACCGGACTACAATTTATAACTAAAATATTCATATGCACCTCCACAGATTTAAATTCATCACTCAGTATTACTGAATGTTTTGCGTGATTACTTCCAGGGTCTTTCCTTACCCATCCAACCGTTTTGCTCCCAATACTCTTTCTCTGCTTCACCTGAACCCCAGCCCTTTTTCTGCATCATTCGCATCATCATAAATATAGATTTTGTTTTAATACCGGTTTTCACACGCTTTGTCTTCAATACTTTATTAGCAATCTTCGTGGTATCTTTTTCGATTTTTTGCTTTTTCTTATCTGCGACTCCATTCCAATTCATTGCCTGAACACTAATGCCATAAGTCATTACAGACGGAACTCCCCAATAGAGCAATGTATTTGTTATATCCTTGATAGCTGTTTTAGTACCATTTCCTGCTGCCGTCGATACCACAATAGCCTGCTTACTAAACATACATTTTCTCGGTCTATGTACCATCCAATAATCAAATGTCAAATCAATAAAACTCTTCATCGGCGCAGATGCTCTCATGCAATATGTAGGTGTAGTAAATACTAATACATCCGCAGATTCTACCGCAGTCATAATTTTATTTTTTTCTTCATAAAACGGACATTTTGCATCATCTTCTATACATTCATAACATCCTAGGCAAAAATGATTCAAATCTCTAGGAAGAAAAAATTCCACAATATCTTCTTCACCACTAATTTTATTTGCTATCATCCTACCAATATTATAAGAACTACCTTTATGGTTTTGTCCATGTATCATTACAAGTTTCATCTTTTTCTCACTCCTTGTACATTCTGCTGAATTGTCTGATATGCTTTTCTAACAAACGCAGTGCCTCTTCCTCTCTTTGTGGCTCTCTATCGCATAATGTTAGCAATAAATATATAGGGGCATAAAACTGCAATGCCATCATATCTGCATTTTCATTCTTCATCTGTCCTTGTAATATTATCCTTTGAAATAATCCGGTCTGATATTTTAGCGGTTCATTGATATATTGATTTGAGAACAATTCTGCAAGCTCTTTATTAGAAAATTGCTCTATTGTAAGCATCTTTCTGAATTTACATTCATATTCATCATGCAAAAAGAAATGAAAAAGACCAATTCCCATTTTTACCAATTCATCTTCTGAAATCTTTGCAAAAATGTTAGCATCCAATTCAGAATCACTTCCGGTTATACTCAAATAAGATACTTCTTTATCATACCGATTACTCATCTCTTTGAGGATTGCCTCAAATATATCCAGTTTACTTTTGTAATGTTTATATAGCGAAGGTGCTTTGATACCCACACCTTCTGCTATATGTCCAACATGAACATTTCCATATCCTTTTTCTGAAAACAATGTTAATGCAACATCTAATATCTTTTTCTTTGTATCCATAGCTTCTCCTAGGCTAATTTTAATTAGCCTTATTATAAGCTAATCATAATTAGCTGTCAAGATAAAAAAAGAACCACAATTACTGTGGTTCTAAATTATAAACATCGCATCTCCAAAGCTAAAGAACCGATATTTCTCCTGAACTGCTGTCTCATAGGCATGAAGAATGGTTTCCCTATCTGCCAATGCAGATACCAGCATAATCAATGTAGATTCCGGCAGATGAAAATTGGTAATCAGGCAGTCAACGGCTTTGAATTGATACCCCGGATAAATGAAAATATCGGTCCATCCGCTTTTTACCGGGACATGCCCGTCGGGTTCTGCTACGGATTCCAAGGTTCGGGTACTGGTGGTTCCAACGGATATCACCCGTCCACCTGCCGCCTTGGTTTCATTAATAATACGCGCAGCTTCTTCGTCCACCATATAGAATTCCGAATGCATGTGGTGGTCTAAGACATTTTCTTCTTTTACCGGTCGAAAGGTTCCCAAGCCCACATGCAAGGTAACCTTTGCTATCCGAATTCCCTTTTCCTCAATTTTCTGCAATAATTCCTCTGTAAAATGAAGACCTGCTGTAGGTGCCGCTGCCGAACCGTCATACTTTGCATAGACCGTCTGATAACGATTTTTGTCCTGTAATTGGTGGGTGATGTATGGTGGCAATGGCATCTGTCCCAGTTGATCTAAGATTTCTTCGAAGATTCCGTCATATTCAAACCGAATCAAACGATTACCTTCCTCCACCACATCAATGACTTCGCCGACTAACAAGCCGCCTCCAAAGCTGATTCTGGCTCCGACTCTGGCTTTTTTTCCCGGTTTCACTAAGGTCTCCCATACTTTCTCTTCTTTGCGTTTCAGCAAAAGCACCTCTATGGATGCTCCGGTTTCTTCCTTAACACCCATTAAACGCGCCGGAATGACCTTGGTGTTATTTACCACCAGACAATCCCCGGGATTCAGATAATCAATAATATCATAAAAATGCTTATGCTCGATTTCCCCGGTTGTCCTGTGAAGCACCATCAATCTGGAGTTATCCCGTTTTTCCAGAGGATCCTGAGCAATCAGTTCCCCTGGAAGTTCATAATTAAAATCACTTAGTTTCATATTTAGCCTCTCAGTTCCACACCAAGCTTCTTCAAGGCTTCCACAATCTTGTCTGTAATAGCATTTACCTCATTTGCTTCCAGGTTACGGTCCTTGGCGCGGAACGTCATGCTATAAGCAACCGATTTCTTTCCTGCACCGACCTGCTCTCCTTCATATACATCAAAGAGGTTATAACTCTCTAACAGCTTACCGCCATGCTTCTTAATAATTGCTTCAATCTGTCCTACGAAAATGCTCTTATCCATAACCATACTCAAATCCCGGGTGCTGGCTGGGAACTTTGCAATTCCTTCGTATTTCCGGTCAAAACTTGCCATAGATGCAAGCATTGGTAAATCGATAACAGCTATATACGCTTCACCCTTCATGTCATAATTTTCCACTACCTCAGGATGTAACTGTCCAATATAACCAATCACTTTGCCATCCTTTTCAATCGCCGCCTGACGACCCGGATGCAAGAATGGATATCCACCCTTCGGATTGTAAGTAAATGCCTGATATAAACCTAACTTCTGGAACAGCTCCTCTACTACACCCTTCATAGTAAAGAAATCTCCCTCTCCGTACATACCAAGGGTTAACATCTTCCGTTCCTCCGGCAGTTCCGTCAACGGAAGTGCCTTTGGCAGATAAATGTTACCAATCTCGTATAAACGAGCATCCTTATTTCTACGGTTATAGTTGGTTGCTAAAGAAGTAATCATACCATTTAAGGAAATGGTTCTCATAATTGAAAAATCTTCTCCCAATGGATTCGCAATTACAATTGCCTTTCTCAGTTCGGAATCTTCCGGAATCAATAACTTATCATATACCTTCGGACTTTCAAAGGAATAGGTCATGCCACCGGAAAAACCATTGTTCTCGCATACATCCCGTACAATATCCTCTACCAGCATTTCAAAGGATTTCTTACCAACCGTTGCTTCTCCGCATGGAAGAGTGGAAGGTAACTTGTCATAGCCATAGAGACGTGCCACTTCCTCTGCCAGGTCAGCCATGCAATGCAAATCCTGACGGTAGGTTGGAATGGTTAACTGATTGCTTTCTTTCTCATAGGTTAAGCCTAAACGGCTAAAATATTCTAACATCAAGTCTTCCGGTACATTCATACCTAACAGACGGTTCATTTTCTCCGGTTCAAATGGAAGCTGCCATGGTTCTACCGGATTTGGATAAATGTCAATCACACCTTCCACTACTTCACCACAGCCTAATTCTTCTACCAACTGGCAGGCACGATTAATTGCTTCTAATGCCAGATTCGGGTCTAACCCTTTTTCAAACTTAGAGGAGGCATCGGTACGAAGTCCGATTCTCTTAGAAGCCAGACGGATATTGGTTCCATCAAAGCAGGCAGCCTCGAATAACAAGGTAGAAATGCTATCCGTTACCATGGAATTTTCACCACCCATGATGCCTGCAATACCGATTTCCTTCTCGCCATCGCAAATCATCAGCACACCGGAATCCAAAGTACGTTCCTGACCGTCTAAGGTAACGAATTTGTCACCATCTTTTGCCCGCTTTACAACAATCTTATGTCCGGCAACTGTGTCCAAATCAAAGGCATGCATTGGCTGGCCATATTCTTCCATAACATAGTTGGTGATATCCACCAGATTGTTAATGGAACGAATTCCCTGTGCTGCCAGACGCTCCCGCATCCACTTTGGAGAAGGTCCTATCTTTAAGTTCTTAACTACTCTTGCACAGTATCTTGGGCAAAGGTCGGTTGCTTCTACTTCTACCGATGCATAATTCAATACATCACCGCCTTTGACTGTATCCGGTACAACCGGCGGATGAAATGGAAGTCCATAGGTTGCTGCAGCTTCTCTTGCCATACCAATCATACTGAAACAGTCCACACGATTGGAGGTGATTTCATATTCTACCACTGCATCATGTAAACCTAAGGCTTCAATGGCATCATCCCCCGGCTTAACACCGGAATCAGCAGGGAATACATACACACCATCTTCCGGTGCTTCCGGATATAAGTCCCGACTGGAGCCCAATTCCTCAATGGCACACATCATACCAAAAGATTCTACTCCCCGTAATTTACCCTTTTTAATCTTAATTCCATTTTCCGGTAACGGGCCGCCATCATGTCCACCGGCAACCTTACCACCGTCTAATACCGTTGGTACCAAATCTCCTTCTTTTACATTTGGTGCGCCTGTTACAATCTGAATTGGTGCCTCTTCACCAATATTTACCTGACACACAATTAACTTATCTGCATCCGGGTGACGCTCAATTTTCTCAATCTTACCAACAACTATCTTCTCTAAATTCTTATCCTTCTTCTCGTAACTCTCTACATGGGAGCCGGATAATGTTATATCATCTACAAATTGTTCCACCGGTACATTTAAGTCCGGCACATATGCTTTTAACCATGAAATTGGTGTATTCATTTTCATTTACCTCCTAATTTAGAACTGCTTTAAGAACCGCATGTCATTCTCATACAGTAAACGCATATCATCGATCTCGTACTTTAACAATGCAACACGCTCTAAGCCAATACCAAATGCGAATCCGGAATACTCCTCCGGGTCAATTCCACAATCCTTCAACACCTTTGGATGAACCATACCACAGCCTAAGATTTCAATCCAGCCACTTCCCTTACACATACGACAGCCCTTGCCACCACATTTGAAACAGCTTACATCTACCTCTGCACTTGGCTCTGTAAATGGGAAATGATGCGGACGCAGCTTAATCTTCGTTTCCGGTCCGAAGAACTCGTGAGCAAACTGCTCTAAGGTTCCCTTTAAATCAGCAAATGTTATATTCTTGTCCACAACCAAGCCTTCCACCTGATGGAACGAAGGAGAATGGGTGGCATCTACTTCGTCAGAACGGAACACACGTCCGGGTGCCAGAATACGAATCGGCATTCTACCCGTTTCCATCACACGTGCCTGAACCGGTGAAGTCTGGGTACGAAGAAGAATATCCTTGGTAATATAGAAGGTATCCTGCTCATCCTTTGCCGGATGATTCGCCGGAATATTCAATAATTCAAAGTTATAGTGGTCATATTCTACTTCCGGTCCTTCTACGATTTCATATCCCATACCAATGAATACACGTTCCAGTTCTTCCAATGCAATCTGGTTCGGATGACGATGCCCCTTCATATGCATGGTTCCCGGAAGTGTAACATCAATTACTTCTTTCTTCATCTTCTCTTCCCGAAGCTTCTTGGCAATATCCTTCTTCACTGCTTCTAATTTCTCTTCAATTGCGAAACGGGTATCATTCACCATTTGACCAACCTTCGGACGATCTTCCGGTGCAACATCCTTCATTCCCTTTAATACCTGTGTTAATTCACCTTTTTTTCCTAACATATTGACCTTGATTTCATTTAACGCATCCAGGTCCTTTGCTGCTTCAATTTTGGCAATAGCTTCTTCTTTGATTGCCTGCAGTTTTTCTTTCATTCTTTCATTCCTCCTAAAATACTAAAGGCCCGTCCCAAAAGGGACGAGCCTAAATGTTCGTGGTACCACCCTAATTCCTGTCAAAGACAGGCACTTAAGTAATGTGTAACGCCATCACACGTTCTGTTCTACTGCTGTTTCAAACAGAAAGCTCCGGTGTGAAACTAAGAACTTGCTCCTTCTTAAGAGGATTCCAGCCGATGACCTCTTTTCTCTGGCAGGGAAACAGATTCCTTCTTGCACCTTCCACGCTGATTCATATGCTTTTAAGTTTTGCACTGTTCTTATAATAGCCTTGAAAAATGGAACTGTCAAGGGTTCTTTTGCATCCATTACTCCTCTAATGCCAATACCCCTCGCATATCAATTAATGGTGCTCCGGTTCCCCGAATGTAATCACCGGTAATCGTGACCCGTCCGATACTGTCATCTCTTGGAATCTGATACATAATATCTAACATGAATTCCTCAATAATTGCCCGCAACGCTCTGGCACCGGTCTTTTTCTCCATGGCTTTTTCTGCAATGGCTTCATAAGCCGAATCATCAAACCGCAGGTCAACCTCATCCAGACTCAACAGCTTCTGATACTGCTTTAGAATTGCATTTTTTGGCTCCTTCAATATCTGCACCATCTTATCTTTATCCAGTGCATCTAAGGTATAAATAACCGGCAGACGACCCAAGAATTCCGGAATCATACCGAATTCCCGTAAATCTTCAATGGTCACCTGCTTTAACAGATTCTCGTCTTTATCATATTTATCCTTCAAGTCTGCTTTGAATCCGATGGATGCCTGTTTATTCAAGCGTGCTTTAATGATATCTTCAATATCCGGAAAAGCTCCGCCACAGATAAAGAGGATATTCTTGGTATTAATAGTGGTTAGCGGAACCATGGCATTCTTGCTTCCGGCTCCTACCGGCACCTCTACCTCAGAACCCTCTAGTATTTTTAACAAGCCCTGTTGTACGGATTCACCGCTTACATCCCGGCTATTGGTATTCCGCTTTTTCGCAATTTTATCAATTTCATCAATGAATACAATACCCCGTTCTGCCTTTTCCACATCATTATCTGCAGCAGCCAGCAACTTTGACAACACACTTTCCACATCATCGCCTATGTAACCAGCCTCTGTTAATGTGGTGGCATCGGTAATTGCAAGAGGTACATTCAACAATCGTGCGATAGTCTTAACCAAATAGGTTTTTCCGCTTCCTGTCGGTCCAATCATCAGCATATTGGATTTTTCAATTTCAATATCATCCATAGTATTGGTTAATACCCGCTTGTAATGGTTATATACTGCAACGGAAATCACCTTTTTTGCATAATCCTGCCCAATCACATATTCGTCTAATTGTGCTTTCATAATATGCGGTGCAGGAATGGTCTTTAAATCCAGTTCCGGTTCCTGTTTCTTTTCTTCCTTCTTCTTTTTCTTCACCTTCTGGGACTTCGGTATATCCTGTGCTCCCTTTAAGTTGAACTGAGACATATCGAATCCGCTTAAATCCATAAACTGCATATTACTGCTGTTACTAAACGTATCGAAGGTATTCTGCATACAATCCGGGCAAATATAAATATCATTTGGCAGATGAATCAGCTTGCCAACCATGCTTTCCGGTCTGCGGCACAAATAACAATATTTTTCATATTCATTTTCATCTTCTGTCGTTTCATTGGTTTCAATTATATCCTTTGACATCTTATCCTCCATTAGTGGTTCTGTCCACATCTTCACATTTCAATCAATACTACTGCTACTATACTAGAGGCATTATAGCAAAAAATGAAGTATAATTCTATCTATATTTACAGGAATATCATGAAATTAATGTAAATTTAAAAAATAAGCCATGGACCACACACAAATCCACAGCTCAACAAATGGATGCTACATCGTCTCAATTTCTTTCCGAATCCGCATCATGTTCTTATCTATTTTTGCAATTTCATCCGCATAATGATGAAGTTCTTTTTGAATATCTTCTCCCTGTTCTCCACTCATTTCCCGTTTATAGCACAGTTGATAGTCTAACTGTGCCCAAAAATCCATAGCAACCGTTCGAAATTGAATTTCCACACGTTTTTGTTCACAGCCGGAATCACTATACACCGGAACTTCAACAATCAGATGAAAGCTATGATAACCGTTGCTTTTGGGCTTTTTGATATAATCCTTTTCTTTTATGACCGTTACGTCCTTATGAGTTGAGAGGCGTTTTACAATTTCATAAATATCATCTTCGAAAAAACAAGTGGCACGCACACCAATCATGTCATTTAGTTTTTCCTTTGCTGTCTCGAAATCTACATCATAACCCTTCTTTAACAGCTTGCGACGAATACTTTCTGCACTTTTAATACGACTGCAGATATGACTTATCATTTTTCGCCCGGTCTCTTCTGCCAGCTCCTCCTGTATCATTTGCAGTTTTAATTCTACCATACTAATGGCACACTGACATTTGACACGGTACTTTATATCTGTAACGGCGGATTCGATATCCGTCGTTACAGCTTTCCCTTTCTTTCTTCTCATTAATTCGTTTCTCCATGCGTACCGGTAATTGAGAAGGTTACCCATTGGGCTATATTTACTGCATGATCTCCAATTCTTTCAAAATATTTGCCAATCATCAGAAGATCCGTTGACTGCTCTCCATTATCCGGATTTTCATTGATCAGATAAATCAATTCCTGCTTAATCTTAATAAATAAATCATCTACCACATCATCCTGTTCAATGACTTCCTGTGCCAAGGTCAAATCCTTGTTAACAAAGGCTTCAATACTCTTTACCACCATCAAAATGGTTTCCTTTGCCATTTTCTGAATATGTTCCAGTTTCTTAATATATGGTGCATCTGCCATACGAATGGTCAGTTCTGAGATTTCCGCCGACTGTACCGCTATCCGTTCCATATCCGTAATCATCTTTAAGGCTGATGATATCATCCGCAAATCACTTGCTACCGGCTGTTGGCAAAGCAATAATTTCATACACATACTTTCTATCTGTCGTTCCTGATTGCTTACATCTGCCGCATACTCAATCACCTGTTCCGCCTTTTCCACATCCTGCTTCACTAATGCAGAAACTGCCATTTCAATGGACTGTTCTACCATACTTCCCATTTGAACCATCTGTTCATTCAGGTTGCTCAACTGCTTTTCAAAACGATTTTGTTTCACCATGTTCTCATCCTCCTATAATAAAATCAACCAAACCGACCTGTAATATAATTCTCTGTCCGTTTGTCCTTTGGCATAGAGAACAACTGCTCTGTATCTCCGAACTCTACCACTTCACCCAACAGGAAAAATGCCGTCTTATCAGAAATACGTGTTGCCTGCTGCATGTTATGAGTAACAATGATAATGGTATATTTATCTTTTAATTCCCCGGCAAGTTCCTCAATCTTTGAGGTTGAAATCGGGTCTAACGCAGAGGTTGGTTCATCCATCAGAATAACCTCCGGTTCTACTGCCAATGCCCTTGCAATACACAGACGCTGTTGCTGTCCACCGGATAATCCTAATGCACTCTTTTTTAACCGGTCTTTTACCTCATCCCAGATAGCCGCCTGGCGCAATGAACGTTCAACAATTTCATCCAGCTTTGATGAACTATGAATTCCATGGGTTCTAGGTCCATATGCGATATTATCATATACACTCATAGGAAATGGATTCGGTTTCTGGAATACCATACCTACTTTTTTTCGAAGCAGATTTACATCCATATCTCCATAGATATCCACTCCATCCAAGGTAACTTTGCCTGTAATTTTACAACCCTCTACCAAATCATTCATACGGTTTAAGGATTTTAAGAGAGTGGATTTTCCGCAGCCGGAAGGTCCAATAAAGGCACTAATCTGCTTCTCCGGCAGTTCCAGGTTAATATTCTTTAATGCCTTGAAATCACCATAGTATAAATCAAGGTTTTTTATTTCAAATTTTCCCATTCTTCAAATTTCCTTTCCTTATTTATCTGCTTTGCTGAATTTCTTGGCAATTGCAGTCGAACATAGATTCATACAAAGAACTACCAGTAATAATATGACTGCTGTTGCATACGCCGGTTCCATATAGAGTCCCTCCGATGAAAGTACATACATATGTACGGCTAAAGTTCGTCCGGAGGACAATAATCCCTGCTTAATATTCGGAATGGAAGCAACCGTACCGGCAGTATACATCAATGCTGCAGTCTCACCTACAATACGTCCGATAGCAAGGATAACACCGGATAAGATTCCCGGCATTGCGGAAGGAAGAATGATTTTAAATACGGTACGAAACTTACCGGCACCTAAGCCAAAGCTTCCTTCTCTGTACGAATCCGGTACAGCCATTAATGCCTCTTCCGTTGTACGCATAATAACCGGAAGCACCATGATTGCAAGTGTAAAAGCACCTGCCAGAATCGATAAACGCCATTTTAATGCTGTTACAAAGAACAACATACCAAACAAACCATATACAATGGATGGAATTCCGGTTAAGGTTTCTGCTGTAATTCGTACTATATTTACTATCTTATTTCCCCGTTTTGCATATTCCACTAGATAAACTGCTGCTCCAATACCAAAAGGAACTGAAATCACTAATGAAAGGGCTGTCATAATCAATGTATTAATAATTGCCGGCATCATGGAAGAGTTCTCACTGTTATAAGTCCATTCAAACAGAGACCATGACAGATTCGGAACACCTTTTACCAAAATGTATACAATTATGAACAGTAATGCCAATAATGTTATGATTGCTGCTCCTACCAGTAAAATTAACAAAATGAATGAGGAGGGTTTTCTAAGATACTGCTTTAACCATTGTTTTGGGGTCTGCTGATTAATTCCCACAATATGTTCTGCTGAAGTTTCCTCCGCATTTGCTGTTTCAAATTCAAGGCTTGTTGTATCTGCCATCTATTTCTCCCTCCGTTTCAAAACTGAGAAGCACAGATTGATGATAAGAATAAATACAAACAATACTACACCGGTTGCAATTAATGCTTCTCGATGTAAATCCTGTGCATACCCCATTTCAATAACAATGTTTGCTGTCAGTGTTCGCACACCCTGTAGAATTCCCTGTGGCATACTCGGACTATTACCTGCCACCATGATAACTGCCATGGTTTCACCAATTGCACGACCGACACCCAGAATAATAGCTGCCAAAATACCGGATTTAGCTGCCGGTAACACTGCCTTGAATACACTTCTTACCGGATCTGCGCCCAGTCCGATAGAGCCCTCATAATAGCTTTCCGGAACCGCACGAATGGCAGATTCTGATACATTGATAATCGTAGGAAGTATCATGATTCCTAATAAAATAGAAGCAGTCAACAGACTGACTCCATTTCCCCGAATCTCTCTCGCACTAATGGAATCAAGAAAATAAGTAAAAGAACGAATAATGGGAACAATAACCACCATTCCAAAGAATCCATATACAACGGAAGGGATTCCAGCCAGTAAGTCAACTGCCGGCTTTAATATCTTATAAAGCGTTTTCGGACAGAATCTTGCCATAAAGATAGCTGTTAATAAACCAATAGGAACACCGATGACCAAGGAAAGTCCTGTTACATAAATAGAACCTAAGATCATCGGCAATATTCCATAAATATCATTTCCCGGTTTCCATTCCTGTCCACCGAGGAATTTGAATACGCCGATTTCCGCCATACCCGGAATTCCTCTGGTGAATAGGAAGAAACAAATTAACGCTACTGCAAGAATTGACATACAGGCACAGAGTAAAAAGATGACTTCCATTATTTTCTCAAAGACTTGTTTTTTATTCTTCATCTAATTCACCATACCTTACTTGTCATAATAATCCTGTCTTTTACTGAATCTCATCCCACTTTGTAGTTTCACCTACATAGATAGATTTAATCTGTTCAGTTGTAATGTCTGTCAAAGGATTATCATTGTTTACAATAACTGCAATACCATCCATTGCAATGGCTGTAGCTTCTACGCCCTGCTCTGTTTCAGAGTCCTTCAAGTCACGAGATGCCATACCGATATCGCAGATACCGCTGATGGTAGACTCCACACCTGTGGTAGAATCAGAAGTCTGAATTTCGATAGTTGCATTTGGGTTTACTTCTGCATAAGCTTCCTTTAATTTTTCCATTACCGGTGATACAGAAGAAGAACCAGCAACTACGATGGTACCGGATGGCTGAGTGGATTCATAAGAACCGCTTGCTACATCAACATAGCCATTATCAACGACAACAGCCTGACCGTCATCACTCATAATATAGTTAATGAAATCCTGTGCAACTTCACTAACTTCACCATTTGTTACAATGTTAAATGGTCTTGAAAGTGCATAATCACCACTCTTTACATTTTCAGCAGTTGCTTCTACACCATCTACATTTAATGCCTTTACTTCACTACCTAAAGAACCTAATGAAATGTAACCAATTGCGTATGTATCACCTGCAACGGTACTAATCATGACAGAAGTATTATTCGTAATAGAAGCTGTAGATACTGTGTTATCTACCTTCTCACCGTCTGCATTCTTCTCTTCCACACCAGTTAATTCAACGAAAGCACCTCTGGTACCGGAACCATCTTCTCTGGATACTACGCTGATGTACTTTGTGTTATCAAAGTCTGCAGCATTGTTTTCTTCTGAAGCCACACTACTTTCTTCAGATGATGGAGCTGAGGAATCATTACCTGCAGTTGTTGTTCCACCATTTCCATTGCCACATCCTGCAAGACAACCTGCTATCATTGCTGTTGCTACTACTAAACCTAAAATTTTCTTTCTCATTTCGAGTTCTCCCTTCTGAGTACCCACGTACTCAACAAATCATTTTCTCAAGTTTTCCTTGACGAAAGAAGAATACCGAATCCTTGTAAAATCCATTATCATGGCTATGTAAAATGTATGTAATTCTTATGTAACGAACACAATGTCGCTTGTCGGGCTTTTGCCACAAAAAAAACAGGTTGCATCATGATAACATAGGAACACGCTCATATTATCAGACACAACCTGATTCTCTTTCTGTTATTTATTTGTTTTTTGGAAAGAACAAAGTCCTATTAAAGTGCCTATACCATAGGATATGTGCAGGAGAAAGAATAAAATCGGAAGCAGCAAATCACTTATATGGATTTTTTTCTGCCCTATGATTCCCAAAACTGTCATAGCTATCGCCAACAGCCAATAGAGTCCCCACATGGCTATTGCCAACCAAGGAAAATGAAACAGGCAAAGGATTGTAGTAAGCAGGATTCCACAGATAAACGCAAATGGAACAAAATGATAGAGCGATAAACAGCCCGGACATACCTTTACGGTTCTTCCAATCCAATATCCATTTCCATATTTTTGCTTTATCATACCGGAGAAAGAATTCCGAATATGCTGATATGAAATAATATTGGAATCATAACAAAACTGATATCCCGCTTTTCTCATTCGATAATGCAATTCATTGTCTTCCGTCCGCCCTAAGTTCTCATTAAATCCTCCAACCTCATCGAAAATACTCCTTCGATAGGCAGCATGAAACATGGAATTCACGTACTTTCTTTCACTTTCCCTTCGATAAGGAGCTATACTGCTGCCAAACATAGAGCTTTCTGCCAGCAATAAGGTTTCCTTCCAAGACGTTGGGTCATCTATGATATTCGGTCTTGGACCACCGGTAATCATTTCTCCTTCCATCTGTAATTCCACATTCTTACGGACAAAGTCCTTTGGTATGGAAGCATGGGCGTCAATCCGAATCAAAATATCTTCCTTTGCTTCTCCGATTACCACATTCCAACCGGATGCTTGCTTTCGTTTCGGATTGTCCAGTACCAGAATCCGTCGGAATCCATATTCCTGATTCCGTTCTGCAAACTCCTCCATCTTACTGCGGGTATCATCCTCAGATGCACTGTCCACTAACAGGAGCTCCATTCGTTCATGGGGATAATCCTGTGTGGCTATATCCTGAAGAATTGCTTGTATAACAGAGGCTTCATTGTATGCCACAACCCCCAGGGAAACGGTCATTTCATTTTCAATTTTTCCTGTATTGTTTTTCATTCTTTTTCTATTTCTGTTCCTCACACAGTTCCTGATAGCAGGAATGGAACTTCTCAATTACATAGTCTATCTGTTCGTCTGTCAGGCAGGTATGCAGTGGCAATGATATCTCATTGGCGAACTGCCGGTAGGCGTTGGGATAATCTTCGATTCGAAAGCCCAGCTTCTTATATGCTGTATGCATTGGCAATGGTTTATAGTGTACATTACTGCTGACTCCTTCTTCTGCCAGTCTTGTAATCAGCCGGTTTCGGAATTCCATATTCTTTCCATCTAACCAAATCAAGCACAAATGTCCACTGGAACAATAATTCTCTCCTTCATGGTGCAAGCCATGTACCGGCAAATCCGATAATCCCTTCTCATACTTTTTAAGAATTTCATGTCGGCGATTCAGCATGGCTTCATATCTCTTCATCTGAACCAGACCGATAGCCGCATGAACATCTGTCATATTACATTTGTAATACGTATCCACAATATCATATTCCCAAGCCCCCAGCTTTGTCTTCTCCAAAGCATCCTTGGACTGTCCATGTAAAGATAACAGCATCAACTGCCGGTAAATCCCCTCTGAATCCATACCCGGAACCGCTTTCCAAACCAGACCGCCGCCCTCTGCGGTTGTCAGATTCTTTACTGCATGGAAGGAAAAAGAAGAGAAATCAGCAATGCCTCCACTGGTTTTTCCATCTCTTACTGCACCAAAGGAGTGAGATGCATCTGCCAGAATAATTATTCTGCCATATAATTCCTGCAATTCATTATTCGCCTGAAATAATGCTTTCTTTCGTTCTACAATCTCATAAATTCTATCATAATCACAGATGATACCAGCCAAATCCACCGGGATAATCACCTTGGTTTTTTCAGTAATTGCCTGTTCCAGCTTATCATAATCCATCTCCAGGGAATGTTCCTGTGTATCAACCAGCTTCACGGTAGCTCCCACATGACAAATAACACTTGCAGAAGCCGTATAGGTATAAGCACTGGTAATTACCTCGTCTCCGGGACCAACACCCAATAATCGTAAGGTCATCTCCATACAGGCAGTAGAGGAATTCAGGCAGACTGCCCGTTCCGTTCCACAATACTCTGCTATCTGTCGTTCCAATTCTTTTGTTCTGGGACCGGTAGTAATCCAGCCGGACCGTAATGTATCTGCTACTTCAGCAATTTCTTCTTCCGTTATATCCGGTGGTGAAAATGGTATCTTCATAACTTAACACTCCTTCCAACTATCATTTGTATTATCCGTTACCGTAAAACAGCAAAAACTGTCTGAATCATAATTCGGATATCACCCAAAAAATGAAATTTCCGAATATAATCCAGATTATATTTCATTTTGCCCGGCAATACCTGTTCTACATACACCTGATCTACATCTTCTGCTGCTTCCAGTAATTTATCTTCATCTTTATATTTGATACTGGCTTCGGACGTAATTCCTGCAGGCAATAATAAGGTTGCCCACATTTCCGGTGTATACTTCTCTACATACCTGGGTACTTCCGGACGGGTACCTACAAAGCTCATATCCCCTGCCAGTACATTCAACAACTGGGGAAGCTCATCCAATCGGAATTTCCGAAGAAAGTGCCCGGAACGTGTAATTCTAGGATCTTTTCCTACCGTCACCTGAGTTCCCAGTTTTTCTGCATCCGTAACCATGGTACGGAATTTAAAAATCCGAAACTCTTTTCCGGCTGTGGTAACTCTGGTCTGACGAAACATAACCGGTCCTTTCGAATCACTTTTTATCCAAATGCTGATAATCAGCATGACAGGAGACAACAAAACAAGTAATATCAACGACACAAGAATATCAAACAGCCGCTTGCAAAATAGTCCAAGCGGCTTATGCTGCAGTATTTCATAATATTGTGCTACCTCCGGTGTACGCATGGTATCCGGTAAGATTTCCCATTTTTTCAGCATACAATTGCGTACCTTTCTGTGTTTTATTCCTGTTCCTGCGGATTATAAGTCGGAACGATTTCCTTTATAATCTTACGAATATTCTCCGGTTCCTGCTCCGTTACTTTCTTTAAGGAATCCAATTGCTGAATGAACTTGTCCTCATCAATCTCAATTGGCTTGCCAATATGAATCATTTTGTTATCCGTATCCTTCAAGCCTTCTTCATCCATCAGTAATTCTTCATACAGCTTCTCCCCCGGACGAAGCCCGGTAAATTCAATTTGAATATCCTCATATGGAGTATAACCGGATAATCGAATTAGATTCTCTGCTAAATCTAATATTTTTACCGGTTCTCCCATGTCCAGCACAAAAATTTCTCCACCCTTTGCATACAATCCCGCTTCAATTACCAATGAAACTGCTTCCGGAATTGTCATGAAGTAACGAATAATATCCGGGTGTGTGACTGTGACCGGACCACCTCTGGCAATCTGACTTTTAAACAATGGAATCACGCTTCCATTACTGCCCAGCACATTACCGAACCGTACTGCCACAAATTCTGTCTTGGAACGATTGTTATACATCTGTACAATCATTTCACACATACGCTTGGAAGCACCCATAATATTCGTTGGATTAACCGCCTTGTCCGTTGATATCAGTACAAATCGCTGGGTTCCATACCGGTCTGCTGCCTGTACCGTCTTCAACGTACCAAACACATTATTCTTAATTGCTTCATTCGGACTATCCTCCATCAATGGCACATGCTTATGAGCCGCCGCATGATAGACGATATCCGGACGATATTTATCAAAAATATAATTGACCCGGCTGGTATTTCGAACGGAACCGATTAATACCTCCAGATTCAGTCTCGGGTACTTTCGTTCCAGCTCCTGCTTAATATCATAGGCATTATTTTCATAGATATCTAAAATAATTAACTGCTTCGGGATATGTCTGGCAATCTGTCGACATAATTCACTTCCGATAGAACCACCGCCACCGGTAACCAAAACTACTTTGCCACGTACATATTCAGCAATCGAATCAATATTCACACTGATTGGTTCTCTTCCCAGTAAATCTTCTACTTCAACCTTTCTCAGATTACTAATACCAACCTCACCATTTACCAGCTGATACATGCCTGGAAGAATTTTCAGTTCACAATCTGATTCCTTACAGATATTGGTGATTTCCTTTATATTCTTTTTGGATGCTGATGGCAGGGCAATAATAATTTCATCAATCTCATATTTTCTTGCATTATGAAGAATGGTATCCCGATTACCAACAACCCGGATTCCCTGTACATATTTCCCGATTTTAGCCGGATCATCATCAATCAGACACTTTACCTGTCCGTTAATATAACTACTGTTGGTAATCTCCTTTACCAGCATATTGCAGGATTCTCCTGCTCCAATAATCATGATTCGACTGGCATTCTTATTCCGAATCCTCTTATTCTTCAGCATTCGTAAAAAACGATAGGCAAATCGGGATGCCAATATCAGAAGCATAAACACACCCACATAGATGACATAATAGCTTCGAAACATGTTCATACCTAAGATATGGTATCCGATAAACTGTACCACAACCGACAAACCACTTGCCATCACCACATTACCTGCCTCTATCGGTCCTGCATACTGCCAGATACTGCTATACAAACGAAGAATTACAAATATAATCAATGTACAGATGATATTAATAGGCAGATATTTCCACATCATTTGAATATACTGCAATTCTACTGCTGCCCAATTCAAATTAAATCGCAATAAAATAGTCAGTCCACTTGCAACCATGATTGCAAAAATATCATACACAACCAATAAAAACCGACGGACAATTAATTGCCGGTCAAGCGGTTCCTGCTTTTTTCTTTGAATGTAACTCTTCAGACTCATTACTTATCTCCAATACTGTGTCCCTTTGCTTTTAATAAATCAACCACTTGATAAACGTACTGATTGCAAAGTTCATCTGTCTTCGCTTCTACCATAACACGAATCACCGGTTCTGTTCCACTTTCCCGAATCAGAATTCGTCCTTCCGTACCAAGCTCTTTTTCGATATTTGCAACTAATCTACATACATCCTCATCTGCTCTTGCTTCCGGCTTGCTCTTTACCTTCACATTTACCAATAACTGTGGATAAATCGTCAAGTCATGGAATAAATCAGAGGCTTTCTGCTTACTCTCTAAAATTACTTCCATTATTTTTAAGGAGGTTAACACTCCATCTCCGGTAGTTGCAAATTTACTGAATATGATATGTCCGGACTGTTCTCCACCTAAGGAATGTCCATTCTCCATCATATTCTCATATACATATTTATCACCAACTGCGGTTTTTTCATACTTAATTCCACAACGGTCAAAGGCTTTATAAAGACCCAGATTAGACATAACCGTAGTTACTACAGTATCATTTGCCAATTCTCCCTTTTCCTTCAGATACTTACCACACATATAAAGAATCTTGTCACCATCGATAATTTCACCCTTATCGTCTACTGCCAGACAGCGGTCAGCATCTCCATCATAAGCAAAGCCAATGTCCAAGCCCTTCTCTTTTACAAACTTCTGCAATACTTCAATGTGAGTAGAGCCACAATGGTCATTAATATTCACCCCATCCGGTTCTGCATTGATAACATAGATTTTTGCTCCTAACGCCTCAAAGACACACTTTGCTACTGTGGAAGACGCTCCATTGGCACAATCCAAACCAACCCGCATATTCTTAAAAGACCGGGTAGCCAAGGTCATCAAATATCCGATGTATCGGTTTCTACCACTGGAATAATCGGTCGTCCGTCCGATATGCTCTCTGGTTGCAAGGGGAATTTCATCAATCAGTCCATCAATATAGGCTTCAATCTGATTCTCTACAGACGCATCCATCTTAGAGCCGTTTCCGTTAATTATCTTGATACCATTATCATAATATGGATTATGACTGGCAGAAATCATAATACCACAATCGAATTCATCCACTCTGACGATATAGGATACACTTGGTGTCGGGGTTACATGCATCAGGCACACATCTGCACCACTGGCAGTCAAACCGGAAACTAATGCATATTCAAACATATAACTGGAACGTCTGGTATCTTTACCAATAACTACTCTCGCCCTTCCATCTGCTTTTTGTTTACCGAAATAGTAGCCTAAAAACCGTCCTACTTTATATGCATGCTCTACTGTTAAATCTATATTTGCCTCTCCACGGAAGCCATCTGTTCCAAAATATTTTCCCATTGTCATAAATTCCTTTCTATGTAATGACACATTATCTTATTATAGGATATTTTATCCAAGATGGCAAGGTGTGTTCACAAATGCTTAATATTTCTTTTATACAATCTATATTGTTAATTATTTTCGGATATACTATACTAAAGCTGTTGTAAATATTTTAATGAAAGCAGATTATTGGGAGGATTCCTGTATGAAAAAAGACTTGTTATTTATACTCAATCCAACTGCCGGTAAAACGCACATTAAGGACCGGTTATTTGATGTAATAAATGCATTTTCGGAGGCAGGTTATCGGGTAACAGTATACCCAACCAGGCAACCAATGGACGGAAGAAAAATCGTCATTTCCGAAGGTGCTGATTATGATTTAATCGTATGTGCCGGTGGTGACGGAACCCTGGATGATGTGGTTACCGGCTATATGCTTGCAAAATCTTCCCTGCCACTTGGATATATCCCTGCCGGCTCAACGAACGATTTTGCAAGAAGCCTTGGGATTCCATTAGAACCTATGGCTGCTGTTACCAACATTACCAGCGGGCATCCCTTTGCCATTGATGTAGGTTCCTTTAATACGAATGACTATTTTGTATATATTGCTGCCTTTGGTGCCTTTACGGAAATTTCCTATTCCACGAATCAGAAATTCAAAAATATGTTTGGTCATGCTGCCTATATCATGAATAGTATCCGAAGTCTGAACAGCGTTACCACCTATCAGGCAACCATACGATATGATGACCGGGAAATCACTGACAACTTTATTTATGCCATGATTACCAATTCTCTTTCCGTTGGCGGTATGCAAAATGTGGTTCTGGCGGACGATATAAAATTTGACGATGGTATTTTTGAATGTCTGTTAATTAAAACCCCAACCAATCCATTGGAATTACAGGCAATCATGAATTCTTTGCTCATTAGTGAAGTAAACGAAAAATATATGTACTGTTTTAAAGCAAAAAAAGTTGAGATTTCTTCCGAAGAAGAAATCCCATGGGTACGTGATGGTGAATTCGGCGGCAACCACAAGCAGGTTATCATTGAAAATCACCAGAAAGCACTACAAATCATCCGTTAACACTTAAATGCAATGCTATTTTTTATTTCGATGGCTCATATAGCGGTCGTAGCCCTTTTTGCGTAGCTTGCAGGAAGGGCAGTTGCCGCAGCCATCTCCAACAATACCGTTATAACAGGTCAATGTCTTATCATGTATAACATCTAACACACCCAGCTCGTCTGCCAATGCCCAGGTTTCCTCTTTATCAATCCACATTAATGGCGTATGAATATCAAATTCATAATCCATTGCCAGATTCAGTGTTGCATTCAAAGATTTAATAAATACATCTCTACAATCCGGATATCCACTAAAATCACTTTGAGATACTCCGGTTACCAAGTCTGTAATGCCTCGCTGTTTAGCAAAAATAGCAGCATAGGTTAAGAATACCATATTTCTTCCGTCTACAAAACTGTTTGGTGTACCGGTTTCCGGTGCATCATGATCCACTTCAATATCACTTCTGGTTAATGAGTTGGGTGCCAGTTCATTTAATAAACTCAAATCAAATATATGATGTTCTACTCCATATTCTTCCGCTATTGCCTTGGCACATTCCAATTCCTTTTTATGACGTTGTCCATAGTCAAAAGAAATAGCAATCACTTCTTCATATCTTGCTTTTGCCCAGAACAAACAGGTGGTACTATCCTGTCCACCACTAAAAATAACAACTGCCTGCTTTTTATTCTTCATTTTCTTTCCTCCGTTTCTGCGTTTCTCATTTCTATGCTATGCATTTTATTTCTTATTCCTGTAACATGACAAAGAATCGATTCTGCAGGATACTATCCGTTTCAAATCTTCCCCGGAATGTAGTTGTAACCGTCTTAGCAGAAGGCTTTTTAATTCCTCTGGCAGTCATACAGCTATGATTTGCCTTTATCAAAACTGCCACATCCTGAGAATCGGTTGCCATCTGAATAATCTCTGCTATATCCGAACCGATTCTTTCTTGTAACTGTAACCGTTTTGCAGCCATATCTGCAATACGGGCGATTTTGCTAAGTCCTAATACCCTGTCTTTGGGCAGATATGCTACACTGACTGTCATATCATACATCAATGCCATATGATGCTCACAATAACTGAACACTTCTATATCCTTTACCAGCACCATGTCCTCATGCTTCGTAGGTACTTCAAAGGTTTTACCATATAACCCGGCAATTTCCTGATTGGTATAATTCATTCCTTCAAACACTTCTTCATACATGCGTGCCACCCGCTCCGGTGTTTCCCGCAGTCCTTCCCGATTGGGATCATCGCCCAATGCTATTAAAATTCCTTTTATATGTTCTTCAATTGCTTTCGTATCAATTGCCATAACCATTCCTCCTATCATATCAATATCGCCCTTCGCTTCCACTAAACGCCACGTTGGTCCGGTGCCCAGATGAATTTGTGAAGTTGTAGCTGTACATGTACCTGATTCAACCGATGCTCTATCATATATTCTACAATTTCTGCCGGTTCTATCCGTCCGAATACCGGACTTAGATAGATGCCACACTTCCCCTGTAATTGATATGTTTCTATAATCGTTTTTGCCCTTTCCAAATCCTCCCGATTGGATACCACGAATTTGACTGTATCCTTCTCGGTCAGATAGGCATAATTCTCCACCTTCATATTGGCTTCCATACCACTCCCGGGCAACTTATAATCCAAGGTAAATGCAGGACGCTGTTCCATGTTGGCATATGATGCAATTATGACACTTCCATTGGTTTCCACCTCTACCTGAACCTTAGGCAGACCTCCCAGATAGTCTAACAATTCCCGGATTCCCGGTTGTATCAAAGGCTCTCCTCCGGTAACCGTTACATGATGAACCCCTGTGTGTTCAACATAGTCTCCTATCATTTCTTTCGTCATTCTCTGATAAGAAACTGTCTCTTTATTTGCCCATGTCGTATCACAATAATTACAATTCAGATTACAACCCGCCAGCCGGATAAAGACTGCCAGTTCCCCGGCCCATTGCCCTTCTCCATTGATACTGACAAAGGTTTCAACGACTCTATATTCCATTGCTATCTCCTATTCCACGCTGTAGGCAGCACAATTATTAGGGGTTTCATAGACAATTACCGACTGTAAGGAAAATCCTTGTTTTGTAAGCTCGTCATAAAACCATTTTGCCAGATTCTCTGCCGTTGGACGAAATGCCACTTCAACCAGCCGGAATCCATCTCGTTTCAGACATTGCAGAGTATCCTCGGTCATAGTACCCTTTTCAATAATAAATACATGGTCTAACGCATCCCCCATGGTTCGTAATGCTTCCTTTAGCTGTGAGAAATCCATTAGCATTCCTCTGGTCTGTGATGTTTCCTGCTCTAAGGTTTCCCCTTTTGCAATCACTTTTACTGTCCAGCGGTGTCCGTGTATATTTCCACATTTTCCCTGATATCCAGCCAGAAAATGAGCGCTGTCAAAGCTTGTTTGTGTTTCAATCGTATACATAATAACTCCTATTTCTACTCTTATGAAAATTACCTGTGTTCAACAATATCAAAAAGCACATGGCAGAACCATGTGCTTTGCAAATCAAAGTATGTGGTCCCGGTTTTATTTAAAGACAGGAAGGTACGAATGAACTGTCTGTACTAAGTTAAGTTTCTAAATATAGTTTCTAATATAGTTTCGAATCTATAATTTCAAAATACTCTTTACGGTTGCTTCCATCTCGCTCTTATCACACACAGTATCGTGAAGCACCGGTGCAGAACGGATATCTTCAATCGCCTGTGGGATTGCAACACCGGAAATCTTGTTCAACTCATCAATCAACTCAAAATCCGTCTTGCTGTCATAGGTATGATCAATGGCATTCATCACGCTTCTTGTAAACTTATATGGACTTGCAGTAGAAGCAATGACAGTTGGTGTTGTATCCCCGGTTTCAGCAACATACTTATCATAAACCGTTGCCGCAACTGCTGTATGAGTATCCATAATATACTTATCTTCTTCATAAACCTTCTTAATGGTTTCTGCAGTTTCCTCTTCACTTGCATATCCACCGAAGAATTCTGATAATTTCTCCTTCATTTCAGGAGTAATTACATACTTGCCTTCCGTATTCAATGCCTTCATTAATTCTGCATTCTTCTCAGCATTATTTCCTGCAATCTTATAGATTAAACGCTCTAAATTGCTGGAAATCAAAATATCCATAGATGGTGAGCTTGTTAAGATAAATTCCCGATTCTTATCATATTCACCGGTCCGGAAGAAATCATACAATACCTTGTTTTCATTGGAAGCACAGATGAACTTGGCAATTGGCAAGCCCATTTCCTTTGCATAGTAAGCTGCCAGAATATTACCAAAATTACCGGTTGGAACAACAACATTTATCTTATCTCCAGCCTTGATTGTACCATCCGCTATCAGTCTGCTGTATGCATATACATAGTAAACCATCTGTGGAACCAGACGTCCAATGTTAATTGAGTTGGCAGAGGAGAACTGCATATTGGCAGCGTCCATTTCTTTTGCTAATTCCTTATCATTGAACATATTTTTTACACCGGTCTGTGCATCATCGAAGTTTCCAATAATACCAACCACAGAAGTATTGGCTCCCCTCTGGGTTACCATCTGCTTTTCCTGAATTGGGCTGACACCATGCTTTGGATAGAATACGATAATCTTAGTCCCCGGTACATCTGCAAAACCAGCTAAAGCTGCCTTACCGGTATCCCCGGAAGTTGCAGTCAGAATTACAATATCATTCTTTACCTGATTCTTCTTTGCTGAGGTTGTTAATAAATATGGCAGAATCGATAATGCCATATCTTTAAATGCTATGGTAGAACCATGGAATAACTCTAAGTAATTGGCACCATGGGCTTTCTTCAATGGTGCGATTTCCGGCGTATCGAATTTGGAATCATATGCACTGTTAATACAATACTTTAATTCTTCTTCTGTAAAATCCGTAAACATACGACACATTACTTCATATGCCACTTCCTGATAGGACATGTTCGCCAAAGTCTCCAGTGAAATATCCAATGCCGGAATGGTATTCGGAACGAATAATCCACCATTTTCTGCTAATCCTTTCAAAATTGCCTGTGATGCTGTAGCTGTTTCTGCAGCATTTCTGGTACTTGAGTATATTACTTCCATTTTTTCACCATTTCCTTTCGTTTTTTCCAATGCCTTATTATACTTGTTCTCCTTTGCGGTTGCAACTTCTTTTTTTACTTCAATTGCCGTTTCCACAACCTCATCCTTCAGATTTACAACTGCCGCTTTTACATCTTCTGTCACGGCTTTGGCACCATGCATCCGTACTGCCTGCCATATTGCAGTAATAACATCAATGCCACCGCTTAGCAAAAGAGAGGCTCCAATCACCCGAAGCATATTCGTTGTTTTTTCAAACGGATAAAATAAAATCACAAATCCCAGTGCCAGACTTCCCAATGCCACCAGAAATACCGGAGCCCAGAAAACCTGCTTCATCCGTCGCATATCCAGCGCATTCTGAAATGTTATCAAACCACTGATTAGAACCATAAAGCCCATAACTGCCGGAAGCCACGGATATAATACCTTCGCATTAATCATCAGATAAATACCTGCTGTTGCAGCAACAACACCGGCTACCAAATCATAGCTTTCATTCTCAGCCGTAACATCCCTGCCAATATAATACATGATTAAAACTACACCTGTGACGATTAACAGCACGGAAAAAATATAGCTGATTGCCAATAACGGTGCATCTGACACTACCAAAAGAATCAGACCAATCAATACATATATAATTGAAAAAACCAATATACTTCCCCGCATTCCGCGAAATAGTTTCATCTTCTGTCTCCTCTCGTTATCTTGATAAGATTTCAGCACCGGTCTGAGTAATCAGAATTGTATATTCCCATTGTGCCGATGGCATTCCATCTTCTGTTCGAACTGTCCAGCCATCGTCTTCATCCTGCCACACATCTGCTTTACCCATATTCACCATTGGCTCAATGGTAAATGTCATTCCCGGTACTAAAAGATAATCACCACCCGGTATTCCAATATGACTGACCCAAGGGTCTTCATGGAATTCAACTCCGACTCCATGTCCGCCAATTTCCCGTACTACACTATAACCATTCTCTTTTGCATGCCGGTTAATTGCTACTCCTACATCCCCTAAAAATGTCCATGGTTTTGCAATATTGTAACCAATGTCCAGACATTCTTTTGCAACCTCAACCAACTTCTGCTTTTCAGGGCTAACCTCCCCAATGCAGTACATTCTGGATGCATCCCCATAATATCCGTTGTATATGGTAGTACAATCCACATTAATTATATCACCGGATTTTAGTATTCGGTTGTCATCCGGAATTCCATGACATACAACTTCATCAATGGAAGTACATACACTTTTCGGATATCCTTTATAATTCAAGCAAGCCGGAATACCACCAAGTTTTAAAGTATATTCGTGTATCAGCCGGTCTAATTCTCCGGTGGAAATACCTTCTTTTACATATGGTTCAATATAATCCAAAACCATTGTATTTACCTCGCCGGCTTTCCGAATTCCATCAATCTGTTCCGGTGTCTTAATCATAGAATGTGTCGGTACCTTTGCACCCTTCAACTGAAATGCATTGATTTTTTCATCCATCTGCATATGGCAAGCCTTATACTTTCTTCCACTTCCACACCAGCATGGATCATTTCTGCCCATTTTCATTTCTGTCACTTCTTTCCTTACTTCGTTCTACATTGCTGTATTATTTATTTTCTTCTTTATTTCCATTCTTTGCCTGACGGATTGCCTGCATTCGGAGAGACGCTCCACGAAGTTTTACTCCCTCAGAAGTATATTCTTCATTGGAACTGTCCTTGATTTTAAAACCTCCAAAGCTTCCGGAACCAGTCTTTGATTTTTGTGGTGACGGTTCAAACATGGAGCTCCCCTTTGACTCAAAATTCTCAGAAGAACTTCCAGAAAAAGAAAATCCATGGGAAGAGCCTCCCCCAGCAGAGAATGGACTTCTGTTATTTTGTTGTTTCTGCTTCCGTTCTTCCCTTGCTTTTTCCTTTGCCACAATCTTCTTTGCATTTTCTGCCTGCTCTCTGAGAATCTGTGCCACCAGGTCATCTTCACCTGCCGCCTCAGAAACTGCATCATCTAATGCAGCTTCCATTGGATCAATTGAGAGAATTTCATCATCCTGATCCACGTCAGCTAACAGTGCACAATGACAGTTCTTACACTCCTGTGCTTCATATTGATTTAACGTACCACATGCCAGGCATTTTTTAATGATTTTTCCCATAAACGACCTCTCCTTTTATCCCATTCTATTTTCCCATTCCTATCAAAATCACCCGGGAAACTTCAAACTTCTTTTGATTTCAAAAACCTCCATATCATCCGGAACATACAGATTCCCGGAATAATATTGTTTTCCTTCCTCGGTGTACAGTGCTTTACGCTCTTCCAAATGAGTTTCTTCCGTATGATATAAAATCAAATTTGCTACACCTAAGCGACTTGCTGTTTCACATGCTTCTTTCACAGTGCTGTGATGCTTTTCATATGGTTTGAACCGGTCAGCCTCTTTGTATAGACAAAACGCTTCATGCATCAGCCAGTCACTATTCCGTACAAACTCCTCATTATCTTCATTGTACGGCTCATCTCCTAAACAAGTCAGCTTAATTCCGTCTTTGGTTATCATTGTAAAACCATATTGTTTTGCTTTTGTTGAACCAATATCAAAAAACGTGATGTCACTGTCTAATATCTTCATCTGTTCTCCTGTTTCAATGGCAACAAATAAGATATCTTTTCCAATATGCCTACACACTTTCTGTTGTATAGTCATTTCTGCCATGGCACAGATTTTTTCAATCAATTCGCTATGGCAATAGATACTAAGTGTTCCTTCATAGGTACCCTGATTCATTTTTGTACCAATCATCCGAATCAGCCACAAAATACCTAATAAATGATCCAGATGCTCATGAGTAATAAAAATATCATGGATTCCCTCTAAAGAAACATCACAATCTTTCAGTACCTTTAATATTCGATTTCCTCCGCCGGTATCTACCAAAAAATGCATATTCTCTTCATCAGACAGGAGAAAACAGGTATTAAAACACTCTGTTACGGTGGCATTACCGGTTCCCAACATGGTCAGTTTCATAGATTATGCATCTCCTTTTTTGCTGTTGGATTCCGTCTCTGCCAAAGCAGCTCCCTGCTCTGATTTCGCCTTATTCTTTTCTTGCTCCATTGCTTTATTCCGGCTTATCATAATGTTTTCAATAATATTTTTTCGGAATGTAACATTCGTGGTGGCCGGATTCAGAACAAACCCTGCCGTTTTGTCCTTTGCCCGTTGAACCAGTCCTGCAACCTCATCGAAGGACATAATCATTACATTCTGCTTGTCGTTATCCTTCCACTTCTTCAATTCACCCATATCTGTGAATGCTATAAAATATATTTCATCATTTGTGGTCTTTACCAAATTGAATGCCATATTCGTATTAGAAGAATTACGCACCTTTTCTGTTTCCGTACCCTCTTTGAACTGCATATCAAACGGCACCAGAAACCTGGCCTTTAATGCCTCACCTATCATTTTGTTCTGGGTAATAAGATTGTTATTTTCTTTCATCCGGCTAATTGCCAACATCAATGCAGGATTAATGATTTCATCATCTACTTTTTCCATTTTAGTCTCCTTTATAGATTAATAATCAAATATATATTTTTCATATCCGTTAATGACCCTTGTCTCATTATAAAGGCTCTCTCTCTTATGAGAACGGGAATAGGTCAAATGCACATGCCCATGTATAAAACACTTTGGCTTATATGTATCTAAAAGTTCAACAAATGCTTCAAAGCCTTCATGCGGACCATCTTCACCATCATTCACATGATATGCCGGTGCATGCGTCAGTAAAATATCAAAGCCCTTGTTGCACTTCAATTTCCACCACAGTTTTCGAACTCTGCCTTTCATTTCTGACTGCGTGTACTGGTTTTTTCCCTGCTTATATCGAATGGAACCACCCAGTCCCAGAATCCGAACTCCTTGATATGTATAAATAGAGTCCTCTATGCAGATACAACCTTCCGGCGGTTTCGTTTCATAGATATCATCATGATTTCCACGTACATATAAAATTGGAACCTTCGAAAAGGTGGCAAGAAACGACAAATACTCCGGTTTCAAATCTCCACAGGACAGGATTAAATCAATCCCGTCCAGTTTACTCATTTCAAAATAATCCCAATAGTATTTGGATTCTTCATCTGATAGTACTAAAATACGCATTTCAAACCCTATTCTTCCTTTTTATTCTTTGCTACACCCTGCATCAATACCACCGGCTGCGCCTGTTCAATCAACTGCTCTGCTGTCGGTATGAATCCGATTACATTATCCACCAGCCAGTCCATCTTAACAATTTCCTCCGGTTGCATCCGCTCACCTGCTTTACTCTTAACACTTCCATCCTGTGCGATGATTTCACCGTCAAAAGGATCCAGTTCACCGGAGCAAATTAACTGCTTTAACAAATCCACCAACTGTCTGGTTGATGACGGAAGAACTTGAGAGCAGATAATATCAATTACACCTGCAGACATTCCCCACCAGTAATTCAGTGCCTTTGTTCCCTCTGTATCATCTTCTTTTTTCCAAGAACCACTCATGATACTTTGCAGCAGTTTTTCATAAAAAACACCCCAGTTCCAAACCGGCATAACCAAATTTGTAATTTCATCATTATTGATGTTATACAGTCCAAACTGTCTGGATGCGTTTTGTGGTGTAATCATATCCTGATTGGAAACATAAGAAATCTGTTGTTCCCAGAAGGTCTTATACACATCATGATCCTTTAGGGTTGACCATTCCAAATATACCTTTGCTCTTGGATTCACGAACTTTGCTCCCAGTGCAAATGCATTAATATTAGCCGTAATTCCATAAATCGGATAATCTGCCACATATCCAATTCGGTTATTCTCTGTTAATGAACCGGCAATCACACCTGTCAGGAATTTACCTTCATACATTCGGGCGTAATACGTACGAATATATTGGTGTGTGGTATTCAATGAACAGTTCAATATCTTTACCTCCGGGTGTTCTACTGCTGCCTTCAGGCTTGGTTGTATTAATTGGGAGGAGGTTGTAAAAATAATATCACTGCCGTAATCAATTAAATCTTCTAAAACTGTTGCTGCATTTTCATCCAAAGCCACATTTTCAACAGCCTCAGTTTCAATCTGGTTAGAGAATCGTTCCTCAATATACTTTCTGCCCAGTTCATGTCCGTAATTCCAGTCTGAAGTACTCGGTGATTTATCATATACAAAGGATACTTTTAGCTTCTTAGCATTATTTGGTAACAAATAGCTTAATACGTTTTTCTTGCTGACATCCATTGGGTCCATGCGTAATTCAACTACTTCATCATTACTTAGTACCCTGAATTCTTTCCATATCTTTTCAATATTATCTGCCATTTCCATAGCAGTCATTTCCTTTGATTCTTCATAACCATATATCGTCAAAAAAGCAAGATAAGCATCACCTGTAGTAATCGGAAGCTTTTTACCGCCCTTTTGTCCATATGCTTTTGAAAATGCCAGATAAGAAGATGCAAAATCCATGCGTTCATCTTCTGTCCACTCATGCTCTGCATCATATCCCAGTACTTCTATCAGTTTTGGAAAATTGCCTTCCTTGGAAAACCAGATATTATTAATCCCGGATACCTTATTAAAATCCATAAATTCATAATAAATCTTATTTTCCAGTTCATCCGTCCGCTTCGGCACCTTTCTGGTTACCACTGCCGGAATTGTAACAGCATCAAAATATTTCAGAACACTGACCCGTTTGTTTCCTTCCACAACATAATAACGGTTCATATACTCATATGCCTTAATTGGTTCCCGAATACCTTCTTCCATCTGACTATCACACAATGACGCCCATTTTGCACTAAATTCTGAGCCCCACTCTAAAATAGGCATAAAATTCCCGGCAAACGCATTGGTTCTGGCCCGGGTACTGGTTCCGATTACTAATTTTAATGGTACCTGTACCAAACCCATATTAACTTCTTTTTCTATTTCTACATGGGATAAAATTTCATCCAATACCGGAAGATACGGGTACTGTCCCCGATTAATACGGTTTCGGTACTCTTTTCGTCCCATTTTCATTGCTTCCAAATAATCTTGTACAGCCATTTTCAGCCTCCATTTTCTCTCCGTCTACTATGTACATAATTTTTCGCATATTTAGTTTATTGTATACTATAAAGTAAGGATTTGCAAGCATTGAAGAAATTGACAATCCTCTTATAATCCCTTAAAATGATAATATCGAATGGGGAAAAGGATTATACGTATGAAAAAACAAAAAAACAAAAATTATAGCAAATGTTACAATCTACTATATCTTATTCTTTTGGCTGTCATAATCAGTGCAATTGTCTATATGGCTGTTCAATATAAAGGCCCGACACCTGCACAGGATTTTTTCTCTGAGTCCGTTGCCTTTGAAGACGGATGGACTACCAGTGATGGTTCTCCTGTCATTTTAAATAAACTGAATGACTTGGATATTGCTGAACCCTATCATCCGTTCAGTATTTATAATAAACTACCTGACACATTAGACAAAGGAACTGCCTTCTGCTTTCGAAGCAAGAATGTTTTTTATCAGGTCTTTATTGATGGGGTTCTGGTTTATGAACCATATGTGCCGGAAAATATTTTTTACAATGATACGATAGGAACCCGTTGGAATTATATTCCACTTTCACCGGAGGATGCCGGAAAAACTGTGGAGCTTCGTATTACCACTGTTTACGACAGTTCCAGAACCGGTTTTAGTTCCTCGTGCATAGGCGCCCCCGGGCGAATCATTTTGGAAACAATGCAGCAAAAAATGGTTTCCTTTATTACCTGTGTCCTAATTTTATTTGTAGGTCTTCTTCTGATAATTTTGGATTTTCCAATCAATTTTCAAACCAGACGTAACCATGAATTATTGTATCTGGGATTATTCTCTGTCAGCATCTCTATCTGGTGCTTAACGGAAACGAATTTCCTTCAATTCTTTATCGGAGATACCAGCATGCTGTCTGTATTATCCTGCTGTTCTTTAATGCTGATTTCTATTCCATTGGTTTTGTATTTGGATTCTGCCTTTGGCTTTCAGAAACGGTTTGTTGTACCTGCCATTGTATTCCTGTCTTTTGCAGGCTTCGCTGTCTGTCTGACCCTCCATTTACTGGGCATTGCGGACTTTCGTTCCACCTTACGTATCACCCACATAGTGTTGGCGATTTCAGCAGGATTGCTTCTATATACAATCATGAGACATGCCCTGTTTCGAAGCAAAAATCAGCCTCAAAACATTTACCGTGTCTTACGTGGAATCGGATTATGTTCTCTTTCTGTAGCAACTGCAATTGATTTGTTCCGTTTTTATTCAGGAAATGGTGGAGATGCAGCGATGTTTGTTCGAATTGGATTATTGATTTTCATTGTCTGTTATGGAACTGCAAGCTTAGAAAGAACCATCAATGCCGTCAAATTAGGTATCCAAACTGAATTTGTCAGCCAGTTAGCGTATCGTGATGGTTTGACCGGCATTGGCAACCGAACAGCATTCCAAGAACATCTGGTTAGTTTAGAGTCTCGAAAAGCCGAATTTCCAGGTATTGGCATTGTAGTATTTGATGTAAATGATTTAAAATTTGTCAATGATTATTTTGGACACCCTACCGGAGATGCCATGCTGGTTCAAAGTGCAAAAATCATTCAGGAGGCCTTTCAATCTGTCAGAGGAGACTGCTACCGCATTGGTGGCGATGAATTCTCTGTCATTTTAAGTGGTGAATCTGTAAAAGAACGATGTGAACAAGCCTTAGCACAATTCCAGACTTTGACTGATACCTTTAATAAACAGCCTGATAAACCGTTTCGGGTACGGATTGCACAAGGCTATGCTGTTTATGACAGGCAGGCATCTGATCAGATGCTCATGGATATATACAGGCAGGCAGATTCCAACATGTATATGAATAAAAAATGGATGAAACAGAATTTAATTAGTATTGAATCTCTGTATGGCGGAACCACAACAAAACTGTCTAACGCAACGTAAAAACAAAGAAACAATCATATGTGAATCAGAAAGGAAATTAGTATGCCATCAATATATGCACATTACCGATTTGGCCAGGAAATTTTTGAATTACTCCCAGAAGAGTTAAAAACCATTACTGCAAAATACCGGGACTTATTTAACATTGGTTTACAAGGCCCCGATTTATTATTCTTTTATCATCCGGTCTTTCACAACTATGTAAACCGTCTCGGTTACCAGATTCATGACTGGAAAGGACGAAAGTTTTTCCAGCCGGCGGCACGTATTATTCGAAACAGTTCCAAACCGGAGAGACTACTTGCGTATATCTGTGGTGTGGTATGTCATTATGCATTAGATGTTACCTGTCATCCTTATGTTGACTCCTTAGTTTCCGGTAAACACCTAAACCACTGTGCCATTGAAGGTTCCTTTGAACGAACCCTGATTGTAGAGGATCATTTGCCACTCAATGCTTTAGTTACCGGTTTTTTGATTCCTACGAAACAAAATGCCAGCATTATAGCACAATTCTATGGTCATACTACCGCAAAACAGATTCTAAGTGCCATCCGATGTATGAAATGGCTGAATGACGGGCTTCGTATGAAAGATAATCTATTGAAAAAGGGAATATTTGTTTTTCTTCGGCTAATTGGAAAATACGACAATATATCCGGCATGGTTATAACGCCAAAACCTTTGCCGGAATTTGCAGAAAGTGATAAAGAGCTTCGCAAACTATATGAAATAGCAAAACCAAAAGCGATTGTAATGATGAAGGAGCTTTTGACCAGTATTGAGTCCGGTCAAAAACTCAATTCCATGTTTTATCCAACCTTTTCCGGCTAAATTCAGAAAGAGAACCTTGTGCCAAAAAAGGTACACTACTCCTAAGCCTGAGAACTTTTCTTGTTTTTAGGCTTTCCTGTTATCATCCATACAAGCAGTGCCAAAAGCAATACTGCAACCACTATCCATGAAAGCAAATATTTAATGCCCTGTTCCGCGAATTTATCATAATATCCCTTTAAGTAAATGATAACAATGATAAATGGCAGTATATATGTCATATAGACTCTTAATTTCTCTGGAAATCCCCATCCGTTTCCTGTATTGGCTTCTTGAATAAATGCATTCCATCCCCAACCATTCTTCTTTGTACAAAATGTCAGATAGATAATCGAACCCAATGGAAGAAGATTATTCGATACCAGAAAATCCTCCATATCCATAATATTTGAATCGGCTCCTAATGGTTGAATACCGGATAAACGGTTAAATCCCAGCACACACGGCATTGATAATAGGATAACTGCTACAATATTTACCAGTACTGCTTTCTTTCTCTCCCATCCCCATAAATCAATTGCAAATGAAATGATATTCTCAAATACAGCAATCACCGTTGACAAAGAAGCAAAGGATAGGAATAAAAAGAACAAGGTACCCCAGATTCTTCCTCCTGTCATCTGATTAAACACATTTGGCAATGTAATAAATATCAAAGACGGACCAGAATCAGGCTCTATACCAAAAGCAAAACATGCAGGGATAATAATTAAGCCTGCCATCAGTGCAACAAATGTATCCAAAATGGTAATACTGAAAGTCTCTCCTGTTAAGGAGCGTTCTTTCCCTAAATAACTGCCGAATATTGCCATAGAACCAATTCCAATACTTAAGGTAAAAAAGGCCTGAGACATGGCTGCAAAAATCACATTTCCAATTCCTTTTTCTTTTATGACATCAAAATTAGGAATGAGATAGAATTCAATTCCTTCTTTCGCTCCGGGAAGCAAAACGGAATTCACTGCTAAGGCAAGAATCAGAACCAGCAGACATACCATCATTACTTTTGTGATTTTTTCTACCCCTTTTTGCATACCCAGAGAACAGATTGCAAAAGACACCAAAACTGCTAATATCATCCAGAATGATAAAAGTATGGGATTGTCCTGCATTGCCTGAAACTTTTCCTTCACCTCTACTGTTGTCAACGCAGCATTGGTAAATTCACCGGCCAGACACCGATAACAATAATAAAGCATCCAACCTGCAACTGTGGTATAAAACATCATCAACAAATAATTTCCTGCCATTCCTACATATCCATAGTAGTGCCATCTGGTTCCTTTGGGCTCCAGTTCTAAAAAAGACGTGGCAACCGACTTCTGGCTGCCACGTCCTACTGAAAATTCACAAACCATAATTGGGAATCCCAGAATTGCAAGAAAAACCAGATAAATCACTATAAATGCTGCACCACCGTACTGTCCACACATATAAGGAAACTTCCATACATTTCCCAGTCCGACTGCACAGCCGGCAGAAACCAGAATGAATCCCAACCGTGATCCAAATTTTTCTCTTGCTTGCATAAATTATAAACTCCTTATTGTAAAATAGCCTCTGCCAGTGCTTCCAGCTTTGGCATATCCACCTCTTTCATGGTAGACTGGATTGTTACTACAGGCTCAACTATGGTGATATTCTTCATGCCTTCCAACGCAGTCTTCATTACTCTGCCTGCAGATGGTGCCCATGAACCATTCTCCAGAATACCCACCTTACGGTTTTGGTATGCTTTGGATTTCAAATGATTCAAAAAGCTTTCCATACAAGGGAATACGCCTCCGTCATAGCTGGCTGCTGCCAGAATCATAGTATTATATCGGAATGCATCTTCAATTACTTCTGCCATATCTTCTCTTGCCAGGTCACTGACCACTACCTTTGCAGCTCCCTTTTCCGTTAGAATCTCGGCCAACTTCCTGGCTGCCTGTTCCGTATTACCATGAATACTGGCATAAGCAATTAATACTCCCTGGTCTTCCGGCTCATAACTACTCCATACCTGATATTTATCCATGTAGTAACTTAGATTTTCCTTCAGAATAGGTCCATGCAGTGGACAAATGGTCTGAATATCCAGATTGGCAGCCTTTTTCAATAGTGCACTAACCGGTGCGCCATATTTCCCAACAATATTAAAATAATACCGTCTGGCTTCACATGCCCAATCCTCATCTGCATCTAATGCACCAAATTTGCCAAATGCATCGGCGGAAAATAAAACTTTTTCTGTCTGCTCATATTCCAACATAACCTCTGGCCAATGAACCATTGGAGCCATGATGAATTGAAGCACATGGCTGCCAAGAGACAAAGTTTCTCCCTCTTTCACAATTATTTCCCGATTTTTCACATCTAAGTCAATAAATTGCGGAAGCATGGAAAATGTCTTTGCATTTCCTACTATTTTCATATTCGGATACTTTTCCGCTACCGCTTTCATGCTGCCTGAATGATCCGGCTCCATGTGTGAAACCACCAAATAGTCCGGCTTTTTTCCCTGTAACACCTGCTCTATATTATCCAGCCATTCATCTGTTTTTCTTACATCCACGGTATCCATTAATGCAATCTGTTCATCCATTATAAGATAGGAATTATAAGAAACGCCATTTGGTATCACATACTGACTTTCAAACAAATCCAGATCTTTATCATCCACGCCAACATAGAATATTTGTTCTGAAATATTGTTCTTGTTCATTTTGTATCCTTTCGCACGAAGTACATCCTTTTATCTTTCTGATTAGTAGTTCTCTTTGCGAACCTCAAAGAAGCTCTGTGGGTGTGCACATACCGGGCATACATCCGGTGCTTTTTTACCCATTACCAGATGTCCACAGTTACGGCATTCCCAGATAGTCTCTTCGCTCTTCTCAAATACTGCCTGCATTTCAACGTTATTTAACAATGCACGATAACGCTCTTCGTGTGCTTTCTCAATCTGTCCTACCAGACGGAATTTCTCTGCCAGTTCTGTAAATCCTTCTTCCTCTGCTTCTTTTGCAAAGGTTTCATACATATCTGTCCACTCATAATTCTCACCATCAGCTGCTGCTTCCAGGTTTGCAGCAGTATTACCAATACCACTTAATGCCTTAAACCACATCTTTGCATGCTCTTTTTCATTATCTGCAGTTTGCTGGAAAATAGCTGCAATCTGCTCATAACCTTCCTTCTTTGCAACACTTGCAAAGTATGTATACTTGTTTCTTGCCTGAGACTCTCCGGCAAATGCTGCTAATAAATTGGCTTCTGTTTTTGTTCCTTTTAATTCTGACATGTTCGTTTCTCCTTTTCCTTCGTTTTCATTTTTAATTGGTTCGAATACTTCTGCCCCATGCTTGCAGATTGGGCAAACATAATCTGCCGGAAGTTCATCCCCTTCATAAATGTAACCACATATTGTACAACGATATCCTGTTACCACCTTTTCCTCTTTCTTTGGACGTGGTTTAATATTCTTTTGATAATAATCGTATGTAACGGAGGTTTCCTGACTCAGCACCTCACAGTCAGTTACATCTGCAATAAACATTGTATGACTTCCTAAATCCATTTGATTGATTACTTTACCGGATATAAATGCATTGGTACTTTCTGTACAATACAGCACACCATTCTCTGCTCGTTTCACTGCTGTGTATCCATCGAATTTGTCACAATCTCTTCCACTTTGGAAACCAAACCGTTGGAAAATCGAAAAATCTGCCGAGGTTGTCAATATTGAAACATTGAACACACCTGTTTGGGCAATTATATCGTGAGTATAATTGCCTTTGTTAACCGTAATAGAAATTCTGTTTGGATTGCTGGTAACCTGCGCAACCGTGTTCACAATACATCCATTATCCTTTTCATTCACTCTGGCGGTTAATACATAAAGTCCATAACCAATTTTAAACATTGCTTTTGTATCCATTTTGTACCTCCATCTTTCATATTATTGTCTTAGTTTTTATAAAACAATTACAGTAAGTATACACCGTTTTCATTGTCTTAAGCAAGTGTTTCCTTACAAATGAGGTTCAATTTTCCCTCTACTTTTCTCTTACAGTAAAAGAATGCCGGAATCAAAAACAAATCCGCTGCAATCCATGCCAGTCCATTTGCCACACAGACACTCATAAAGCCCAAATGAGCCGGCAGCAACCAGGCAGCAAAGCATCTTGCAAGCATTTCCAACACACCGGCAGTCATGGCAAAGGCAGAAAAACCCATGCCCTGAATTGTAAAACGTACCGTTAACACAAAGGTTAACAGTGGGAATCCTATGGTTGATGCCAAAATATACTGAAATGCATACTCTAATGCTTCTATCTCATCTGCATTAATAAATAACATTGATAATTCATTCCCAAACATTAATATCAAGCCCAAAATAAACACAGACAAAATAATACAGGCAAGAGTTGACTGATATAATCCTTTTCGTATCCGATCTATCTTTCCTGCCCCCATGTTCTGTCCGGCATAGGTTGCCATGGTATTTCCCATTGCTTCCAGTGGACAGGAAATCAAACAATATACCTTACTTGCGGCTGCTACGCCGGCAACAGCAATCTCTCCAAAAGAATTCACTGCTGTCTGTAATACAATGGAGCCAATGGCTGTAATTGAATACTGTAATCCCATCGGCAGGCCAACCACAGTCAAAGTCTTCAAGTATCTCATATCCGGCTTCCAGTCTCCCTTTTGTGTCTTCAAAATATCGAACTTCTTAATTAAATAAATCAAGCTGACAACTCCAGATACTCCCTGTGCGATAATTGTAGCCAGTGCAGCACCTTCCACATCCATTCCAAGAACCGGAATAAACAACAAGTCAAGAATGACATTCAATACCGAAGAAATAATCAAAAATACAACCGGTGACTTACTGTCTCCCAAGGAACGGAACACCCCTGAAACCATGTTATAGAGAACCGTAAAAGGAATTCCTGCAAATATAACAATGATATAATTGTATGCATATCGGAACGCTTTCTCCGGTGTATTCATCCATACCAACATCTGATGGCATAAGAGAACCGTTACTACCGTCAACACTACGGATATTGCTGCACAATACCAGACACTATTGGTCACATACCGCCGAAGTGATGTTTCGTCCTTTGCACCAAATGCCTGTGCTACCGGTATTGCAAATCCACTACAAATACCAACACAAAAGCCAATTACCAGAAAGGACAGGGAACCGGTTACGCCTACCCCTGCCAATTGATTTAAGCCTAAATACTTCCCTACAATCATGGTATCCACCATGTTATAAAATTGCTGGAATAACGTTCCAAGAAAAACCGGAAGCCAGAATCCTATAATACAACGAAACGGACTTCCAACTGTTAAGTCTTTCATACCGGTCTTTCCTTTTAAGTGTTTTGTTTCCTGTGCAAATGCCATAGTTCTTACCTCCTGTTTTCCTGATTCTTTATTTCTACGCCATACAGTCTGTATGGAATATTTACAAATGACATCCTGCGTCAGCACAATGTCGCAGTCGGGCTTATGCAACAAAAAAATCATTTCTGCTTTCATCGTGATGATTATAGCAGAAATGATTTTTCATCAATAGGTAATACTATGACATTATAATAGGTCAATTTTGACTTTTAGTACAATGGATAACGATCTGTAATATCTTTTACCAACGCTTTTGCCTTTTCATTATCCTTATCAATTACAGCCGCCTTAATTGCATCTGCAATAATAATCATATCTGACTCCACAACGCCTCTGGAGGTAATTGCCGGAGTTCCAAGACGGATACCGGAGGTTACAAATGGAGACTTCGGATCATTTGGCACTGTATTCTTATTACAGGTAATATTGACGGTATCCAATAATTTCTCTACTTCCTTACCAGTCAGTCCAAGATTCTGTAAATCAACCAGCATCAAGTGATTATCTGTACCATCGGAAACAATTTTGAATCCTCTTTCCTGTAATGCCTTGCAAAGAGTTGCAGCATTCTTAACAATCTGTGCCTGATATGCCTTATATTCATCCGTCAGACATTCCTTAAAGCAAACTGCCTTTGCAGCAATCACATGCATTAACGGTCCACCCTGAATTCCCGGGAATACAGCCTTGTTAAAATTCAACTTCTCATTTACTTCATTGCTGGATAAAATCATACCGCCACGTGGTCCACGTAAGGTCTTGTGGGTAGTAGTAGTGGTTACATGTGCGTATGGAATTGGACTCATATGAAGTCCGGCAGCAACCAAACCTGCAATATGTGCCATATCCACCATCAGATATGCTCCTACTTCATCTGCAATTTCCCGGAACTTCTTAAAATCAATCGCTCTGGCATATGCACTGGCACCGGCAACAATTAATTTCGGCTTACATTCCTTTGCAATTCTTAAAACCTCATCATAATCAATAAATCCCTCATCATTTACACCATAAGGAACTACGTTAAAATACTTACCGGATAAATTCACCGGACTTCCATGGGTCAAATGTCCACCATGTGCCAGGTTCATCCCCATAAAGGTATCTCCCGGATTCATAATTGCAAAGAACGCTGCCATATTCGCCTGTGCACCGGAGTGTGGCTGTACATTTACATATTCACAACCAAAAATCTGCTTTGCACGCTCAATTGCAAGATTTTCAACCACATCCACATATTCACAGCCACCATAATAACGCTTTGCCGGATACCCTTCCGCATATTTATTGGTCAGTGGACTTCCCATTGCAGCCATAACTGCTTTGCTTACAAAATTCTCAGAAGCAATCAATTCTATATGACTATTCTGTCTTCCTACCTCATCCTGAATGGCTGCTGCGATTTCCGGATCCACTTTTGAAATCTCATCAAAACTATACATTTCCTTCGTTCCTCCTGTTCTTATTCTGCGTTTATGATTCATAAACATCACATAGACTAATCATACCCTGTTTTTGTCAGATACGCAAGAAAAATCAGTTGGCTGGGAATTTATCCAACCAACTGATTCTATTCTTTTTATTCTGCTCAATTTTTATCCTGTTTTATTCTTCTTTATTCTTTTCTATATCCTTTTCATCCAGTAAACCGAATCGGTCTTCCAATTTCTTTTTCTTAGCCCTGACTCGAACCGTATAAGCTGTAATCCAGATATTAACTAATCCATCTACCATAAAGGAGATAGCCAAAAAAACAAACTGGGATAATGGCTCTGCATATTGTGACACCAATGCCATAATGCCAACTCCTGCCAGTGCAATTGCTGTCGCCAATACTATCATCCACTTGCGAATCCCGAATTTCTTCGCATCAAAGGCAGTCTGCATCTTTAATAATCCATCAAAGATAACATAGATTCCAAATAATTTTGATATTGCCTGAGGATCCTTCCAACCAATGCACCAAAAAAGTATTCCAACAAAAATCAGATACAACCCGGACGCAAAATCAAATTGAAATGCTAATCGGTACAAATCATTGGAAAAGTAGCCTAAAATCTTCGCTCCTCCCACTAAAATACATAATACACTAATCAAAATTACCTCTTGGGTAGTGGTTAATCCGGTAAACAATAGCAGGAACAAACCTACAGCAACCATTAATGAATGAATTATTATATTGATAATTTTTGCCTGTTTTACAATATCGACTTTTTTCATCTTTTCATTCCCTTAAATACACATCATTTTTCTATACTTACTATTCCAAAACTCACATTCCAAAACTCACATTTCAATACTCACATTTCAATACTCACAATTCCAATACTCACAATCCCAATACTCTTACATTCGTTCACTCCAGTAACGCTTAATTAATACTTCGAAGGTCTGCGGTGATACCATTTGCTTTTTCAATATCCGGTCTTGTTCTTCCGATATAGCACCTGTTTCGTAGAATTCCTGTCCGGCCTTTTTAACCTCTTCCAGATAATGAATCACCTGTCGTGTCCGGCTACCCGCTTGTAGCAGCTCTCCTTGTGAACATAGAATACTGGTATAATTTCCTTCACCACAAATCAAATCATATTCCTTCAGCAGGCCTTCAAACATCGTGTCCATGGATACGTAGCCACAAGAAGAAATCACAACTAATTTCTTATCCTTTAAGCTATGCTCCTCCATTTCCAGTATAGAATGAAAGGTATCTTCCGGACTGCCCTCATAACGTTTAGTAAACAACAGACACCGTTCTGTCATCATTCGCATACGGGAAGGCATTCCTGCAAAATACAGAGGCAAGCTTTCTATGATAATATCCGCTTCCAGAATATCCTGATAAATCTCCTGCATATCATCCTTGACGGCACACTGCCCCGGTGTTTTTGTCCAACAGGAAAAGCACCCCATACATGGATGGATATCTTTATCCCGAAGGGTAATTGTTTTCACCTTTGCATCTTCCGAAAAACCACTGACGAATGCATTGGTCAGCCACATGGTATTGCTACGCTCACCCTTGGGACTTCCATTAATAATCAACACGTTCATGTGATTCACCTCATGCTTCTTCGCTATAAATGCTTTCCTTATCGACTGCAGTAAATAACATATCTCCTTTTGCACGTAACTTTCCTTCACAGAAAATCTGTGCAGAAAATTCATATAAACCGGTGCCGCCACGCAAACATTCTACCTTAATTTCCAAACGGTCTCCCGGAATTACTGCTTTTACGAATTTGAAATCTTTTACCTTCAACAGCACATAAATCTTACTATCATCTACCCCCTCCTGTTCAATAACAAGAGAGCATAATTGTGCCGCTGTTTCTATTAACAATACTCCCGGCATAATCGGATATCCCGGCATATGTCCCTCAAAATACGGCTCGTTTACGGATACACACTTGATTCCGGTTGCTGATTTTCCAGGCTCTAATTCTGTTACCCGTTCAATCATCTGAAAAGGCGGACGTTGCCGCATACGTTCATTTATCTCTAAGAGATTCATAGACTCAATCCTCCATCCATAATAATGGTCTGTCCGGTTACATATGCCATATCATCCGAACACAATGCACATACCAGCTTACCAACCTCTTCTGCCTCTCCAAACCGTCCAAGTGGTACTGCATTCAAATGCTCTGCCTTTTGGTCTTCCGGTATCTGATCAATCATATCTGTAGCAATAAAACCAGGTGCAACTGCATTTACACGAATTCCATATTGTGCCAGTTCCTTTGCCAAAGTTGCAGTCATTGCATTTACGGCTCCCTTAGTTGCACTGTAAACACTTTGTCCCGGAATTGCTACTACTGAGCTGACAGATGATACATTTACAATACATCCTTTTTTCTTTCGCATCATCTTTAATGCTGCATTCTGGGCACAATGAAAATAACCCTTTATATTAATATTTAAACTGCGTTCCAAGGAATCTTCCGGGAGCATTAACAAATACTTATCATCAACTACTCCGGCATTGTTTACCAATACATCAATACTGTCGAATTCTTTGCCTGCTGTACGGAACATTGCCTGTACTGCCTTTAAATCCGAAGTATCTGCCTGAATGGCAAGAGCCTTCCGCCCTAAGCCTTCAATTTCTTTTACAACTTCCTGTGCTGCTGCTTCGTTGGATACATAATTGACCACAACATCATAGCCTGCCTTGGCAAGCTCAATGGCACAGGCTTTCCCGATTCCTCTGGAAGCTCCAGTTACAATTGCTGTACTCATTTTCTTTTCCTTTCCATATCTATTTAAGTAAATTAAGGTTTGATAAATTAAGGTTTGCACGTAAGCTTTGAGCCATGCGAAAGCAGGCTGAACATGCTCGTTGGGTGCTTGCACACATAAGAGTATGTTCCAGCTTGCTTTCATAGGGCGAATGCCCGTGACCGAGCCGAAACGTAGTGAAGGCGAGGTAGCATGGCTCAAAACTACGATTTTAAGTGATTTATACGGATAAA
>JAGAOO010000012.1 GCA_017623675.1 Lachnospiraceae bacterium
GAAGCATGGGTATGGAAAACATTGCAAAGATACGAATTTATTTATAGAAGGGAAAAGGTATCCTCTATTTTTTTAGATCTGAGACACGGCTTTTTCATTTAAGAACATGCTTTTTTGGTTTGGCGATTTGGATAAATACAAAATCCGGTAAAAATTGGCTTACAAGTCTATAAATTTCTTTTAAACAGTAGGTTTGTATGGATATGTTTGTCATGACCTATATAATAGGGAAATAAACGAAAGAACCGTCTTGCCTTTGAAAGAAATATATGCCGGAATAGGAAAAGACAAAACGATATTTCATACTTTCACAAGTGGCGTGTGGATGTAATTTTCATCATTCAACCCATAACATAACGTTCGTTCTTATAAAGCAGCTGCATGGCTTGTGCATAGAGTTGGTGGGAAATGTATGTTCATTATTGCTTATTCACCTTGGTGGCTAATGGATATTGAACTTTCAATCATCAAAGAAGAACAGTATGACACAAACTACGGTGGCCGCTATTTATGCGCTTGTGTGGGGAAGGAAAGCTGAAAAACAAGGGATTTCACAAAAAAAAGGGTTTATAAGCCTATGAACGCACATTACATTGAATATGAACAACTTAAGCAAAAATACAGGAAATAAGGAGTGAGGACATAAGTGGTTGCGACTTATTATTGTATTTAAGAATAAACCGAATAACCTTGTGAACTATAAGTTTTCTATTTCATTTTTTGTAAGACCGGTCATATCTTCAATCATTTCAATCGAAAGACCGGTCAGCTTCATTTTACGGGCTATCTCCTTTGCCTTTTTCATTTCACCTTCAATACGTCCTTCCTCACAGCCTTCCAAATGTGCGGTACTGATCACATCATTCTGTATCATGATGGCATTTATATGCTCATCATAAGCATGCCGTTCTTCCTCACTCATACTGTAATATTGTAGTTTTTGGCGTGCTTCTTCCAGTCCGGGAGCGGAAGTTCCAGGCGTGATTACACCATCCTTCAAATAGGCGACCCATTCCTCCAATGGAGTTACGGCAACTTTATTGAACTCATTGACACGGATAAGAAAATATTCGGGAAAGATTTCTTCAGGTTTCTTTTGTACAAGAACATCCTTGTCGCGGGTGTTTATAACCAATTTGTCACCTGTATGCACCCCCACAAAGGAATTTTGACCATGGTAGAGGTAATCAAGACCGATACCTAAATCAAAATATAAAATATTGATGCTGTACACCTTCTTTACGGTGTTGTATTTATCTCCCAGACTGATATGCTCGGTGATGGTTTTGGCCACGCCGTAAAGTATACGTTCCAGATACCAGGCCTCACGGGTGTTCTGAATCTCAATGATCACGATTTCATCCTTGCTGTTGCGCGCCTTGATATCCACACGGTTAAACTTGTCGTCAGCATGGATCTGGTTGCCTTCACTCTCCAGTATTTCAACGATGGTGATTTTCTCATCCAGAAGTACTGTCAGAAAACCTTCCAGCACACCAAAGTTTGCCTTGTTACGCAAAAGCCGTTTGGCAGCCCAGTCAAAACGGATTATCTTATTATCCTCACCCATATAGCTCCTTTTTTCTACAAATGTAAGCAAAATATCTGTAATAACAATGAATGTCTGCTTTTGCAGAGGTTTTTCCGCAAGGAAATTATGGGGGAACTATAAGTTTTCTATTTCATTTTTTGTAAGACCGGTCATATCTTCAATCATTTCAATCGAAAGACCGGTCTGCTTCATTTTACGGGCTATCTCCTTTGCCTTTTTCATTTCACCTTCCTCACAGCCTTCCAAATGTGCGGTGCTGATCACATCATTCTGTATCATGATGGCATTTATATGCTCATCATAAGCATGCCGTTCTTCCTCGCTCATACTGTAATATTGTAGTTTTTGGCGTGCTTCTTCCAGTCCGGGAGCGGAAGTTCCAGGCGTGATTACACCATCCTTTAGGTAAGCGACCCATTCCTCCAATGGAGTTACGGCAACTTTATTGAACTCATTGACACGGATAAGAAAATATTCGGGAAAGATTTCTTCAGGTTTCTTTTGTACAAGAACATCCTTGTCGCGGGTGTTTA
>JAGAOO010000013.1 GCA_017623675.1 Lachnospiraceae bacterium
ACCTTACTGTGTATCAAATCAAACAAATCCATTTCCCTCACCTCTTTTTATAATAACATGAAATTTTTATAAATAAAAAAGCTGCAACAATAAAACAATCCTTTGATTGCTTCGTAGTTGCAGCTGACTGACATGGTATAAGCTTTAGTCTCTTGAGCTTTGCGTCCCAACCTTTCGATTGGTTTGCTAATTATTCAATTACCATCATTATATTCCTAATGTAGAATTTTGTCAATGAGTTTCGAGAATTTTCATTATTTTACCAAACACTTCACCTATGTTTTCTCTGATTATTACATCCGCCCTATTGTCGTACTCTGTTTCGGATTTATTTATCATCACAATGTATTTCCCACTAAAATATCTCACAAATGAAGCAGCCGGATATACAGCAAGAGATGTTCCTCCAACTATCAGCATATCAGCACTTACAATACTTTCAACGGCTCTTTCTGCCACTCCATCGTAGAGAGGTTCTTCATACAAAACAACCTTCGGCTTCATTAGTACGCTACAATGCTTGCATTTTGGGATCTGTCCGGATTTAATAACTTCAAGAACTTCACTATTATCTGTTTCCTTTCCGCACGCTCCGCAACTAAATTGGCTTGCAGTTCCATGAAGTTCAATTACATTTTTACTGCCCGCCTTTTGATGAAGTCCGTCAATATTCTGTGTTATTACCACCTTGAGTTTTCCATTTTCTTCAAGTTTTGCTAAGGCTATGTGCGCTTTATTAGGCTCCACATCCGCCATAAAATACTTTCTGTAAAAATCATAAAACACATCCGGATGCTGAAAGAAAAAGCTATGGCTTAAAATTTCTTCGGGTGATACACCGTATTCTTTTACCGTGTTATACAGTCCATCTTCGCTGCGGTAGTCCTTTACTCCGCTTTCGGTTGACACTCCCGCTCCACCGAAGAAAACTATATTATCGCATTCTTGAATCATTTGTGCAAATTTTTTTATATCCATATTTATCACCATCTATTTTAAAGATTCAATATACTCTCTTATTGCATTATTTGGAATTTCTTTTATTTTCCCTCTCGCATTTCCGTGTCTTGTTATGTAATCTTCATTATTCTCATTAAGGTACCCGGTAAGCTGCGCTACAACATCGTATCCGCGTTCCTCCATAAGCTTGATTATTTCCTTTATTTTCTCTTCGTAATTTGGTTCCATTTTATACCTCTGCTGTTTTAATCTTTCTTCCATACAAAATTATAATTTATAGATTCTCCTCCATCTACGAGGATATTTTGGCCTGTACAGAACGAATTTATCATAGTAAGGAAATGCCCACTCAGCTATTTCCTCAGGCCTAGCCCACCTTTTCAAAGGCGTTTCGCCCATAATTTCATCCCATAACTCTTTATCATTTATAACACAGTCATTAAGCGGAGTCAGAACTCCTCCGGGATCAAGACTGTTGCAGGTCGCGCCAAACTGTGCAACTCTCATAGCAACATTTTTAGTATATGCCATAACGCCGCCCTTACTTGCACAATATTCGGGGAACTCTGCTCCTGTGTGTCCGCTTGCATAACCAATATTAAGTATAGACTTGACATTTTTCTGAATTCCGTATTTTTCAGTAATATGTATAAGTGCTTTGAGATTTATATCAATATCTGATTCATTTTGTGTCCCGGCATTGTTAATTAAAACATTAACATTAACATTATCAATGTCAGGCAAATTATCATAGTCCCTCACATCGCATAAATAATGCTTATATTTAGAATGAGAGATAGTTGCTTCGCATCTGTCTATACCTATAACATTGTTATCTTCTTTTAAAAACTTTTCTGCAGATGGCTTGTCCTGCTCTCCCATAAATATTGATGCTCTCGGAGCACCTCCTGAGCTTACAAGAGCTGCAAACGCAGATACTATCATAATGATCGGCATACAAACACCAACGCCTGTCAGAGCCAAGCTTCCATCTCCGGGCATATGACCGATGTAAATTCTGTCCACCACGTTATATAACATATTAATAAGTTGCGCAATTATCGTAGGAACTGATAATTTAAAAAGCAACTTTCCTATCGGTTCTGTCGCAAGAAACTCTTTTTGATCATTCATTTCATTACCTTCTATCGCTAAATTGTTTTTTATTTTATTTTCTTAATCTTATTTTTATCAGCAACAACAATCACTTTCATCCCCTCAGAGATAATATCGTCCGGTTGTGCTGTCGTGCTTACTCCGTTTCTATCTGTCAATGCAATAACATTGATCTCATGCATCTTTCTGAGTTCAAGCTCTCTGAGACTTTTTCCAATCCAATCTTTTCTTATATCCAATTCAAGAATGGAAATATTTTCAGATATATCTGCTATATCTATAAACCCGGAGCTTAATATATTCTTTGCAAGTCGGGTTCCCGATTCTTTTTCAGGAAGAACAACCATATCTGCACCAACCTTTTCTAAAATTGTTCGGTGCAGTTCATCAGAGCTTTTTACAATAACCTGTTTTACCCCGGCCTCTTTGCATAGCATTGTTGCCATAACGCTTGTTTCAAAACTGTTGGTGATGGCAATCACTACAACATCTATGTTGGATATTCCAAGTCTTTTAATTGCTTCCTGCTCGGTTACATCAGCACACTTACAAATTGGAAAATCACCGGAAAATTCCTCAACAGTTTTACTGTCGCTATCAACAACAATTACCTCTGCTCCATTGTCAACAAGCTCTTTTGCCACTGCTCTGCCATATCGACCAAGGCCAAAAACCGCATAATTTTTATTTATACTCATAAAAACATCTCTCCTTATCCTACTACTATATCCTCAACAGGATTACTAACAATATTTTCGCTGCCTTTATTCTTATTAAGTGCAACAGCCAGTGAAATAGGACCTACTCTTCCCAAGAACATAGCTATCGTAATTATTAATTTTCCCGAAGTATTCAGAGAAGGAGTAAGGTTCCTTGTAAGGCCCACCGTTGCAGTTGCACTGACTGTTTCATATATAACGTCCAGAAAATCGGCATTTGTAACATACGAAAGAAGAATTGTGGATACAGCAACCACACAAAAAGACATTACGAAAACTCCGACAGCCTTTCTGATTGCCTCGTCAGATATTTGTCTTCCAAATACGTTTGCTGTTCTTCTGTTTCTTATAACCGATATTGCCGTTATTATCATAACAAGAAATGTTACTGTTTTAATTCCTCCTGCAGTACCAACAGGAGAACCTCCTATAAACATAAGTATCAATGAAACAATAGCTGATGAATCAGTAAGGTTTTCTTGAGGTATTGTAGCAAACCCAGCCGTTCTTGTTGTTACCGACTGAAAAAACGATGCCTCAATTTTTTCGGCAAATGAATACCCTTGTATTGTCAATGGGTTATTGTATTCAAAAAGCAAGAACGCAATCATTCCGGATACTATAAGACACGCAGTAACTGATATTGCAATTTTGCTGTGCAATGTAAGAAATCGAAAATGTCGCTTTTTCTTATCTTTTATTATTCTCGCAACATCCCACCACACTATAAAACCTATGCCTCCTGCAATAATCAACGCGGAGGTCGTAATATTTACAATGGGATTCAACGCGTAGTCACATAGGCTATTTTCAGCTATAATATCCATGCCGGCATTACAAAAGGCTGAAACTGAATTGAAAACCGAAATCCATATGCCTTTTAATCCGAATTCAGGAACAAAAACCGTCATATACATAAGTGCTCCGATAGCTTCAACAACAAGCGCTCCGATTATAACTTTATTTATAAATTTTACAATTCCGGATAATGAATTCAAGCTAAATGAATCCTGTATCAATATTCTGTTATTTACTCCTATTCTTTTTCCGAGCAGCACCATTATACCTGCCGCAATTGTTATAACACCAAGGCCCCCTACTTGAATCAAAACAAGTATTACTGCCTGACCGAAAACACTCCACGTGCTTACTGTCGGAACCGTAACCAATCCTGTTACGCAGGTTGCAGTTGCTGCCGTAAAAAGCGCATCTACATAAGGCACTGCCTTTCCGTCTGCCGCGCTTATTGGAAGACTTAGCAATATGCTTCCTGTTAATACTATAAAAAGGAATCCCAGTATTACAATCTGTGCAGACGATAATCGTTTTTTTATCTTCAATTTTGGTCATCTCTTTTTTCTGAATTTTTTACTATTTTTGTTCTCCTTATTTTCATAACGAAATAATTCATAATTAATGCTTCAGAGCTTTGATAGGTCATCCAGTTCAAGTCTGGGCATTTCTATATCATCATTCTTAATAAACATCAACATATAAATTGGATAATATGTTATCTTGTTAACAACAGAAACATTAAAGTTTGAAAGAACAAAGGCTTCATCAACCGAATAATTCTCTGTGTTCAAAACATTATTAAGTGCAGAATGTCTGTTATAATCTTTGCCACTCTTAACTTCAATCGGCAGAATTTTTCCGTTATATTCAATAACAAAATCAAGTTCTCCTGATTTTTTGCTGTTAAAATAGTAAAGCTTAAATCCATGTGCTTTTAGTTCCTGTGCAACAACATTTTCGTATATCGCACCAAAATTCACATTCTGATTACTTTGTAAAAGCTGCATTTTAGTTGCTCTTCCATACATAGTGGTAAGCATTCCTACATCCGCTAAGAAAAGTTTAAACAAACTGCTTTTTTCATTTAGCAAAAGCGGAACTGTAGGCTCTGTAACATTGTATGACGGCAAAGCTACTCCTGCACTTGCAAGCCAGATGAAGTTTTCTTCACTTCTTTCGTATCTGAGTCCTTTTTTTAAATCTGCAAAGTTAAATCTTTTTGTCTGAGAATTCAACTCAGCAGGGATTAAATCATAAATTTGTGTAAGATACGGCTTCTTGTCCTCCTGCTCATATCGTGTAAAATCCTTCTTATACTGAACCACAATGTCCTCATGCTCTGAAATAACATCTTCAAGGCTCTTTGTTTCATTAAATCTATCAACCGCTGAGGGCATACCTCCTACATTAAGATACGTGTTGAAGATTTTCATCATTCTATTATGAACTTCTTCATTAACCGGTTTGCGTTCAAGAAAAGAAGTGTGCAAAGATTCTTTGAGTTCGTCCGTAAAATTATATATTTGCAGAAATTCCTCAAAATCCATAGGATACATAGTTATCGTTTTGAGATACCCTACCGGAGCGGATTTAATATTTTTAAGTTCAACACCAAGGAGTGAACCACTGAATATAAATTTGAAGGAACCATCATCAACCCAGAATTTAATCTTTGTTGCAAGCTCTTTAAACTCCTGTATTTCATCAAAAAATATGACTGTCTTCCCTTTTACAAACGGATTCTCTGCAAACAAAGAAAGGTTTGTTATTAACTCATCAACCGAATGAGTCGTTTTAAGTAATTCAATAATTTCCGGAGTTTCGAGCAAGTTAAATTCGTTGTAAGAAAAGTTTTTCTCATTCAAAACCTTTCTGATGATATATGTTTTACCAACCTGTCTGGCACCATCAATCAAGAGTGCCTTGTTCTCGTTTTCAAGCCAGTTTATGATATCTTTTTCTATTTTTCTACTGAGCATATACCGCACCTCCTGTTGTTATTATACCACTGTTTTGTCATTTATGCAATAAGTTTTCAAAAATTTATGTCATTTTTCCAATAATATTTTTGGTTAATAATGACATTTTTCTAACATTCTTATTGTAATCATAAAAGAGGGGAATGCCCGAAGGCGCTCCCCCAAATTAATTAAATTTTTTCCAACAGGACCTTAAAAGTGCGTCTTTTTGCCCATATTTTTCTTGGATGACACAACGTTTTATAACTGAGGTCCTGCACTAACCAATGCTTTTCCTGCATCATTTCCGGTGTACTTATCGAAATTCTTTATGAAACGAGCTGAAAGGTCTTTTGCTTTTTCATCCCAATCCCCCTGATTTGCATATGTATCTCTAGGATCAAGGATTCCTGTATCCACACCTGGAAGCTCTGTCGGTACAGCAAGATTGAAATACGGAATTGTTTTTGTTTCAGCTTTCAAAATTGAACCGTCAAGAATAGCATCGATAATA
>JAGAOO010000014.1 GCA_017623675.1 Lachnospiraceae bacterium
CTGCTTATTGCCACTAATAGAATCTCCACTACCAATAGAAACAACATTCGCAATCTCTCCATCTTCACCAATGGCAATTGCCTGTGACATTCCTATTGTACAGCCGGGTTCAATAGCTTCATTTCTGGCAATATCATATTCCAACCAGCTTTCTATACGCTCCATAACTTCTTTTGCAAATTCCGGGTCTTTCTCCATCCGTTCCTGTGCTTTCGGATGTATCATAACCGCCTTACTGCCCGGAGCAACTGGTATATAGCGCTGGTTTTTCGGATTCGTGCCTACAGGTTTCCAGTTTTCTATCATCTTTGTTGATGTTTCACCCTCTCGAAACAATGCTTCAAAAGGATAATCATTTCTTGTACGCCATTCACTGCTTGTACCATCTCCCACATTATAAACAATATCTGGATATTTTTCTTTCAGCATACTCTCCAAAGACACATTTTCTGTGCCTGCAGCTTCTGCTGTTTTGGTTGCAGCTACCGACGTAGTACTCTTGCTTTCTAAAATACCACTAAAGGAATCTACCTTATCTTTTCCTGATGTTTTATTTAAGGTATATTTTGCATGGTTCATCATAATTAAACTTAGCTGCATATTATCAATCATAATGTCTCCTTTCTGCAACCCATCAACCAAGCAAGGTTGCCCTGCTGTCTACTCTCCGCTTCGGTCGGCGTATTTTAAATATTTTGTATTATATTACTACGCAATATACTGATTGCTTGCTCATATGCCGAAACTGCCGGTGCCATTTTCTGTATTTCGCTTACAACATAAAAACTAACTGCGCTATCATGTGCCTGGCTATTTCGCATCTCTTCTATCCACTGAGCGTGATATTGCTTTTGCGCTATCCGTCTTCGTTCTGCGGCAGCCTCTTGACTTCGCTCCATGAGTTTTCTTTGTTCTTCCGCCTTTTTTTCTCTCTTTGCCTTTTGTGCCGCTTCAAACTTTGCTTTTATTTCAGGTCCTTCTTCACCACTAAGATAATACGTTACCTTTCCATCTGGATGTACTACTACACCACATGAAGTTATTTTATGCCCGATTGCCGCCATAAAAGCTTCTGTCTCTGGCAAGGAATCAAAGTGCGCTTGTATCTTTTCCTCATAATACGCTGCCTTTTCCGGATCATTAGCCATTTGTTCTAAGATATTCGGGGCAATTACTACATTTCCAGTCCCTACAGTTCCCATCCCAAGATTATCCATACTATTCTGGTCACTTCCGACATTCATTATCATTACATTTCCGTATTTTGACCTAAGCTGCTCTGTATAAGCATCTACCTTTGATGTATCAATACCTTCTGCATTCTGTAAAGTATCCGCAAAGCTGGTTCCATTTGCCAATGTCTTCTTCGTTTGATTTGTTTTTTGATATGCCATTTGCATGACATCCACTACATTACCAAGATACATTTTCCATGCTCCTCTCATTTTGTAACATAATCGTTAAAATGAATTTTTTATTTTCAACAGTCCAATCCACGCCACCGTGATATTTTTCTGCTGTATTCTTAATATTGCTTAGTCCGATTCCGTGAGCTTTTTTATCTTTCTTATCCGTTACCGGAAACTCTGAATATTTCTTTCGGGTAATTTTTCCCTCAAAGCTGTTCTCCACTTCAATAAAGAACATCTTGCCTCTTGTAAATGAAGACAGAATAATAAAAGCCTCCGCATTCTGTTCTTTCTCTTTCAGCTTCTTACAAGCTTCCATTGCATTATCCAGAGCATTTCCGATAATAATTCCTATATCATAGCCTCGTATTTGTAAATTATCAGGAAACAACAACCTATCCGCATTTAGTTGAATATCAGGCATGGTGCTCGCCAGTTCGTGGTATTTCATATTTAATAAAACATCCACCACGCTATTTCCTGTTTTATACTGAAATTCAAGCCGGTCCATCGTCTGATTCATCTCTAAAAGATAATTTTGCAGTTTCTCATTAGACTGCCCATCTTCATTTAAGGCGAGCTGCATAATCACGGAAAGCGTATTTTTCATATCATGCTTCATACTTCGTACACCACTATAGATATGTTCCATTTCTGCCATATGTTCCTGCATATTCTTCATCTGCTTTTCCAATATAAGCTTGTCACTTCTTTCCTCATTTGCCACTATCATATTCTGAAAGAGCTTGACACTATACACGATAGACAAGAGTGCCAATATCACAATGGACGGAACCACCGGAATCAGCCCCGGATATTTGTCATACAAATCCATCGGCAGCCCATTCTCCACGGTAATAAGAATAGTTCTAAGTAATATACACAGGAGAAAACCTACACATCCAGGTGTCAGCAAATAAAGCAGTTCTTCTTTACTGGCAAAATGTTCTTTATTTTTATAATTTTTCACCACCATTTTTAAGGATTTATAGAACAACACACCGTATACAACTATCATAATAAGCTGCAAAATACAGGCAGTTAGCGAAATCATATGGTCTGCTGTGTCCGCTGACATATATCCTTTTTCCAACAGCACAATCCATAAATCAAACAACTTATCACTGCACATAGCAATAGTTGTAGAGATAAAAGAGGATAAATCCTTTAAGGCTACAAACGTGATTGTTAAAAATACCGACATCTGCATTCCAGCACGATAAAACAGTTTTACAAATCCGAATACCACACCCAAAAGTAATAACTGCTTTCCTATTGTTTCTTTTGTTTCAAAAGCGGTCTGAAATAAAGCGTCTGCTAGATAATCTATAATGACATATGAAATAGTAACCAAATACTTACCATTCCCACAGAACAGTTTTCTTTGCTCCATAAAAGAATCAAAGTAATATGCAAGGCAGTATCCTGTAAAAATAGTAGTCACAATTCCATAGATAATACCTACCACGCTATACAAAGATACCACCTCCATTTTTCAGATACCGCATATACACTTTTACAAATTCGCCATACTTCTCTTTTGTCAAAATTATTGTTTCTCCATTATTCAATGTAATACTGTCACTGCTGTATTCTGAAATAAATGCCATATTTACAAGATAACCTCTGTGGCACCGGTAAAAATTCTCCGAC
>JAGAOO010000074.1 GCA_017623675.1 Lachnospiraceae bacterium
AGAGGACGGAAGGAAATGTATTTTCTAGCATCTTCTCCAAAGTTTTCTCCTTTGATTTCATATCCTTTTGCTCGCATGAGTAAAAGAAATTCCTCATAAGTGGAAGAGGATTTAATGGTAAGGTTAATGTCCCTTCGCAGTTGTGTCTTTGCAGATGCACCACGCTTATCTGTTTGCCATTCATTGTATTTTTTACCTCGTTGCCCGGTAGGAGATATGATGGATAGGTTATGCTCCTTACACAGCTCATCACTCAAGTGACGGATGCGGTAATAGGTCTTGTCGCAGTCATGGTATTTATCATGATTTATGTTATCTGCAGCACAAAAGATAATGTGATTATGGACGTGACCTTTATCAATGTGAGTGGTAACAACGTATGAATATTTTCCTTCTAAAACTTTGTCAGCAAGTTCCTGTCCGATGGTATGAGCTTCCTCAAAGCTGACTTCACCCGGAGCAAAAGCCTGTATCAAATGATAGGCTTTGTTGGGAGAATTTTCACGGCAGTGATCCAACGTATATTTAAAATCATAAGCTGCGGTTTCGGGAGAACAGGCATAAGAAGAAATGAAAATCTTATCGTCTGTTTTATCCGGGTTGCAGATATAGTCTATCGCTTTATCAACGGTTGCTTTGATAGCATGGATTTTTGTGTATGCCATACCTGATTCATCAACTCCTTTACTTCGTCTATATCTTCCTGATAGATGTGATTTGTACTGTTGATACGCTTTGCAATCTGGTTCAGACTTTTACTGATTCGTCCAAGTTCCGTGTTGTAATTTCGCAAATAACTATAATCCACATCATAGACAAATCCAAACAAAATCAGCTTGCGTAAAAAGGCGGATTTGCTTTTCATTTTCGATTCTTTGAATTTGGCTTCGAGGATAAATTGTTCTTCGTCATCAAGGTAAACTTCATTGCGGTGGGTACGTGTTCTGTTTGCCATTTTAAACTCCTTTCCTGTATTTGGGTACAAAAAAACTGCTGTAAAAGTTTCGATTTTTACAACAGTTTATTTCAAGTTTTATTCAATTTTGGATAGAATTATCCAAGCAAAATTTTATCAAAACGAAAGCAGAAGGTCAAGACGGTTAGAAAAATTAAATAGAATTATAAGAGGGCTAGGGATACTTCCCTATGGAAATTTATGCATAGCAGACGGTAGGCTGTGAATGGAAAATTTCGCCTGTGTCCGGACACAGGCAGTGCTTGCTGAGAATGCATATAAGTATGGGTTCATTTTAAGGTATCCAATGGGGAAGCAGGAGATTACCGGGACAAGTTATGAACCATGGCATTACCGGTATGTAGGAGAAGAAGCAGCTCGGGAAATTTATGAACGGGGAATATGCTTAGAAGAATATTTTGAGTAATTGACTGAGGAGGGAGTATTATAGCTAAGTTATTATTACTTTCCTTTGAGGAAAATGAGGACGAACTATTAAATGCGGTCATGTCAGTTTTGGATGGTTTTGAAAATAAAACGCAGATGACAAAAGAGAATTTTTGTACAAAATTAATTTTTGGAGGAATGGAAATAGATGTTTCAAAACGAATAATATATCGAGGAAAGAGAGAAGTGACGGTTACGTTTGTAGAGTTTGAGATTATGCATTTATTAGCAAGAAATCCAGGAAAGGTATTCAGCAAAGAACAGATATATGACATTGTATGGAAAGAACCCTATTCCGGCGATTACAATATTGTTATGAGCCATATTAGAAATATTAGAGAAAAGATAGAAGATGATCCAAGCAAGCCTGTTTATATACAGACGGTATGGGGTGTCGGTTATCGGTTTAACCAGAATTTAAGCAGAGAACTGTAAGAAAACAGCCTCTGCTTATTTTTTATAAGGGTAAGGAAATTTTAAAGGTACATCCGCCACCGGGAGTATCTGCTAATTCAATGGTTCCCTTATGCATTTCAACCAGTTCTTTAGCAATGCTCAAGCCCAAACCATAATGTTCTTTATGAGTGCGGGATTTATCAGCACAGAAAAAGCGATCATATATAAATGGCTTGTCCTTGTCTTTAATACCCATACCGTGGTCTGTAACGGAAAAAATCATCATATTTTTCGCTGTAGTAGCATCTAAAGATATTTCCGATTTGGGGAAGGAGTAAGTGATGGCGTTATCAATAAAGATGCTCAAAATCTGATGGATGCGGTCAAGATCTCCCTTTAAATGAGGATATAATTCATCATTTGTACCTAATTTAAAGAATAGCGTCTTTTGGGTGCATATAGGTTCGTATTTTTCATAGATGTTAATTAGCAAGGTATCTACATCTATATCAGACGTGTTTAAAGTCCATGTATTCGCATCGGCAGAAGAGAGCAAGAGCAGGTCTTGCACCAATTTGGACATTCGCATACATTCGGAATCAATAATTTCTGTATGCTGCTTGTTTTCGGTAGACAGAGTTTCATCGCTACCAATACATTCTGCGGAGGACAGAATTACAGCTAAAGGAGATTTTAGTTCATGTGATGCTGAAGCAATAAATTCTTTCTGGCTTTGTAAA
>JAGAOO010000075.1 GCA_017623675.1 Lachnospiraceae bacterium
AAAGAAATGGTTATGGATTTCGTAATTTCGAGAATTTTAGAAACAGAATTTTATTATCAATGAATTAAAATACAAAGAAACCTGATACATATGTACCAGGTTTCTAAAATGGGTTTTACCCCCACCCTTGACAAAGAGCCAAAAAAGACCGGACAGCACATATTCTTACTGTCCGGTCTTTTCTTATTTTCTTGCTTTGAATTATTTTCTCAAGCCTAATCTTTCGATTAATGTTCTGTAACGCTCGATATCCTTCTTCTTTAAGTAAGCCAGCATATTTCTTCTCTGACCAACCATCTTTAAAAGACCTCTTTTTGAATGATGGTCATGTGGATTAGCCTTGAAATGCTCCTGTAAGTCGTTGATTCTTGCTGTTAATAAAGCAACCTGAACCTCCGGTGAACCTGTATCACCCTCTGAACGACCATATTCCTTGATAATTTCTGCCTTCTTCTCTGTTGTAATCATTGTCTTATCCTCCTATATTACTATTATTATACAGCCTGTACTAAGACACGGTTGGAGTGTCCGGCATCCGAGTACTGGCTAAATCACAACATTCACATAATATCATAATCAATGTTGTTTGTAAACTGGTATTTTAATTCATTTTTATTTCGAGGTCTTTCCCTGGTACCCCTTGCATGACATATTATCTCTCATAGAATTCCTTCATAAGATCAAGCCTTGCACACATATTCTCCATCAGACCATCTATTAACGTCAATGCAACCATGGATTCTACGACCACAACTGCTCTTGGTACAATAATCGGATCATGACGTCCTTTAATTGAAACTGTAATGTCTTCTCCCGCCTTGTTTACCGTTGCCTGTTCGTGCAAAATGGATGGCGTCGGCTTAAATGCAGCCCGAATTACAATTGGCGAACCATCACTCATGCCGCCTAAGGTACCACCTGCATGATTGCTCAATTTGGTAATCTTTCCCCCTTTCATTGCAAATCCGTCATTATTTACAGAACCAATTGCCTTTGCAACCGCCATGCCATCTCCAATCTCAAAGCCTTTCACTGCTCCGATAGAAACAATGGCTTTCGCCAAATTAGCATCTAACTTATCAAATACCGTTTCACCGATTCCTGTAGGCATACCGGTTACAATACATTCTGCCATTCCGCCTACCGAATCATGGGCTCTCATCATATCTTCAATGTACAATCCGGCAGCCTCTGCCGCCTCTGAATCCGGCATAAATAAACTATTTTCCGCAATTACATTCTTATCAAATTTCTGATAGTCAATTTCTACAGGGCCAATGGATTTCGTATAGGTCAAAATCTCGATGCCAAACTGCTTTAACAGCTTCGCTGCTATAGCACCCGCCGCAACTCTGGCAATGGTTTCTCTTCCGGAGGACCGTCCACCGCCGCGATAATCCCGAAATCCGTATTTTTCATCGAAGGTATAATCCGCATGTCCCGGGCGATAATAGCTGGCTATTTCACTATAATCCCCGGAACGCTGGGTATGATTCATTACCACCATGGAAATTGGAGTTCCTGTGGTTTTTCCTTCAAATACACCGGAAAGAATTTCTACACAATCCTCTTCCTTTCTTGGGGTAGCATATTTAGATTGTCCCGGTTTTCTTCGATTCAGATATCCCTGAATATCCTCCTCTGATAGTTCCAGTCCTGCAGGGCAGCCATCAACCACCACGCCTACACCTTTCCCATGGGATTCCCCCCAGGTAGATGCTCGAAATAATTTACCATAGATTGAACCAGCCATTGTCTCCTCCTGTCATATCCTTTGTTATTTTCCTTCATAAGTAATCACTGCATCTACATCATAACCGGACAACACATCTCTGCCATGCAGTCCTGCAAGTTCCATTAAGAAAATAACCTTTACCACTTCGCCACCTAATTCTTCCACTAATTCTGCAGCCGCCTTCATCGTACCACCGGTTGCAATTAAATCATCTACCAAAACGACCTTCTGTCCCGGTTTGATGGCATCCTTATGCATCTCTATCTCTGCTGTTCCGTATTCTAACGCATATTCCTTAGAAACTGTTTCCCGAGGTAACTTTCCTTTTTTGCGAACCAGCACAAATGGTTTATGCATGTTATATGCAATTGGCATACCAAAGATAAATCCTCTGGATTCTGCACCTACCAGAACATCAAAATCAATTCCGTCTAATAAGCCTTGCAAACTGTCAATTGCAAGCCGGAGTCCCTCTGCATCCTGAATCACACTGGTCACATCCCGAAACATAATTCCAGGCTCCGGAAAGTCGGGAATGGTTACTACATAATCTTCTAATTTTTTCATTTGCTTCTCCTTATCATCCCTGTTTTTCTAACATATGATTGTTGCCTGTTTTTTCCGACCACTCATATGGTGTATTCTGGTATACATAATAATTCAACCAATTGGTATAGAGGGTATTGGCATGACACCGCCAAGACTTAATCGGCGGATTCTCCGGATTATCGTCCGGATAATAATTTTCCGGTATATTCGGATTTAGTCCACGCCCCATATCGCGCTTATATTCCAGGTCCAATGTCAGGGTATCATATTCCGGATGTCCGGTCACAAAAATATTCTTACCGCCATCCCCAATAATCAAATACGGTCCTGTCTGATTGGAATCCGATACAATTTCCAAATGCTCATTTGCCTGAATATCCTCTCGACGAACACCGGTATAACGGGACTGTGGCACCAGAAAAGAATCATCAAAGCCCCGTACCAAAGGCGTTTTCTTATGAAAGGTATAATGCTTATACACACCGGATATCTTCTCCGGCAGTTGAATCTTTGGTATTCCGTACCGATAATACAAACCTGCCTGGGCACCCCAACAGATATGTAAGGTTGAAGTAACATTCCGTTCAGACCAATCCATGATTTCAGTTAATTCCTTCCAATATTCAACATCTTCGAATTCCAACTGTTCCACCGGAGCTCCTGTTATAATCAAGCCGTCATATTTCTTGTCTTTTATCTCCTCAAAGGTTGTATAAAACCGTTCCATATGATTCTTCTCTACATGCTTTGATTCATAAGAATCCGTACGAATCAAGGTAATGTTCACCTGTAACGGCGTATTGGACAGGCTTCGCATTAGCTGAAGCTCAGTATCTTCTTTTAATGGCATAAGATTCAATATTAAAATAGATAAGGGACGAATATCCTGGGTCATTGCCCGGTCCTCATCCATAACAAATATGTTTTCAGCTTCTAATATTTTCTTCACCGGTAAATCATTGGCTATACGAATTGGCATTCTCTCTTCCTTCTTTCCTGTTTCTTACTCTTTCTATCTTACTCTTTCTCTGTAGTTCCTTCAAGCATATCTTGTTTTTCTCTTGAAAAGCATGAAAAGAGTTATCTTAACCTAACATTTTTATAAATTCTTCCTCTGAAATAATTGGCACACCTAATTCCTTTGCTTTTTTATTCTTAGAAGAATTCGAGGTTACATCATTATTAATCAAATAATTGGTTTTAGAAGTCACCGAACCGGTCACCTTTCCACCCTTAGCTTCTATAAGGGCCTTTACCTCATCCCGATTGGCAAAATGATTCACACTTCCGGTAATTACAAAGTTCACATTCCGAAAAATCTGTTCGCCTTCATCGGTTTCTTCCTGTTCAAACTGAATTTCCTTCAACAGTTCCTGAATCCGATGCATGTTTTCTTCATTTTGAAAATATGCCACAAAGGATTCTGCAATTACCTGACCAATCCCTTCAATCTCTACCAGTTCTTCTACTGTTGCATTCTGAATTGCATTCAAATCATTCTTGAAATGCTTGCAAATCAGTTTTGCCGTTGCCACACCAATATTCATAATACCCAGACCGTATAGGAATCTGGATAACGTAGTTGTTCTGGAAACCGCAATGGATTTCTGTAAATTATCATAGGACTTTTCACCAAACCCATCCATAACAACAATCTGCATCCGATATGGCTCTAAACGGTACAAATCATACAAATCCTCCAGAAATCCTTCATCAATGAATTTTTCAATGGTTGCTTCCGACAAGCCATCAATATTCATGGCATTTCTGGATACAAAATGACTGAACAGCTTTAACTTTTTAGCACTGCAAAACTCATTGGTACAATACAATGCCCGCACGTCATTTATCTGGCGGATTTCCGTAGGAGCCCCACAAGCCGGACAATGCTCCGGAATCTGAATCGTACCACTTCGAGTATGATTTTCTGCGACCTGAGGAATAATCATATTCGCCTTAAAGACGCTGATTTCATCTCCTTCACCCATCTGAAAGCTTTCCAGAATACTAATATTATGCATACTGGCACGACTGACAGAGGTTCCCTCCAGTTCTACCGGATCAAATACAGCTACCGGATTAATCAGTCCTGTTCTGGAAGGACTCCACTCAATATAGCGTAAATGGGTATCAGCCAATTCATCTGCCCACTTAAATGCGATGGAATCCCGTGGAAACTTTGCTGTAGTTCCCAGACTCTTTCCATAGGCAATATCATCATATAATAATACCAGACCATCCGAAGGAAAATCATTCTCCTGTATCCGGTTTGCAAATCCCCTTACTGCTTCTCGAATGGTATCCTGTGTAACCATTTCGTATTCTACAACATCAAATCCCAACTGAGACAGCCATTGAAACCGTTCCTCCATGGAATTATGAAAATCTACATCAGCTACCTCCACCAGATTAAATGCAAAGAAGTGTACATTTCGCTCCGCCGTAATCCGGTTATTTAACTGTCTGACTGTGCCACTGCAAAGATTTCTGGGATTCTTATATCTGGCATCTACATCTTCAATACTGGCATTGATTTTTTCAAAGTCAGAGTATTTAATCACTGCCTCACCACGGATTACCAATTCTCCCTGATAAGGAATTCTGCCCGGAATATTACAGAAGGTTCTTGCATTATTCGTAATGACCTCTCCAATCTCACCGTTTCCTCTGGTTACAGCTTTTGCCAATTTCCCATTGCGATAAGTCAGAACAACTGTAAGTCCGTCCATTTTCCAAGAGAGAATACCTCTCTGATTCCCTAACCAGGCTGCTAAAGCATCTACATCCTTTGTTTTATCTAATGATAACATCGGAGAGCTATGTTGCTCTTTCACTAATTCACTCAGCACCTCATACCCTACATGAATCGTAGGGCTGTTTGCCAGTGTAATTCCTGTCTCCTGCTCCAAAGCAGTGAGCTCGTCATACAAAGCATCATATTCCCGATTGCTCATAATTTCCCTATCTTCCTGATAGTAAGCACGAGCTGCCTGATTCAATAATTCAACTAATTCCTTCATCCGTTCTAATGGTTCCATATTACCCTCACTTTTATGTTTCTTTTAACAATTGCTGTAATTCTTTCCATTCTTCCGGTTCTAATTCCCGATAGGCACCGGGTGCCAGATTCTTCAAGGTTACATTCATCACTCGTACACGCTTTAGCTTTTTCACCCGATATCCACAATATTCACACATTCTCCGAATCTGCCGATTCAGTCCCTGGGTCAATATAATGGAAAATTGTCTTTCTCCGGTTTGCCAAACCTTACATTTTTTGGTTATTGTATCAAGAATCGGTACTCCTTGTTCCATTTGTTGTAAAAACTTCTCACAGACAGGGCGATTCACTGTCACCTCATATTCTTTTTCATGTCCGTTTCTTGCCTTACTGATGGCATTTGCCAAATCACCGTTATTGGTTAACAGCAATAGTCCTTCTGAATCTTTGTCAAGCCGTCCTACATAATATAGAGGAATAGGATACTTCAGATAATCCATCACTGTCTCCGCTCCTTGTCCTCGGGTGGAACAAACCAAACCGCGAGGCTTATGAAACACAAGTACAATCTTTTTATCTGTTATTGTAACTTTTTTACCTTTAACATATACACAGTCACCTTGTGACACCTTCGTGCCTTTTTCCGCAATCCGGTCATTCACCTGTACCCATCCGGCTTCAATATATTCATCGGCTTTTCTTCGTGAACAAATACCTGCTTCGCTCAGGTACTTATTAATTCTGACTTCCTTTTGTTCCATTAATGCTTCTCCTATGGCTTATATCTTTCACAACCGAATTCATACCTATGAAGTGAATTCCAACAAACTCTTTATACAGTAAGCGAGACGGGAATTGCCCGTCTCGATTCTCTTCTTATTCAATCTGAACATTAATGCTTTCATAAAATAACCGTAATGCATCATCCTGCTTTGCAGATTCTATATTATTCTCATCTACCCGTTCATATAATTCCACAACATCCGGGTCACGCTCAATTTTGTTTATATAAGCATCAATTTCCGGATCTGTGCTTGCTGTATTGTATTGCAGGAAACCACCATACTCATTGGGAATTAGATAAAATTGATGCAAACTTAACGGTTGTATCTCTACTCCAACAATCTGGGTGTTTACCAACGCATACACTACATAAGATCCTTCTGTCAAACCAGGCTTGGTATAACAATCTACATTCGAATAATTCAAAACCAGTTCCTTCTTCTTCTGCATTGCTTCCACATTAAACTGTGCCGGATCAACTACCATTGTACTTATTACATTGATATCTGCCGAAGTCAATGCATTCAGATAATTTTCCACAAACGAATTTATCTCTGGATGTTCATTCCGTTCAAACGGCGTATATTCTTCATTACTGATGATTGTTCCATCTGCCCCAACGGAAGATTGTCCACCCTGCTTTGCAAATGGCTTTCCGATAATCAAAAATAACAGCAGTGCAACCAGAAAAATTGCCCAAGCCACAATCAGTTTTACAGTCGGATTAATATATACCGCTTCACCACTGGTTTTAATTTCTGTATCTTCTAAATGAATCTTATCAAATTTTCGATTCCATCTTGTCCATAGATTATCCTGCATATCAATGCTCCTTCGAGGGATTCAACATTTTCATACAAATCACAACACAAATATTTTAACAAACCATAAAATAAAAATCAATAAGTGTTTGCACTTTCCAGATATTTGCGTTATAATACCAACTGATGCACCAGTAGCTCAGTGGATAGAGCACTGGCCTCCGGAGCCAGGTGCGTAGGTTCGATTCCTATCTGGTGCATATTTTATTTTAAAATCCTTAAAGCATTCCCTGAGAAAATTACAAACTATCATGAATTATTATGTATATTTGAACACGAAAAAATTGAATAAAAATGAAGAATTGGCTGTCAAGGAATACACCAAGCGTCTCAGCGCTTACTGTAAAACCGCTTGGTACTGTCATCCTGCCACGGATTGTATCAGCATCATATCGAAGATTAAATACTCTGAACATACCCTGTTTCTTCAGGTACAAGCAGATGAAGCCTCTCCTTCCTCAGAAGAACTGGCAAACGATTTTAATCAAATGGCGATTCAGGGAATATCTACTGTATATATATTCATCGGATATCCACACGGAACAGAAACCTCGGAACCGATTATAAAGTCAATGAAAACCCTGTCTCTTTCTTCCATGACTCTTTCCACCGGATTGACCAGTGTGGTTTTTTATGAACAGCTATACCGCTGCTATCGAATTCTAAACAATCAACCCTATCATAAATGAGATATCTAATTCAGAGTGAAATAAATTTGTTCTGTCAACATAACACGCATAAGCTGATGTGGAAATGTAAGCTTAGAAAAGCTCAGTTTAAAATCTGCCCGTTGTACCACTTGTGCATCCAATCCCAGAGAGCCACCAACAATATAAGTAATTTGTTGAATTTCCTGTTGTTTAGTAATTGTATTCACTTTCTTCTTCCATGCTTCTGTAGAATACTGCTTTCCATCAATACATAAGGCAACAACGAATTCCCGTTCATGATTGTCCAGATGCTTTAAAAGCCGTTGTCCTTCTATTTTCAAAATTCTTTCCCGTTCCGGCTCCGTTAAATGTTCTTCCGTCTTTTCATCCTCTATTTCTATAATTTCAAACGAGCAATGCTTTTGGATTTGGGCATGGTATTCCTTTATTTGCTTTTGATAAAACTCCTCTTTTACTTTACCAACACATAAAATTCGTATTTTCATATATAAACGCTTTCATTACAGTGAATTTTTATTCATCTTTTACACATTGTTTTTTTCAAATTCATAATTTGTTCATATTTAGCTTATATAATGGCACTATGAAGCGAATGATTAATTACTATTTCATATATTCTCTCTTCTCATAGCATAAGCATTCAGGGTCGGCTGAATGCTTATTATAATTTTAAATCAATCTTTACTTTCAATGACATACAGAATTCCATCCCGTATCTTTATCTCTGCCATTGATTCCGTAATCTCATTACTGATTCCCCAACTCATTCCCATGGAAAAATCAGCATCATTTAATGGATACTTGAAACCTTTTAAGGTAATTCCTTTTACCTGTTCTGTAAACGGTAATAGAGACACATAAGAACCAAATTGATTCTTTTGTTCAATCGTCATATGCTTCTGCACCATTCGAATCCGATTATTGGAATCTACCAGTTCTGTTTCAATTCCGGCTTTCAATCCAAGAAGTAATAAACCCATATTTGCCATAACATGATCCAGTCGGCTTCCGGTAGCACCTAATATACAGATTTCTGCGGCTCCCTGTTCAATTGCAGTTATCACTGCCAGATGAGTATCTGTATAATCCTTTTCTGTGGGGTATTGCACGCTGACTACCTGGTCATTTTTTTCATATTCTTCTAACAATTCTAACGCTACCGAATCATAATCCCCCAACATTATATTTGGTTGTAAACCCAGTATTTTAGCTCCTTCTAATCCCCGGTCTGCAGTAATTATTAGTTCCGGCCCCATGCTTCCATATTTTTCTTTGATATAACAAGAGGCGAATTCCGGATTTAATTCGCCTCCTGCTATGATTAAACATTTTCTTTTCATTGTCTAGTACATTCTCTTAATAAACTCTTTTACATTTGCCTTTATATCATCATGAAAAATTGCAGAGCCTGCTACAATTACATTGGCACCGGCATCTACAACTGCAGCAATATTATTTAATGTAATACCACCATCTACCTCTATCTCCAGATTCTTTAGTCCTTTATCATCCGCAATCTTATGAATTCGTTTGATTTTATCCAGCATTCCGGGAATAAACGTCTGCCCGCCAAAGCCGGGATTCACACTCATGACAACTGCCAAATCAATATCGTCAAATATGTAATTCAATACATTCACAGAGGTTGCCGGATTCAAAGCAACACCGGCTTTCATATCCAATTCACGAATTCTGCAAATGGTACGATGCAAATGAGTACAAGCTTCTGTATGAACCGTAATAATATCTGCTCCTGCATCTTTAAATTCCTGCAGATATCGGATTGGCTCTTCAATCATCAAATGTACATCCAAAGGTTTATCTGTCACCTTACGAATGGCTTCAATCACAGGTATACCAAAAGATATATTTGGTACAAACTGACCATCCATAATATCTAAATGGATGTAATCTGCTCCTGCTTCATCAACGATTTTAATCTGTTCCCCTAAATTAGTAAAATCTGCGGATAATACCGATGGTGATAATTTCATGCTACCAACTCCTTGTATTTTTTAATTCTTCATAAAGTTCTATATAGTTTTTATAGCGAATCGTACTGATTTCTCCTGCCTCTACTGCCTGCTTTACACAACAATCCGGTTCGTGCGTATGGGAACACCCTAAAAATCGGCATTTCCCTTCATATTCCTGAAACTCTGCGTAATACTGTCTCAATTCGTCCTTGTCCAGCTTTTCTAAATATAACGTACTAAACCCCGGTGTATCAATCAAAAACGTACTATCTTCTGCTTTCATCAACTCCGAATGTCGCGTCGTATGCTTTCCACGCTTAATTTTTTCACTAATTTCTCCGGTCTTTACATTTGCTTCCGGCATCAATTCGTTTAAAAGGGAAGATTTACCTACACCGGAAGGTCCCGCAAACACAGTGGTCTTACCATGAATCAGCTTTCGTACCTGTTCCATTCCTTCCCCTGTATAGGTACTGATTAAAATAACCGGCATTCCACATTTGGCATATGCCTGTTCCAATCGTTCCAGCATCCCATCTTCCGCTATGTCTATCTTATTAAAGCATATGATAGTATTAACCTGCTGACGGTTCATAAGCACTAAGAACCGATCCAACAGGTTAAGGTTGGGATTGGGCTGAGCAGCCGCAAACTCAATCAATGCCTGATCTACATTTGCAACTGCCGGCCGTATTAATTCATTTATACGTTCTGATATTTCTATAATATTTCCCAGCTTCTTTTCTTCGTCCAATACATCAATGGTAACATTATCTCCCGGCAAGGGCTTTAATTTCTGATTGCGAAAACTCCCTTTTGCCTTACATTCGTACAATCCATGCTCCGGTATGTCTACATAATAGAAGCCACCAATTCCCTTAATAATTTTTCCCTGCATATACTACCTATTCTTCTGAAATCTGAACATTTACAGACTGTGATACATCACTTGGTTGGGTAGTAGAACCATTATACTGTACCTGTAATTGACCCGGTGATTTCAGACCTGTCAACGTTTTTCCGTCCAGCGAAATCGTTGGATTCGATGCTGACAGACCGGTTGGAGCCAATACTTGTTTCATATCCCCACCAACCACATAATATACTGCCACATTGTAACTATTGGTAGAATCTGCTGCTCCGGTAAAGGTAATGCTTCCACTAAAGGTTGCCGTATAGGTTTTTACCTCTTCTGAAGTTGGTTCCGGTCCCTTACTGATTGTAATATCCACGGTAGAACCTTCATTCACCTTCGTTCCCTGACTGGTGCTCTGTGCAATAACCTTGCCTGCTTCAACAGAATCACTGTATTCCTCTGTAACATTACCAAGACTCAACTTCCGGTTCTGCAATTCAGCAGATGCCTCCTGCTGTGTCTTTCCCCGTAAATCCGGCACTTCTGTTTCTTTTGTTTCCGGACCGTTACTAATTACAATCTTAATCTTAGAACCCTTTGCTACCATCTGGGTTGCACCCGGCTCCTGACTGATAACATGATCCTTTTCAACCTCATCACTAAATTCATATGCATGGGTAACATCTAAATCCGCATCCGCTAACATCGTTTCTGCCCGGTCAACCGCATAACCAACTACATTTGGTACGGAAACTTCTTCTTTTCCTGCACTAACAACAATCTTTACTTCTGAGCCTTCCGGAATCATATCTCCCTTATCATAGCTCTGGGATATAACAATATCTGCATCAATGGCGTCATCATTGACATGCTCCACTGTATATGGAATCTCTGCTATCTTTAATGCATTCTCTGCATCCTCAATATTCATGCCTACCACATCAAGTGTCATCTCAACTGATTGATTATCTTCATTTTCTGATGAATGATTACCACCAAATTTAAACCAGCCTGCTGCTTTACCAACTAACAGCATAACAAACATTGCAATAATTACAGCTGCAACAATACCGCCAATCATCACTATCTTCTGGAGTTTCGGATCAACATCACCATCTTCCTCGTTATCCGGTAACTTTGCCGGGATTTCCCCTTCCTCATCATCCTCATCGTCATAATCATAGTTATAATCTTCATCATCCGGGTCAAAATCCTCATCCATAGTTGACTGAGGTGCTGTGGTCTGTGGAGTTACCGGACGTCTTGCCGCTGTCGGCTGTTCGTTCTGATATGCACTTGTATAAGCACCGGTATCCTCCGGTTCCTCTAAAGATTTCTGTGCGGCAGATTCTTTAATGCTATTCATCTCCGCATCTGACATCATAACCGTTGGTGCATCCGCTGCAGTATTGGTTCCTAAAACAACGAAATCACCGTTTGGATTAGTGGCAACCCGTTTCAAATCAGCAATTAACGCACTGGCTGTTAAATATCTGCGTTCCGGCTTCTTCTGGGTACACTTTAATATTACCTTTTCAAAGCTTGCAGGAATATCAGGGTAATACTCTCTCGGCGGAATCATTTCTCCCTGAATATGCATTAACGCAACCGTTACATTATTATCTCCTTCAAAAGGAACCCTTCCGGTTACCATTTCATACATGGTAATACCTAAGGAATAAATATCACTCTTTTCATCACTATAACCACCTCTTGCCTGCTCTGGTGACACATAATGTACACTTCCCATTGCATTAGAGGCAACTGTATTGGAAGTAGCAGCTCTGGCAATACCAAAATCTGTCACCTTCAAGGTGCCATTCTTTGACACAATAATATTCTGTGGCTTAATATCCCGATGTATCGTATGGTTCTGATGTGCCACTTCAATACCGGAAGCAATCTGTAAAGCAAAATCCAATGCCTGCTCTGCAGGTAATCTTCCGTTATTCATAATGTATTCCTTCAAGGTAATACCTTCTACGAATTCCATTACAATGTAATAGATGCCTTCATCTTCTCCAACATCATATACATTTACAATATTCGGATGTGCAAGCCCTGCTGCAGACTGTGCCTCTACGCGGAATTTTGAAACAAAATTCCGGTCATCACTAAACTCATTTTTTAATACTTTGACTGCCACATAACGATTTAACTTATGATCCTTTGCCTTATAGACCTCCGACATACCGCCTGAACCTACAAGCTCGATTATCTCATATCGATCACCTAACATCATACCTGGTTTTAACATCTTTACACCTCTCTATTTACTGTACCGCCACAAGGGCTGCTATATTATCTTTACCGCCATAATAATTCGCCCGATCAATCAGACGTTCCACAGCAGTATTTGGTTTTTCCGCTTCCATAATAATATTCAGAAGTTCATCATCCTCTACCATATTTGATAAACCATCTGAACACATTAAAATTCTTTCATCCATGTGTAATTCTATTTCAAAGAAATCCGGAACTGCTTCCTCTCCAACACCTAAGGCTCTGGTAATAATATTCTTTTCCGGATGATTTCGCACTTTCAATGGGTTTAACTGTCCTGTTCGGATTAATTCCTCTACCAAAGAATGGTCTAATGTAATCTGTCGTATTGTATCCTTTCCTAACAGATACAATCGACTATCACCAATATTTGCTACATACAAATGATTCTCAGCAACAACGGCACAGACAAATGTGGTACCCATTCCACTTAATTCTTCCCGTTCCCTTGATGCCGCCAAGATTCCTTCGTTTACTGTACGAATCCCCTTCTTCATAACGGTTATCGGATTCGTATCCTCACATTTCTTCACAAATTCAACGAATCGAAATACTGCATACGAAGAAGCATAATCTCCGGCCTTATGACCGCCCATACCATCGGCAACGATGTATAGATTGGGGAGATTACCTACAGGCTCATCACTAAAGAACAGATTATCCTGATTCATACTCCGCTTCTTACCTATATCTGTTTTTCCAAATGATAACAAATCAGCTTCCTCCTACTTCGTTTTTTGCAGATAATTTCTCCTAAGCTGTCCACAGGCAGCATCAATATCGCTACCCATACCTCTTCTTATAGTAACATTTATTTGATTATTTTCAAGTACATATTTGAAATTTTGTATAGTTTTGTCCGTTGCTCGTTGAAAATTCCGCTCTTTTATCGGGTTCACCGGAATCAAATTTACATGGCAGGGAGCCTGTTTTTTTAACAATTCTGCCAATCGTTTGGCATGGGCGGTTGTATCATTCACCCCCTGTACCAGACTATATTCATAAGTCACCCGCCGTCCTGTCTGCTTAAAATAGTATTGACAGGCCTCTAATACTTCCGTCAGATGATATTTTCTTGCAATCGGCATTAATTCCTGTCGTTCTTCATCCGTAGTGGCATGCAGGGACAATGCAAATGTAATCTGTAGTCCTTCCTCTGCCAGCCTTCGGATTTCCGGAACCAGACCGCAACTGGAAACCGTAATATTCCTCTGACTGATGTGTAAGCCCTTTTCATCAGAAATTAATTTCAAAAAACGGATGAGATTCTGATAATTGTCCAAGGGCTCTCCGGAACCCATCACCACAATGTTGGAAATCCGTTCTCCCATAAGCATCTGCATGGCATAAACCTGGTCCAGCATCTCCGAAGGAGTCAGGTTACGCACCACACCATCAATGGTAGATGCACAGAATTTGCAGCCCATCCGGCAGCCTACCTGAGAGGAAATACATACGGAATTACCATGTTTATAGGGCATCCATACACTTTCAATCAGATTATTATCCTGCAACCGGAACAAAAACTTATTCGTACCGTCCAATTTGGAGGTGAATCGGGCTTCTTCCTCCACACCCATCCATTGCTCCTTCAGAAATTCCCGAATCTCCTTTGGCAGATTCTTCATTTCCTCCGGAGAACGAACCAACTTCTGGTGAATCCATTGATAAATCTGTCCGGTGCGATACTTCGGATATCCATGTTCTATTATATAATTCTCTAATTCTTCATATGTCATGGAACGAACATCCATGTCTTTACCTCTTGTTTTTTCCATCCTTAAACTTCTATCGAATCCTTCTTTTCTTTCAACAGCCCTTAGCTGTTTTCTTCTTCCGAAGCAGAGCAAAAAAGAATCCGTCACAATCCTGTTTGCCCGGCAGTAAGGTACAATATCCCTGTTGCAGATTCGTACCCGGTTGCTCCCTTACTTGTTCTACTAACCGGCTTGGTAACAACGGTTCAATATCAACCGGTTCAAAGGGGAATTGTTCCTGTATCCATGCAACCTGTTGTTCATTTTCATTGGGATTCACCGTACAGGTGCTATATAGGAAATATCCATCTTCCTTCACATATTGGGTTACCACCTGTAAGATATCCCTCTGTAAAACCTGTAATTCGTCTAATTGTTCCTTCGTTACGTGATACTTGATATCCGGTTTCCGTCCAATCACACCTAAGCCGGAGCATGGAACATCTGCCATAACAATATCTATATTTTTTATTTTGCTTTTATCTAAAGTCAGGGCATTCCAAACTTCTACCTTCAGATTGGAATAACCCATTCGTTCTATATTTTCTTCAATACGTTCTACTTTCCCTTCGCTGATATCTCTGGCAATCACTATACCGGAATCATGTGAAATATCACCTGATTGAGATAGTTTTTCTGCTAAAAACAACCGCTCGGCTGCATGCAAACTTTTTCCTCCCGGGGCAGCACACACATCCAGAATGATATCTCCTGCTTTTGTCTGCACCAAGTTTCCCTGTAAAATAGAACTCTCGTCCTGTACGGTAATCCAGCCCTGACGAAATGCTTTGATTCGGTTTACATAGTTAATTCCTGATAATCGTAACGCATTGTCAGCGTAAAATCCGGCTTCTGCCTGAATGCCTTCCTTTTGCAGTTCCTGCAAGACTTCTTCCATGGTAGTACGTGCCAGATTCACCCGTACCGTAAGAGGTGATTCCTGCAAAAATGCCTGCAACATGGTTTCTGTCAATTCCAAGGAATACCATTCCAATAATTGTTCTACCAGCCATTCCGGTATAGAATAGGCAATCGATAAATATTGGATTTCATTTTCTGCTCTGCTCGGCAATGAAATACGTTCCTGCTGACGAGCCAGATTCCGAAGAACCCCATTGACAAATCCGCTCAAAGACTGAAAGCCTTTTTTCTTTGCCAGCTTTACTGCTTCGTTGCACACTGCTTCCTCCGGTACACTGTCCATGAACCGAAGCTGATATAAGCTCATGCGAAACAAATTCCGAATCAGAGACTTACATTTGTTAACCGGTGTCTTGGAAACCTGGTTAATAATATAATCCAATTGTATCTGATATTCTAATGTTCCCTCGCATAATCTTGTATAAAAACTGCGTTCCTGCTTGCTCATATACTGGTAATTCCGCAGGGTACTGCTGATTGCTTCACTGGCATGCTTCGTACCCTTATCAATATCCATCAAGGTTACTAATACCAGTTCCCGTACATTAATTTCACTTGCCATATTATTCTCCAACCCGGATTACTTCTATCCTTATGATGTGCTCTCTGCATCTTTTCCTAATTTCATTCCTGTCGTTACCGAATATCCCAGTAAAAATGCGGCAGTTTCCATTCTCTTCTTTCCCTCAAGCTGTAAGGAGCGAATACACAACGCTCCGCTTCCACATTGAACTGTAAAAGACTTCTTATCCACAGCAACGATGGTTCCTGCATCCGCTTTCGTATGATTCTCTGTTATTGTCCCATTCGGTTCTGCTACCACATCTGCTTCAAAAACCTTTAATGTCTTTCCTTGCAAATAGGTATATGCACTCGGCCAAGGATTTAGTCCACGAATCAACCGTTCTAACTCCTCTGCGGATTTCTGAAAATCCAATTCTCCCATTGCCTTATTCAACATATGGGCATAGCAGCTCTGGCTGTCATCCTGTGGAATTCTCGGTGCAGTGCCTTTTTCCAGCTTCTCTAGCGTTGATAGACATAGTTTTGCACCGGCTGCTGCCAGCTTATCATGATAAGTTCCTCCTGTTTCCTTTGTATCAATAGGAACGACTGTTTTCTCAATCATATCTCCGGTATCCAAGCCTTTTGCCATATACATAGTGGTTACACCACTTTCCTTCTCGCCATCTATGATAACCCTCTGAATTGGTGCTGCTCCCCGATATTTTGGAAGTAGGGAGGCATGAACATTAATACAACCAAGCGGCGGAATACTCAAAATGGTTTCCGGAAGAATTTGACCAAATGCAACCACTACAATTACATCCGGTTTTAGCCGCTTCATTTCTTCTACTACCTCCGGTTCCCGTACTTTTATGGGTTGGTATACCGGGATATTATATTCGATCGCTTTTTCTTTCACCGGAGTAAACTGCATACTCTTGCCTCTGCCTTTTGGTTTATCCGGCTGCGTGTATACACCTACAACCTCATGTCCATCCTTTATAATTGCATCTAACACCTGAACAGCAAAATCCGGTGTTCCCATAAAAATAATTCGCATATCTGATTCTGCTCCCTTACTATTCCACATCTCGCAATCCATCTGTTACATGATCCCGATACAGGACACCATCTAAATGGTCTAACTCATGACAGATTGCTCTTGCCAACAATTCTGTACCTTCGACAATAATTTCTTCCATATTTTCATCCAAAGCTTTGCATTTCACATAATTCGGACGACTAACCGTTCCTACCTTGCCCGGCAGACTCAAGCACCCTTCATCACCCGTCTGCTCCCCGGAGGTTTCTAAAATTTCAGGATTGATTAGCACCAATGGATTGTCATCCCCAATATCAATCACTACTATCCGCTTTAAGATACCTACCTGAGGCGCGGCAAGTCCAACACCATTTGCTTCATACATGGTATCAAACATATCATCAATCAACTGTAATAACCGTGGTGTCATCTTATCAATTGGTTTACATTGCTTTCTTAAAACTGAATCTCCTTCGTACCGAATGTTCCGTATTGCCATTTTTCCTTCCTGCCTTTCTTAAATATGTTGCTATTTTATCATCATTCCATTATTTATGCAATTTTGAGAAAGCTGTATCAATATCCCTTCATCGGATTCAAATCAAAATAAATCTTAAATTCTCCTATGGTAGTCAACTGTTCTGCATATTGCTCCATCCGGTCTTTGGCTTCCAAAACCTTTGCTTCCTCCTGTGCCTTCAGGTAAATCACCCTGCGATAAATATCCTTTATCTTAGAAATCACCGGAGGAGTTGGTCCAATGACACGGACTGTCTGATTCACAAACCATTCCATTCCCTCCTTCTCCATTGCTTCCTTCTTTTCCTGCTGACAGGTTCGCATATAAGCTGCCAGAGTTTCTGCTGCTTCCTCTGCCACTTCCTCCTGTTCTGCCGTAATCAGAACTGCTATCATAGAAAAGACCGGAGGATATTTCAAAATCCGTCGATAGGCAATTTCATTGTCATAAAACTGCTCGTAATCCTGTTGTGCCGAGGTCTGAATCACCATATGTTCCGGGTCATAGGTCTGAATTACCACTGCTCCCGGCTGTTCCCCCCGACCGGCACGTCCTGCCGCCTGGGTTAATAAATCAAAGGTTCGCTCTCCTGCCATATAATCCTGACTATGCAGAGACAAATCCGCCGCCAGAATACCCACTAAGGTTACATTTGGGAAATCATGCCCTTTCACAATCATCTGGGTTCCTACCAGAATATCCGCCTTTCCTTCTCCGAAGGCAGACAGGATTGTCTCATGCCCATCTTTTCCCTTGGTAGTATCTGCATCCATCCGAAGGATTCTGGCTTCCGGAAAATATTCCTTTAATTCCGCTTCTACCAATTGGGTTCCGGAACCGAACCGTCCAATCATACCGGAGCCACATGCCTTACATTTTTTCACAAAATCTTCCGTATAACCACAATAATGACAAATCAGCTTCGGCTGTCTGGAATTATGGTCATGATAGGTTAAAGACACCTGACAATGAGGGCAATTCACCACCTCTCCACAACTTCGACAGGATACAAAGCTGGCATAACCCCTACGATTCATGAACAGGATAGACTGTTGTCCCTGCTCCAGTCGGTTTCGAAGCAATTCCTGTAAGCGATAACTAAACCGACTTCGATTTCCCATGCGTAATTCTTCCCGCAAGTCCACCACTTCCACCGTGGGCAATTGTGCCGCCTTTGCCCGTTTTGAAAGCTTCCACAACCGGTATTCTCCCTGCTTTGCTTTGTAATAAGAAATGACAGAAGGCGTTGCCGATCCTAGTATTACACTGGCTCCGCACATTTTTGCCCTTTGCAATGCCACTTCTCTGGCATGGTATTTGGGTACATTATCACTTTTATAACTGCTTTCATGTTCCTCATCAATTATCACCAGTCCCAGATTCGAAAATGGTGCAAATAATGCCGACCGGGGTCCAATCACAATATCTACTTCTCCCTTTCGAATTCGTTCAAACTGATCATATCGTTCTCCGTCATTCATACGGGAATTCAATATGGTAATCCGATCACCAAAATGCCGACGAAACCGCATCACTGTCTGGAAGGTCAAGGAGATTTCCGGTATTAACACAATGGCCTGTCTGCCCCGTGCAATCACGATATCGATTGCATGCATATAGACTTCCGTTTTTCCACTTCCTGTAATCCCATGAAGCAAATAGTTTTTGTAATCCTCTGCCAGATAATCCTTTGTAAACTCCTCCACCAACTGCTTCTGATTGTCATTTAATTCCGGCTCCGGTTCTGTTAAGTGCTTTCTGGTTCCTGCCTGTCGATACTGGGTTTCCGTCAGTATTTCTAATGTTCCTTCCTCCCGTAGCCGTTCACAGGTAGCCGGACTGATATTTAGCTTTTCCTTTGCCAAATCATAAGGAAATTCCCCATGTTCCAACAAGGCTTCTAACAAACGCGCTTTCGCTACATAATGCTTTCTCCGATATTCCAATAGACGCAGCTTTCCTTCCTCCACATCTACTGCCAGCTGTAATGTCTTTTTTTCTACCGGACGAATCTTCTTTTTCACCGGCATCACCGTCATTAATGCCTGATACATGGTAGAACCATAGGTTTCCTTCATCCATGCAGCCAATTGTATTAACTGACCTTCCACCGGTATCTGTTTTTCCACAATGCCATGAACCTGCTTAATCTTATCTACCTGCCATTTGGGTTCATTTCCCATTCCTATGACATATCCGGTTCGAAGCCGGTTTCCGTTACCAAATGGTACCTGTACCTGCATACCTATGGATATTTTTCCATACAAAGAAAGGGGCACTTCATATTGAAATGCCCGGTCAATGGCTTCATGCGAAATATCGATTATTATATCCACATATTTTGCTGACATCCTCTTCCTCCAATACTTCCCGAATCAGCTCTCGTTCGTCCATATGGTACTTCACACCTTTAATTTCCTGATAATCCTCATGTCCCTTGCCAGCCAGTACAATCACATCGCCCGTCTGTGCATGCATAATTGCATATCGAAAGGCTTCCTTACGGTCAATAATCTCAATATAGTTTCCATCCGTTTTTGATATACCGGTAATAATATCATCAATAATAGCCTGTGGCTCCTCAAATCTCGGATTGTCCGAGGTGATAATCGTAAAATCTGCCAGTCGGCCCGAAACCTCACCCATTTCATAACGACGGGTTTTAGAACGATTTCCTCCACAGCCAAATACAGAAACCAGCCGTCCCGGATTGTATTCCCGCAGGGTTTCTAAAATACTTTCCAAGCTTACTGCATTATGTGCATAATCAATCAGGATAGTAAAGGCATCCGAAATCGGAATCAATTCTACCCGTCCCCGTACCTTCACTGTCGTTAAGACCTGCTGAATCACTTGGATATCCACATTCATTTCATTTGCAACTGCTATTGCCGCCAAAGAATTATATATACTGAACTTACCCGGTATATTCACCAGCATTTGTCCTTCTGCTTTACCGGATAAATGATATTCAATGCCTAAATGTCCATCTTCATTATGCAGTTTCCAATCACTTGCCTGATAGTCAGCCCCCTCATGCATGCCATATGTGATGACTTTACAGGTATGATTTTTCAATATTTCTTCAAAATTCGGGTCATCCCGATTAAAAATACCCACCTTACAAAGCTGAAACAGCTTGCTTTTCCACATGCAATATTCTTCAAAGCTGGCATGTTCATTTGGTCCAATATGGTCTTCCGATAAATTCGTAAAAATACCATAATCAAAATCAACACCGGCAACCCGGTCTAACATTAATCCCTGGGAGGATACCTCCATTACCACGCTGTCCAGTCCATTTGCCACCATATCCCGCAAAATGCGTTGTAGTTTTAACGATTCCGGTGTGGTATTGGCTGCCGGAATCCGTTCCTTGCCATCTATGATTTCAATAGTTCCCACTAATCCGGTATGGTGTCCGGTCTGTTCTAACATAGACTGAATCATGTAGGTAGTTGTTGTTTTCCCCTTGGTTCCTGTAATACCAATCACTGTTAATTGCTTGGAAGGTTCTCCGTAAAAAACAGAAGAAATCATACCCATGGCATACCGACTGTTTGGTACTTGAAGTACAGCAACCCCTTCCGGTACCTCCACCGGTTTTTCTACCACTAATACACTTGCTCCTTTTTCTACTACTTCCTTTGCAAACTCATGTCCATCCCGAACACTTCCGGCAATACAAAAGAACAGATATCCTTCTGCAACCTTTCGGGAATCATTTTCTATTTCAACCACCTCTGTATCCAAGGAGCCTTGTAACAGGGTGTAATCCAAATCTTTTATTAATTCTGATACCTTCATGTTATCGCCCTTTCCATTCTCTATGAATATCCACCCGGCTTCGGGCAGACATATATTCCGAATCTTATTACGTTACTAGCAGAGAGTATAAAAGAACATAAGGGAGCTTGTATAAAGCTCCCTCGATTCTTATTCGTCATCGCCGACAATCTTAACCTTACCTCTGTACAACTCTTCCACAGCAAGGGATAATGGCTTCTTGTTAGATGCCTCTACCAACGGTTCTGAACCTGCAATAATCTGTCTTGCACGCTTAGCAGTTGCAAGCACAATGGAATAACGGCTCTGTACCACCGGCTGTTCGCCCGGTTCAACCTCACTGTTAACGACCTCCATTAAGTCAGTATAAGATGGATGTATCATAATAAAACTCCTTTCTATAAAGCCTTTAATTCTGCTTTCATTTCTTTCATAAATTCTATATTTTCTTCCAGTCTGCAGCTCTTTGCCACAATGACAGAATTTACATCTTTTACACACTGATCCAAATCATCATTGACCACAATATATTCATATTGATCCATGTCCTCGGATTCTTCTACCGCACGTTTCATTCGTTTTTCAATGACCGCCGGATCCTCCGTTCCGCGACCAATCAAACGATTTTTTAATACTTCTGCACTTGGTGCTGTTAAGAAAATCAAAACCGCATCCGGATACTGGCTCTTAATATTCAAGGCACCCTGCACTTCGATTTCCAGAATAACATTATGTCCGGCAGCCAGTTCCTTTTCTACAAAGGCTCTTGGTGTACCATAATAATTCTCCACATAAACTGCCCACTCAATAAATCCGTTATAATCAATCAGATTCATAAAATCTTCTTTGGATTTGAAATAATATTCTCTTCCATCCACTTCACCTTCACGTGGTGCTCTTGTGGTTGCTGAGATTGAAAGACTGTATCCATAATCCTGAACCAGACGCTTTACTACAGTACCTTTTCCAACTCCGGAAAAACCGGATATCACAATCAAAGTTCCCTTTTTCTCCATATTATCACCTGACCTTATTCAATGTTCTGAATCTGTTCCCGAACCTTTTCAATTTCGGTCTTCAAGTCAATCGCTGTATTGGAAATATCCAAGGAATTGGCTTTGGATAGAATGGTATTGGCTTCCCGATTCATCTCCTGTGCTATAAAATCCAGCTTTCGTCCGATACTTCCACCTTCCGTTAATATATCCTTGGTACTGTTGATATGGCTTCTCAAACGAACCGTTTCCTCATCCACACATATCTTATCCGCATATATCACAACTTCTGTTGCAATTCTGGATTCATCGATATTCGTACCCTCTAACAATTCCTGTACCTTTGCTTCTAATTTATTTCGGTAATCCTGTATTAACTGTGGTGCTTCCTGTTCAATGTAATCCACCATGGATAGCATTCCATCCAGCTTGCCAATCAGGTCATTTTTCAGATTTTCACCTTCCCGTTCCCGGGTTGCAACAAACTGCTCTGCCGCCTGACGGATTCCTGTCTCCAAAATACTCCACAGCTGTTCTTCATCAATGGACTGTTCTTCCTTAGAAAATACATCAGAAAAACCTGCTAATTTTGTTACCGTTATATCATTTGGAATCTGGAATTCCGTTTCCATCTGTTTCAAATAATCCAGATATTCTTTTGCAATTTCCTTATTGTACTTGATACATGCATTGGATTCCCGATAATCCTCATAGGTAATAAATACGTCAACCTTTCCACGATTGATATATTCCTTTAGCAAAGCCCGTATATTTGCCTCGAATAAATTCAATTTCTTTGGCATCTTAATACCGAATTCACTGTATCGATGATTCACTGCTTTCATCTCCACAATCAACTTATATTCTGTTGTAATCGTTTCACTACGGCCGAAGCCTGTCATACTGCGAATCATCTCGTCACCTTTTTCTTACTGTTATTTTCAATGATTTATCCATTGTTTTACAATCCAATCTATTATACGGTAAAACACCGGTAAAAGTCAATGAAAAAGCTATGATTCACTGATTTATTCTTCTACTTCTTCTATTCCCCGTATATCCGGCTCAATGGTCATGGAATAATTGGTATGATATATTACAAAACCTGGAGCACCTCCGGGTGTCTTTTTTAAATTTGCCCGTTTGGTGTAATCAACATCTACCTTGGACCCGGTTCTGGCAGAAGAATAATACGCTGCCAATCTTGCTGCTTCCTCATACGTACGGTCCGGTATTTCCTCTTGTCCTTCTGTTTTTAAAATTACATGTGAACCCGATGCCTGCTTGGCATGAAACCACCAATCACCGCCATTGGCGACTTTAAATGTAAGCTCCTCGTTCTGATAATTGTTTTTTCCTACATACATATGATAACCGTCGGAAGAAATATAGTGAAATGGCTTACTTTTTGGCATCTTTCCCTTTTTCTTTCCATCGCTTTTGTACTTAATGTAGCCATAATCCATAAGTTCCCGCTTAATTTCTGCTAAATCATTTTCTTCTAACGTAATATCCAATGCAGTCTGAATGGATTGTAAATGCTCCAATTCCTGTTTGGTTTGTTCTACCTGCTCTGTTAATGCTTCAAATGTACGTTTTAATTTATTATATTTTGCAAAATACCTCTTGGCATTTTCTGCGGGAGTAATTGTAGAATCCAAGGGAATGGTAATTTCCTCGTTGGTATAATAATTCAATGCCTGAAAGGATTTTGATTCCGGTTCAATTCCATATCCATAGGTATTAATCAATTCCCCATATATACGATATTTATCCCGCTTCTCCGTATCCTTTAATTGACTTAACTGTAAATCGTATTTTTTTACCGTCCGTTCTATTGCCGTTGCAACCACACGCCGCAAATCCGAAGACTTTTGCCGAATACGTGTGACATTATTTTTCATTGCATAATATTCCTGCAACACTTCCGATATAGATTCTTTTTTCCTCCACTCCAAGTCCGAATACATGTATAAAGGAATAGCAGAAAACTCTACAGGGCTTTCCTCTTCATCATAGTAAATACCCGGCTGGAATTCTTCTTTGCGGATTTGCTCTGCCACATTCCACAATTCTGCCCAAAGTCGTTCTTTCCCTTCTTCTCCCTCTATTTCTAAAAGACCGGAAACACTGCTGTCTCCATCCAAACCGGCTCTGTCACAGATTTCATTTGCCACTACCGGGCTAAAGCCGGTTAAGGAGGTATAAATCATTTTACACAGATTTACAGGCTTTACCAGCATCATTTGTTCAAAATACTCTTTCGACAAATCCAAAGGACTGATTTTCCCCTGTGACGGTGGCAGTTCATAGGTTCGCCCCGGCAATACCTCTCGAACCGAACTCATCTGGGCACCCACCCGTTTAATACTATCAATAATTACGTCTTTATCATCACAGAAAATAATATTACTGTGCTTCCCCATAATTTCAATGATAAGCTTCTTAGTGCACAAATCTCCCATTTCATCTAAATGTTCAATATGAAACACCACAATTCGCTCAAATCCGGGTTGCTCTATTTTCACAATTCGTCCATTTCCAATGTGTTTCCGTAACAGCATACAGAAATTCGGTGCGGTCATGGGATTATTCTTGTTCTCTGTTGACAGATAAATCAGTGGCAGTGTAGCACTTGCCGATAATAACAAACGAAAATTACCCTGAGGAGTTTTTAATATAAGATTTAATTCATCCGGTTCCGGCTGATAAATTTTATAAATTCGGCTATTCAGCACGTTTGTATTCAATTCATGTATGATATTTGCAATTACAATTCCGTCAAATGCCATAATTTGTCCTTTCTGTCGCCCACCTTCCGGCTTCTCGCCATGCCCATCTCATCTCGCTTCGCTCGACTCGATGATAGGGCTGTCGCCCTATAAGTCTAAAACTCAGAGCAGTCAGCAAAGAGCATAAATGTTCTCGCTGACTGTTCTGAGTTTTATCCTTGCATGGCTCGTAGCCTTCTACACGTAGTTATACAATTCTTGGTATTTTTCTGCGGATTTCTGCCATGAGTAATCTATTTTCATAGCTCGTTCCATAATACCATACCAGCTTTCCTTATCGTTATAATAAACTTCTTTTGCATAATTGATTGTATTCAACATCTCGTGTGCATTATAGTTTCGGAAACTGAAGCCTGTACCAGTCTTAGCGAACTGGTTGTAAGGTTCTACCGTATCCTTTAATCCACCGGTTTCACGTACTACCGGAACCGTACCATAACGAAGTGCCATTAACTGTGTCAATCCACAAGGTTCAAATCGGGAAGGTACTAACATTACATCACAGCCTGCATACATCTTATGAGAACGCTCATCTGAATAGTAAATGTTTGCAGATACTTTATACGGATGGATACCCTGATAATACCGGAACATATCTTCATACCGTTGCTCTCCGGTACCAAGAACAATAAACTGAACGCCATCCTGACAAATATCATTCATAACCCGGTCTACTAAATCCAGTCCCTTCTGGTCTGTCAATCTGGAAATAATACCAATCACAAATTGCTTTTCATCAACCGGTAAACCGAATTCCTCCTGCATTCTTCGCTTATTTTCTGCTTTTGCTTTCTTATAGTTCTTTATCGAATAATTCTTATAAATCATTGGGTCTTTAGCAGGATTATAAATATCATAGTCAATACCATTTACAATACCCCATAAATCATGCTTTCTGGCAGATAATAATCCTTCCAAACCTTCTCCATATTCCTTTGTCTGAATTTCCCATGCATAGGTGTTACTTACTGTCGTAATCTTATCTGCATATACCAAACCACCCTTTAACATACTGGCATCTTTCTTAAACTCCAGCTTGTCCGGCGTAAATACATAAGATGGCAGACCGGAATATCCCTGAATAGTTTCAATATCCCAATTTCCTTGGAATTTCAGATTATGAATTGTCATAATTGATTTAATTCCCTGGAAAAATGGATTGCCTGCAAATAAGGTTTTCAAATATACCGGCACCAAACCGGATTGCCAATCGTGGCAGTGGATAATATCCGGACGGAATCCAATCACCGGTAATATGGATAATGCTGCTTTCGAAAAGAAGGTAAACTTTTCAATATCCCATTTCACATCACCATACGGTGTAAATCCATTGAAATAATATTCGTTGTCAATAAAATATACCGGAACACCTTCATATTCCATGTACATAACACCTACATATTGGTGTCTCCAACCAATATCCATCTGAAAGTGTGTTAAATACTTCATTTTTTCCCGATACTTATGGGGAATACACAAATAGTTCGGAATAATAATCCGTACATCATATTCATTTTTGTCAAACATTTTCGGTAATGTTCCAACAACATCGGCAAGACCGCCTGTTTTTATAAATGGTACACATTCTGATGCTACATATGCCACTTTCTTCATATTTAGATAACCCTCCCGGTATTTCTTTTATTTTTGAAATAACATGAAAAAAGTATAGCATATTTTATCAATAAATGGAACCACATTTTTACATTTATCCTTCCTATCTTTTACAATTCGTATTCCAACCGAAGCTTATCCGCAATAAGTGCTATAAATTCTGAATTCGTTGGTTTTCCTTTTCCGGCATGTATAGTATAACCAAACAATTCCTGAATCACATCCATTTTTCCTCTGCTCCAGGCCACTTCAATGGCATGCCGAATGGCACGTTCCACACTGGAAGACGTGGTTTTATATTTCTTAGCAATGGTAGGATATAACAGCTTCGTTATGTAATTCAACATATTCGGGTCTTCAACCGCCATCATAATCCCCTCCCGAATATACTGATATCCTTTAATATGTGCCGGGATTCCGATTTCCCGAATAATTTCCGTTACTTCTCCCTCAAGGTTTCGTTCTTTCACATAAGGTGCCAGGTCTTCTCCCAATTCCAACACCCGTTCTTCTTCTGTCTTTCCCTCACTCATTAATACCTGCTTCATTCTCCGCTTTAATATCTGATTATCAAAAGGTTTCAGCATATAATAAGAGGCTCCCATTAAAAAAGCTGTTTCAATCACACTTTCAGAGCCAATAGTTGTCAATAGAATAAATCTTGTCTGTATTTCCGGATGCTCTTCTTTCATTCTTCTCATCAATTCAATTCCATCTGTTGATTTTAGTAAGGCATCCATTACAACCAGATCCGGGCGACTTTTCACAATTGCCTGATACAATTCCTCACCATCCAGGTATTTTCCAACAATTTCCATGTTCCCATCTCTGGAAATGAAATCATATCTGTTTAACTCCTGAATTAAATCCTGATCTGCCGCCATTACTCTCATTTTCGTTAATTTTTCCATAATATCCCCATCTTTCTGTTTTTACATACTTTGCTCCCTTACGCACTTTTCATCTTTTGATCCAAACGAATTTTATCTGCAATCAATGCTATAAATTCCGAATTGGTCGGTTTTCCCTTACCGGCATGGATGGTATATCCAAATAATTCATCTATGGTATCCATATGTCCTCTGCCCCATGCTACTTCAATGGCATGCCGAATGGCACGTTCCACCCTGCTTGGTGTAGTTCCATACATATTAGCAATTTCCGGATACAACTGCTTTGTTATGGAATTTAATATATCCATATCTGCAACTGACATAAGAATCGCCGTTCTCAGATACTGATAACCTTTAATATGTGCCGGCACCCCAATTTCATGAATAATGTCTGTCACCACAAGCTCCAGCTTGTCCTCCGGCGGTGCAACCGTAATCGCTGCACTTTGTACACCGCTCCAACGAACAGACTTTCGATTTCCATTTAGCATCTGAAGGGCATTTTTTAAATCAGTCTGTGAAAACTTCGCTCCCACGCCTACAACATTCTGACTTTCTGCTGCCATCTGGAACATAAATTCCTGCCCCTTCATCATGCCAATAATATACTTTGGTCGCCCCTCTTTTCCTGCCTGATACTCCACCTGCTCCATAATTCCTACTCCGTCCAAATGTGGCATTATCAAGTCCAAAACAACTACCTCCGGTTTTCGTTCCCGTATCATAGTAACTGCTTCCTGTCCATCCTGTGCTGTGCCTACCACTCGAACCCGATCCTCTTCTGCCAGAAACTGGTTTATCCTCTGTAAAGCTCGCTTGTCGTGATTCACAATTGCAACTTTTATGTCGTTCATGGCTCGCCTCCTGTACTTTTTGCTCCCAATTTGTTGTTCCTTTGCAATTATAGTTGAAATAAAAAACAGTGAAAAGGGGGTATCCTTCGCAATTATTGACAGTATATCTTTATTCCGTCGATGGTTCGTATAATTCATAATAATTTCGATTCTAATTCTGTTGCTTTTTGTTGAAGCACCGAGTGTTATGGTCGAGTTTTTTGTCATTGGAGCAGGATTTTACACCTCCCCATTCGCCATGCACACTTCGAAAAAGCTTCGCTTTTCCTCAGTGTTCGGCTTTCGCCGTATAGTCCACTCGTAAAAATGAGGCTCCTACAAGCAAGCTTGTATCGCCTCATTTTACTCCTGTCCTGCATGGCTCATTGCCCCAACATCTTTTCAATGAAGATTCCATATCCTTTTGTTGCATCGTTTACAAATACATGCGTCACAGCACCTACAACCTTTCCGTTTTGAAGAATCGGACTGCCACTCATCCCCTGTATGATTCCACCGGTCAATTCCAACAGTTCCGGGTCTGTTACCTGAATTTCGAATCCTTTTGTTGTATGTGCATCTCCCAAATGTATATCCGTTATCTGAATTTCATAATCCTTCATTTCTCCTGAAATATTGGAACGAATATATGCGGTTCCTAATTCTACCTCCTGCTTCAATGCAATTGGTACAGCGGTTCGATCCACTTCATCCGGTAAGGCATCCAGATACTCTACCCTGCCGACAATTCCGCATTCTGTATTTTTTTCAATTGTTCCTAAATATCCGTTTTCTGAATAATCAATGATTCCTGCAACAGAACCCGGACTTCCACTGGTTCCCTTTGTAATTCCCAAGATAGAAGCTGCCCTTAATTCTCCATCCTCTAATTCAACCAGCTTTCCTGTATCCACATCATTCACTCCATGTCCTAATGCACCAAACCGGTCTTCTGTTACATAGGTTAAGGTTCCGATTCCCTGCATATCATCCCGTACCCAGATTCCTGCCTTATAATCCCCATCCATCGCAAGGACCGGCGTCACCCGGACTTCTATTGCCTGATTATTTCGATTGACCGTTAATATCACATCATTTCCTTGAGACTCTTGAATACTTTCTATCAACTGCTCCTTTTCTGTTACATAGATTCCGTTTATCGCCTGAATATAATCACCGGATTGCAATACGGTTCCTGCCGGAGACTGTTCTACCCCATTGGCATCTGTAATGACACCGGTATCAATGACCATAATTCCCTCTGTTTCCATGTATATTCCTACCGGACAACCACAAGGAATCACATATGCTTCTTCAATCGCTTCTACCTGTACCGTTTTCAGTGGTATCACTCCAAACAGACGTACCTCCATTTCATAAGAACCCGTATTCCAGGCAGTCATTGTAAATGGTTGTTGTAAATTCCATTGCTGATTTGATTCCTCAACCGTTGCACTGGCAGGAATGGAAAAATCAAAATCTTCCTGATTCCCTGCAATCACTTGAATTTCATTCGGAATACAGGTTTTGTAATATTCCAGCCAACCCCAGCCGGCAAGAAAAAGCGTACTGAAAAACATCATATATAAGCAAAACTTACGTTTCATAGCCGAATCTCCTTTCAAAAGTAAAGACACTAAAAACAGAGTTATCTGTTCTTAGTGTCTACGTTTCTACTAAAAATCCCTTAGTATATTTTTGTACGCTTTGCCATTTCTTTCATTTCAGCCGCGCTGGATAACACAGTTTCCGTAATTTCCACACCGCCTAGCATTCTGGCAATTTCTTCCACGGAAGCTTCTTCCTCCAATGGATAAATCTGAGTTACCGTCTTTTCCCCCTGCACCTGCTTCTCAATTTTATAATGGGCATCTGCCATAGCTGCGATTTGTGGCAAATGACTGATGCAGATTACCTGATGCTGTCTTCCAAGTGCAGATAATTTTTCTGAAACCTTCTGTGCCGTTCTTCCACTGATTCCTACATCAATTTCATCAAAGATTAATGTATCAATATCATCCACCTCTGCCAGACAGGATTTCACTGCCAGCATAATTCTGGATAATTCACCACCGGAAGCCACTTCCCACAATGGTTTCATTTCTTCTCCCACATTCGTGGAAATGACAAAATAAGCTTCTTCCATTCCATTTCCCGTTGGCTGTTCCAGTTCTTTGAATCTCATATCAAAACGAACATCCAAAAAGTTTAAATCCATTAATGCATTCGAAATCATTTGAGTTAGTTGTTCTGCCACCTGTTTTCGTACCTGAGATAATGTTTCGCTATGCAGTTTATACTGTTCTAATGCCTGTGTGCATTCTTTTTGTAACTGCTCCCGGCAGACCTCATAATCTTCATATCTGGCATATTCCTTTTGTTTTTCCTCCAGATATTCCAGCACCAATGGAATCGTTTTTCCATACTTGGCTTCCAGATTATGTATCTGATCCAATCGGTGTTCCACCTGACGAAATTCCTGTTCATCAAAGGTCAATTCTGAAATATAATCCGACAATTCCCGATTAAAATCATTTAACAGACTATCGATTGTACCAAGCTGTTCCTGTAGGTTCAGCAAGGTATTATCATACTCCGCTGCCTTTGAAATCATTGCAAAGGCATGTCCAATCTGATTCCCGGCACTTTCTGACTGCTCATAACCGGTACTTTGATAGATATGAGAGACAGACTCCATAATCTTCCGACTATTGGTCATTCTTCGATAACGGACTTCTAATTTTTCCTCTTCCTCCGGCTGTAAGGCTGCTTCCTCTATTTCCTGAATTTCAAATTTCAGAAAACTTATCTGTCGTTTTCTGGTTTCTTCGTCCATTTGCATAGCGTCTAATTCTTCTTTTCGCTTTGCATAGACATCATAATCGCCACGTACCAGTTTTTTCATTGTTTCAATTTTATCATGTCCAAATCGGTCTAAAATATTTAAATGATTCGATTTTTTTAATAAAGATTGATGCTCCTGTTGGGAATGAATGTCAATTAATATACCCGCAATCTCCTTTAATTTGGAAACTGTTACCATCTCATCATTTACTTTATTTACCACACGGTTTGGAAAAATCCGGCGACTGATAATCAAAACATTATCTTCTGATAAAGAAATATCAATTTGTGTCAAGGCTGCCTTGGTTTCCGGTGTATTGATTTCAAATAATAATTCCACCAAACCATATTCTGCACCTTCTCGCAGCATTTCTTTTCCGGTTCTTCCACCTAAAGCAATATTGACTGCACCCAGAATAATTGATTTTCCTGCACCTGTTTCTCCGGTTAATATATTCAGACCTTCTTCAAAATTCACTTCGATTTCATCAATCAAAGCCATATTTTTTATATGCAGATTCCGTAACATATCAGTTCCTCCATATATGTATCATTTGCTAACTATGTCTGTTACAAGTCACTGTATGCTGTCTTTTCAATATTGGCAATCACCTTTTCTGACATATCCTTTGACCTTGCAACTGCAATGATAGTATCATCTCCTGCAATGCATCCCATTAGGCCATTGATATCTAAATTATCCAGTGCGGCAGCTACTGCCATTGCCACACCTGATACCGTTTTTATCACAATCAGATTTTCCGAAGTCTCCATAGTTAAAATTCCTGCTGCCAATACCTGTCGATACTTTCTCCAAATATCTACATCCTGTGGCTGCTGGATGGCATACTTCGGCTTACCGGAGGCAGTCGTTATCTTCGTCAGCTTTAACTCCCGAATATCTCTGGAAATTGTTGCCTGTGTATTGGGAAATCCCGCCTGGCTTAGCAATTCCGATAACTCCTCCTGGGTCATAATGTCATATTCTTCAATTAATTCTATAATCTTTGATTGTCTGGCTGATTTCATCGATTTGACTCTCCCATTTTACTTCTTAATATCTCATAAAAGCTAGTCTGATAAATCTTAACCAGACGTGTTGGTTTTAGAGCACGTCGTATCCGTACTCGGTCCTCCAATTGTAATTCTTCATAGCCTCTTCCATCGAAAGTTGCAAAGGCTTCTTCTTTCTGACTTTTCCTCTTTGGTACAATTTCAACCTCTATCTCGTCTTCAGCAGAAAAAACCACACTTTTACTGGTCAATGAATGTGGCGAAACCGGTGTAACCAGAATCAGACTGGCATTCGGACTGACTATCGGTCCGCCGGCAGACAGATTATATGCGGTGGAACCGGTAGGTGTAGCAATAATTACACCGTCTGCCTCATAAACATCCAGCAGTTCACCATTTACATAAATTCGAAGACAAATAATACGGGAATAACCGGAACGTGCAATAACAATATCATTCAAAGCCGTTGCAGTTGCCATTTCCTTTCCCTCATGGTAAATGGTTCCAATCAAATTCATTCGTTCTTCCACCCGATATTGGTCTTGAAGCAAACATTCCAAAGCTTCCTCCATATTTCGGGGATCAACATCTGCCATAAAACCCATGGTGCCCAGATTAATGCCTATCATAGGAATTCCTTTCTCTGACAACTTGCTGGAAGCAAGAAGCATCGTTCCGTCACCGCCCAGGACAATGGCACATTCCACACTGCAATCTACCGGAATATTATCTGCATCTGCACAGATTTCTGCACTGGCACCATGCATCTGAAGATAGGACTGAACTTCACCTGCCAATATTAAGTTTTCATCCTTTGTTGAATTTGCTACGATAATGAATCGTTTCATAACGCTATCCTTCCCTCAATTCTGACTGCTTATTTCATACTAGCTTGTTATCTGTCAGTTTCTTCCTATGCCAGTTCCTGATGAGAGGCCTCTACGACTGCCTTTATATCCAATTCTTCCCGGTCACAAACCTGTTCTTTGGTCATATGCAATAAATATTCAATGTTTCCTTCCGGTCCTTTGATTGGTGAGAAATCCAAATGAAGTAATTGAAAACCAATAGATTTGGCATATTCCATTACCATTTTAATCACTTCCATATGTACGCTCTTGTCACGTACCACACCTTTTTTTCCGACTTTTTCTCTTCCTGCCTCAAACTGTGGTTTAATCAGGCAAACTACTTCACCATCCGGTGTCATCAATTCCTTTACCGGTCCTAATACCTTTGTCAAAGAAATAAAAGATACATCAATCGAAACAAATGCTGCCGGTTCATCTATATCCTCAGGTGTCACATAACGGATGTTCGTTTTTTCCATACATACCACTCTGGAATCATTCCGAAGTTTCCAGTCTAATTGTCCATGTCCTACATCAACAGAATATACCTTTACTGCTCCGTTTTGCAGCATACAATCCGTAAATCCGCCGGTAGAAGCTCCAACATCCATACATACCTTATCCTGTAACACGACGCCAAACTGTTCCATTGCCTTTTCCAGCTTTAATCCGCCCCGGCTGACATATTTCAATGTATGTCCCTTCACTTCAATTTTTGATTTTTCAGTATCAAAGGTAGAGCCTGCTTTATCCTCCCGTTCTCCATTTACAAATACAATTCCGGACATTATAATTGCTTTTGCTTTTTCACGGGAAGTGGCAAAGCCCTGTTCCACCAGCATCACATCTAATCGTTGCTTCATATTTCCTCCTGGTTGTCCCAATGCCGGATAATCTTCTCTGCAACACTGGCACCATCAATATTTAATAGCTTTCTCAATTCCTGAATACTGCCATGTTCCACAAACTGATCAACAATGGCAACCGGTAAGAATTCAACCTTTGCATTTTTCTCCTTCAGATATGCACCAACTGCCTGTCCATATCCGCCGGAATATACGTTTTCTTCCATCGTACAAATCATTCCATGGCTTTCACATAAAGAATCCAGCAGATTCGTATCAAAAGGCTTGATAAATCTGACATTAACGAGAGTTGGATTGATACCATGCTCTTTCAGGATTGTACAGGTTTTTTCTGCCTCTTCCAGCATATTACCCACTGCCAGAATTGCAATATCCTTTCCTTCCACGAGCACTTCACTCTTACCATGCTCCATTGGTGTCTGAATGTCCTGATAGCCTTCATATGCAGTTCCTCTCGGATAGCGAATTGCAATAGGTCCCTGCCATTCCAGTGCGAAATCCATTGCTTCCTCTAACTCATATCGGTTCTTTGGTGACACAATCGTCATATTCGGTATTTCCGATAAATAGCTGATGTCGAAAATTCCTTGATGTGTAGAACCATCTGCGCCTACCAGACCGGAACGGTCAATTGCAAAAATGACCGGCAAATTCTGAATACAGACATCATGCAGAATCTGGTCATAAGCTCGTTGTAAAAAAGAGGAATATACTGCCACAACCGGCTTCATTCCTGCTGCTGCCAAGCCTGCCGCAAAAGTAACGGCATGTTGTTCAGCAATTCCCACATCAAAGAAACGTTCCGGATACTGCTCTCGAAATCGCTTTAATCCTGTTCCTTCCGCCATTGCTGCCGTAATTGCAACAATTTTCTGGTTTTGATCTGCCATATTCAGTATCTTTCGCGCAAATATATCTGTATAAGCAGGCTTTTCCTTCTTTTCCTTTACTTTGCCTGTCTCCAAATCAAACGGTCCAACGCCATGGAAATAACAAGGGTGCTTTTCTGCAAAGCGATACCCCTTTCCTTTGACTGTTTTCACGTGTACCACTACCGGACGTTCCAATTCAATGGCTGATACCAGACTCTCTACCATCTGTTGGATATTATGTCCATCAATCGGACCAATGTAGGTAATCCCCATATCTTCAAAAAACATTCCGGGAACTAACAAATGCTTAATACTGTCCTTTGACCGTTTTACGGATACCGCCAAATCATGTCCGGCAAGAGGTATCCGTAAAATAGATTTTTCAACTCCAGCTTTAAAATCATTGTATTTCTGTCCGGTACGGATTTTATTTAAATAATGTGACATGCCTCCAACATTTTCAGAAATAGACATTTCATTGTCATTTAATACCACTACCATACTGGATTTCAGCCGAGCCATATTATTTAATGCTTCATATGCCAAACCACCGGATAAAGCCCCATCACCGATTACAGCAACGATAGATTCATCCGTTCCCATGATTTCTTTTGCCTCCGCATAACCAAGCGCAGCAGAAATAGAAGTAGAACTATGTCCGGTATCAAAACAATCACAAGGACTTTCCATCTGCTTCGGAAAACCACTCATACCACCAAATTCCCGCAAATGTTCAAATTCCTCTTTCCGTCCGGTTAAAATCTTATGGGTATATGCCTGATGACCCACATCCCAGATTAATTTATCCACCGGAAAATCCAGAACCAGATGCAGTGCCATAGTAAGTTCTACTGTTCCCAAATTCGATGCCAGATGTCCACCGGTCTGGCTGACATGCTCTAATATAAAATCCCGTATTTCCTGTGCCAAAATCGGATATTCAGTTTTGCTCAACCGCTTAATATCATTCGGTTTATTTATCTTATCTAATACCTTCATATCCTGCCTCTATTTTCGACGATGTACTAAGGATAAAATCAATTCTCGCAAAAATGGATTTTCCTGTGGAAAACCATCCAGAATCTTTACTGCCTGTTGCGATAGATGCTCTACTTCCGCCTTCGCATCTGTTATACCATGAATCGTAACATAGGTAACCTTTCCATTTTCTTCATCACTATGCAAAGGTTTACCTAATTCCTCCTCATTTCCTTCTATATCCAGAATATCATCCTGAATCTGAAAGGCTCTTCCCACAATACCTGCCAGCTTCTCGATTTCTTTCACTGCATCCAAAGATGCCCCTGCCAGACAGGCACCAATCATCATGGAAGCCTCAATTAACGCTCCGGTTTTATTCTCATAAATATACTCCAAAGCGTCTTCGCTAAGAGGAGTTCCTGTTAATTCCACATCTGCGGTCTGGCCTCCAATCATTCCATAAATTCCAGGTTTCTGGGTCAATATAGTAAATGCCCGCACGACCGGTTGTACCTCTGTGGTCATGGAAAATGCCTTTGCCGCTGTTTCATACGCGTAATTCAACAAAGCGTCTCCTGCAAGAATTGCCATTGCTTCTCCGTAAACAATATGAGCAGTCTTTCGACCCCTCCGATAATCATCATTATCCAATGCCGGCAAATCATCATGCACCAAAGAATAGGTATGTATCATTTCTATTGCCGCCATAAATGGTTCAATCGTCTCACCCGTCCCACCAAACATATAAAATGTTTCCTGCATAAGCATTGGTCTCAGACGTTTGCCACCTGCATTCATGGTATAATTCATTGCCTCCATAACAGTTGCTGCATATCCTTCTGCCTTGGGCATATATTTATGAATAATTACTTCGATTGCCTGCACTCTTTCATTTAATCTCTCCATCCGGCACCTCTCCTTCTTCTGTAAGAGTTATCATCTCTTTTTCAATCTGGTCTAATGTATCCTTACATTGATTCAACAGAGCCATTCCTTTTCGATAATAGTCCATAGATTCTTCTAATGTCACCTTTGGATTTTCCATTTGTTCAACAATTTCCGTAAGCTGTACAAAGGCTTCCTCCACCGTCACCTTGGACGTTTCTTGTATTTCTGTTGCTTCCTGCTGATTCTTTTTCATATCATAGTCCTCTTTTCCGAAAAATGCTCGCTACCTATCTAAACCCATTGGGAGCCTTCCACTTCTTTCCTTTCACAAACCTGAGTCTGAATCGTTCCATCATGAACCGTAATCTGTATCATATCTCCTGCCTGTACCTGTGTCACACTTGTAACAGGCTGTCCTTTGGTCTCCAGATAACCATATCCATGAATCAATTTGGCAGTAGGTGAACAACCATGCAGACGTTCTGTCATAATTGCCAGTTGATGCTTACATTCCTCCAACCGATGCTTCATGCTCTGTTCCAATCGCTCCCATAAATCATCCAAATACTGTTTTTGTTGCTCTAATTTTGCCATAGGATTATTATGTTCCAGCTTCCATTGAAATTGCTGATATTCCATTCTGGCAACCTTATACTTTTGCTCTACTATTTGTTGCATCTGCTGTCTTAACTGTTCCAGTTGGTTCCAGGTTCCCATGTAATCAGGAATTGCCAGTTCACAGGCTGCTGAAGGAGTTGGTGCCCGCAAATCTGCCGCATAATCTGCAATGGTATTATCCACTTCATGACCGGTACCGGATATAATAGGAGTTCTGGCCGCATATATTGCTCTTGCAACAGATTCCTCGTTAAATGCCCATAAGTCCTCAATGGAACCGCCGCCACGGCCAATAATAATGGTATCCACACCCATGGAATCTAATATCTGAATTCCTTTTACAATCGTATCTGCTGCTCCCTCTCCCTGCACCTTTGCCGGATATAAAATCAACTGTACATAAGGATTTCTCCGTTTGGCGATATTCCGAATATCCTGTATGGCAGCTCCTGTTGGTGCGGTTACAACCCCTATCCGCTTCGGAAACTTCGGAATTGGTTTCTTGATATCAAATTCAAATAAGCCTTCTTCATATAATTTCGCTTTTAAGCGTTCATATTCTTCATATAATGCACCTGTGCCATCCAAAGTAATATCCTTGGCATACATCTGATATTTTCCATCCCTCTCATAGACAGAAATACTTCCACCAACAATGACACATTGCCCATCCTGCAACTGAAATTTCAAACCGGAGCTACGATTTCCCTTAAACATTACGCAGGCCATCGCTCCTGTTTCATCTTTCAAACTAAAATAAATATGACCCGAGGAATGATATTTACAATTCGAAACTTCCCCTTTCATATATAACCCCGACAACAGATAATCTCCTTGAAAGACATTCTTAATATAAGTATTTATCTGTCCTACGGAATAAATACGCTTCTGCATCTTTTTTCTCCAAAACAACTACTTATGCTTTTACCAGCTTGCCTAAAACTGCATTTACGAAGCCCTTTGCATCTTCGTCACAATACTTTTTTGTTAATTCTACTGCTTCATTGATGGCAACACCTTCCGGCACTTCATCATCAAAGCGGATTTCATATACTGCCAGTCGCAAAATTGCCAGCTCCGCTTTCCCGATTCGGTTCAATTTCCATCCTTCTGTATGCTCGGATAGTTCTGTGTCAATCTCATCTAAATGAGCGATAACACTCAACACCTTATCCTTTACATATTTCAAATCTTCTTCCTTGGCAAAAGCAATCGTTCCATCCTCCTGCTCCTGTTCCGCCAATTCCTGTAGATGAAATTCTATCTGTTCCAATCGTTCCTGCTGATTCGTAAATTCAATTCGGAATAGTGCCTGAAAAATATTTTCCCGCAATTGTCGTCTTGTCATCATAATCCTCCACTCGGTTCCGCCTTATTTTCATGGAATGAGGACACATCCGCAACGCAGATCTGTCCCCATCGTCCACATATTAATTCGGTCTTTTATTTCTTCATTATCTGAATACTTTTTTGATTCTTTGCATTCTTTGGGGCTTTCTGCGGCTTATCTACTGCAACACCCACAATCCGAACATCTACTCGCTCTACAGAAAGACCAGTCATGCTTTCAATAGCACTCTTAACCTTTTCCTGTACCTGCTCAGATACCTTTGGAATACTGAACCCATACTTCATTACTAATGCAAGTTCAATTGCAACACTTTCCGGCGAAACCTCTACCTTTACACCTTTGGAAAGATTGTTCATTCCAAGCTTACTAACCAGTTCGTTTGGGATATTACCACTCATCTTAGCTACACCTTCAACTTCTAATGCAGCCAGACTGGAAATGATTGCAACCACTTCGTCTGCGATCTGTACCTCACCAAACACACCTGATTCCTGTAATTTATATCCGTCTTGACGTTCCATATCAATAGCCATACTCTATCCTCCTAACGTACTTTACCTATAACATTACCTTTATTATATCAAATTTATACGCTTTTGCAACAAACTTTTAGCCATGCAGCAACGAAACTTCATGCAGAATTCATGCTTGCATGATATTCTGTATGACAGTTTCTGTTGTTATAGGGCGCTAGCCCTCACCGAGATGGAGTGAAGCGTAATCGAGGTGCATGGCTAAAAAACACATCATTCCTCAGAAATCACCGTAATCACTATTTCTGATATATCACAATCTGCCTTTCTGGTTACAATATCCTCAATCTGTGCCTTTTCCACCTCAGTCAACTCTGTACGATTCACAGTAACATCTACACAATCTTCACTAATCAACACGACACATTCCTCAAATCCTTTTGCCATCAATTGTTGTTCACATACAGATTCTTTTTCCATAATATCAGTCATTGCCACTAATTCATCAATCGCCTGTTGCTTTGACTCTTGATCCAGGCTTTCATTATTCACAATCTGCAGTAACAGTTCCTGAGATTTTGAACGTGTCTGTTCACGATTCAGCTTTGCATTTACAATTGCATCTGCAGCTGCATCCACAGCTCCGGCATTCGTAAGAACTGCTTCCCCAATCGAATCATTCACCGGTGCACTCACTTCGGCATCATCCGAATTACCTTCAGCACCTTCTACTAAAGCAACTTCACTTCCCTCCTCTGTACCTTCGATTACTTCTGTATTAATTGTTTCTGCCACGTCCGTATTTCCATCGGTTTGCAATGTTTCCTTAACATCTGCACCCGCAAGATCCACAGTATTACCATTCTCATCTATAATACTGACCTCTTTGCTGGTAAAACTTAAGTACCCTGCCACCGCTATCATCACTGCCAAAGCAGTAATGATAATTTGATTTTTTTTCATAATTTTTTTCATTTCATACCTCCCAATTATTCCACCATTTTACATACTTTGATTTTATGAGCTGCAATAGGAAATAACGCTTGGGCAGTTTCCACAATGTCCTGTCTTACCTGTGGGGTATTCCCACCTTCTGCTACCACTACAACTCCTTCTATCTGATTGTATTCACCGGTTGTTGTAATCATGACTTCTACCCGACCCACTCCTTGTACTTTTTCCAACATTTCCTGTAAGCGTTGTTCCAGATTCTCCATATCCGTACAACTTTCCGTTTCATTAGTGCCTATGATACTTTCCTCTTTCTTTTCTTTTCCGGAACCGGTTGGTATACAAAGCACCAGTAAAAACACACCAATCAGCAGACATATTACCAGTTTATTCATACCAAAGGATTTCAGCTTATCCAACGAAAACCATTCCTTCATGTTTTCACCCACCTTAATTATGTATATTATGTTCAAACGAATATCAGAATACTAAAATGTCATAACCGTAATACTTTTCCCTAATATCGTTCCCAGCAGTTCCAAAACCATACAAATGTAGACAAGTCCAATGGCAAATCTGGCATACTTTTGATATTTCTGTTCCGGCAGCAAATGCACACAGAATGCAGACAACACCGTAAATACCACCATATTCCGCATAAAGTCTTTCACTACTGTTATGAAATTCATCGATATCTCCTTAATCTAACCCGAATAATACCCCACATTTGTAGATACTGCTACAATGGCAATGGACAATAAGAACAGCACAATAACTGTAAGCACAGATGTGATTAGCATTTGCCCACCTTCACTAATGCTTTGTATCCCCTGAATCATTCGTTTATCGGAAATCGGCTGCAAAATCGCTGCCATGCATTTATAAGATAATATGAACACACTCATTTTTAAAATCGGAACACTGACAGATGCAACCAAAAGCAGCATACCTCCTACCCCAATTGCATTTTTAATTAGGATACCGGAACCAATTACAACACCGGATACTGCGTTTACTGCCTGTCCTCCGGGTATTGCTGAAAATCCTCGCTGCAATGCGGTAGATGCCACTGAATCCGTAACCGGTGCAAGCATACTCTTTACAGCGTTCAACCCAACAACAAATGCCAACACACTCTTTAAGAGCCACTTTACAACTGTTTTTATCAATTCTCCCAACTTAGAAAAATAGTCCTCTTCCAAGAGATTATTTACTAATTCCAATACAACATATAATTGAATGATAGGAAACACGATTTTTTCTACTCCCCATGATACGGATGTCATTCCCATAACCATCCCTTCCTGTAGAACAACCGAGGAAGTAACACCAGAGCTGAATCCAACTGCAACCATATAGGTAGGAATCAATGCTTCCATAATCTGTAGAATATCTTCTACTGTCTCAACTGCCACCTGGAAAATCAAATAAAAGGAAGACATTAGTAACGCTGTCATAATCAGATATGTAATATAAAACCCGTTTTCCCGAATCATTCCCTTTCCCATAGACCCACTGAGGTTGGTAAAAATGGCAGTAATAATTGCCAGTAATACCAGTTTGATTAGAATTCCCAAATTTGCATCCAGTTCCTTTAAAAACATTTGATATAGAAATCCCTTCCAGTCTTCTCCCTCATCCGGAACATCCCCCTGCATCAAAGACCAGACTAACTGTTCAAAGGATATATTTTTATCATTCCAATTCTCAGAAAGAAGAGCATCCAGTTCACCAAAATCATATTCCTGTAGTAATTCTACCTGTATTTCCTGTGCAGATTCTTCTATTCCATCTTCTTCCCACCAGACTCCTTCCTCCGAAGCAGATTCCTCTGATGTATCTTCCATCCATGTTTCCATGTTTCTCCCAGTTGGACACTGTAACAGAAAAAAACTTATCAGAACTGCACATAAACACCCCATAACATTCCTCCCTGTATAAGATGAATTGCCTCCTTATATCAACAATTGCTGAATCATATCAAGGATGCCTTTCATTACCGGAATGGTAATTATCATCATCCCTACTCTTCCTACCATTTCAATCTGACCGGAAATTGCCTGATAACCCGCATCCTTACACAAACCAGAGGCGAATTCGCAAACATATGCTATCCCAATCAATTTCAACAAAACGCCAACATACTCCAAATTCATATAGCCGGAAAGTTCCTGAATGAATATCACCAGCTCATCAAAGGCTTGGACCATAAAAAACATCAAAATCAGACAGACTGCCAGACTAATCATGGTACTGACCTCTATTTGCTGCTTTTTACACACTAATGCAGCAATCATACCAACTACTGCAAGTAGTGCTAATTGTACAACGGACAATTCCAAAGCTATTCCTCCATTTTCCATTGATTTCCGGCATGTCCTATCCAATTTGGAATAATGCCTGAATTGTTGTAAACAGGTCATAAATATATGGGACTATCCAGGTTAAAACCAGAATTAATCCAGCCAAGCTGACCAAATATGCATGCTCCTCTCTGCCGGAATGCTTCAAAACCTGATTCAGCAATGCCACCAGGATTCCAACTGCTGCAATTTTGAAAATCAATCCTATTGTCATAACCGTTTCTCCTTACATCAGTAAAATGATTAAAAACAAGCCCGACAACACTCCAAGGGTCGTCCCAAGTTTCATCTTAACCGGAAGCTCCTTTGTCAATTGATCTTCTTGCTCCTTTAAGCGATGACTATATAGCTTCAATGCACCTATTTGTGTTTCTTTATCGGGGTAAGATAACTGATTCCCCAATCTGCGTAAATCTTCAATATTTGAAATACTTAACATTGTATCTTTCTGCAAATTCAAGAGTTGCTGTTCCCATATTTCCTGAAAACCAACTCCCTCCATTTCATTTAAGCGTTTCCCGGTTTCCATAAACCAGCTTCCACATACACTTTTTACCTGATTTCCACAAGTCAGAAAGGCTTCCGGAAGAGTGGAGCATTGATACCGAATCTCTCCCTGCAATAACAGCATTAATTGCTGTAATTGTCTAAGCTGTTCCAATCGCAACCGCAACCTTCGACTATAAGTAAGTCCACCGCCTGCTGCTGCAATGAAAATCAGACATACGCCCAACGTTTTACAAACTATTTCCCTGTGCATCAAAAATTCGTTCAATATGTCCAATCCCCCCCTTGTTATTCAAGACAACGTACCGTTCAAAAATCCGTTCCTCCACCAGCCGTCGAAGTACCGGTTTATTTCGAATATCTTCAATGGAATTCCCATGTACCGTAGCCAGAATGGAGCATCCGGCATTAATGACGTATTCGATTGCTTCAATGTCCTCTCGACTTCCAATCTCATCCACAGCAACCACTGTCGGTGACATGGAGCGAATCAACATCAACATACCATAAGCTTTGGGACAGCAATCTAAAATGTCCGTTCGTTTTCCTAAATCATTCTGTGGAATCCCCTGATAACACGCACCAATTTCAGAACGCTCATCCACCACTCCAACCGTAACACCCGGATGTTTCTCCGTGCCATCGGATAATAACCGTATTAAATCCCGTAATAACGTGGTCTTACCACAACGAGGCGGTGAAATAATCAACGTATGCCGGACTCCATTTTCATCTCTTACCACCGGTAATAATTCCTTTCCACAGCCTTTGACCTGATGGGATAACCGAATGTTCAAAAAGGCAATATGCCGAATGGTTTTAATGCCTCCTTCTTCCATTACCACCTTACCTGCAATTCCAACCCGATGTCCTCCCTGTATCGTAATGAAGCCCTGACGTATTTCATCTTCATAGGCATAGAGAGAATATCGACTGATAAAATCCAAGGTATTTCGAATATCCTCCGGGGTAACGGTATATGTATCATTCATACAGGTATTCAATCTTCCACTTTTCCCAACAAAGAATTCCCGATTATCATATATAATAATTAATGGTTCCCATACACGTAATCGTATTTCCTGCAATCGTTCAAAATCGATATTCATGGAAGTCAAAATATTTCTCAAATGAATCGAAAAAACCTTCCATAACTCCTGTTCCTTGTCCATGCTTCCTCCTCCTTTCTTCTAAATATATGAATAAAGAAGGAATTTAGAACAAGATGAAACTATCATTTCGTATCCATTGTTCTAATATGTTTTTCCAATTCTGTCTTTCTTGTAATACTCTTAGAATCGTTATGACAGCTTCTTCTTCATCTATGACATAAAAGATCAAATAGGATTGAAAAACCTTCAAATATATTTCTCGTCCTCTGTATTGAAAATTTGTTATAACATTTTCTTAGGGAAATTTTTAAGATTATTTGTTGCTTTTTTAATTTTATTCATGAAATTTTCAGCATATTGATGATACTTGAATGTTGTAAGAATGTATTGCCTTTTCTCAATAATATCTTTACGACTGGCATACGTATACTTTATCTTATATGTTTTTTGCATTATGTTATTACTTAACTAAAGAGAATCCAATTCCTTCCATAGCTCTTCTTCAGAAAGAACTCGTTCCTGTTCTAAATCATCAATTGCCTCATCTATTTTAGAAAGAATTGTCTGCTTAGCTCTATCTGCCATAGATATATTATATCTTTGATTCATATTGATGATTTCCATAACTTATCTCCTTTCCTGGATGTTATAATTAGTTTAACATATTTCACTAATGATTGCAAACATTTTAATTATTTTATATATCTAATTAAAAACAGGTGCAGATTCATCCACACCTGTTTTTAACGGGTTTTATCCCCACTCTTAACAAATAGTTAATATTATACTCTTGATAAATACTCACCGGTTCTGGTATCAATCTTGATAATATCGCCCTGATTTACAAATAACGGAACCATCAAAGTTGCTCCGGTCTCAACCGTACATGGCTTTGTAGCACCGGTAGCTGTATCACCCTTCACACCAGGTTCACACTCTGTAATCTCTAATTCAACAAATAATGGTGGCTCTACTGCAAATACTTCACCCTTATGAGACATCATCTTAACCATTTCATTCTCTTTTACGAACTTCAGAGAATCACCAATCTGATCCTCATTCAATGCAATCTGGTCATAAGTTTCCGTATCCATGAAGTGATATAAATCACCATCACTGTACAAATACTGCATTTCTTTCCGGTCAATATGTGCATTCTCACATTTTTCTGTTGGACGGAATGTCTTTTCAACTACACCACCGGTCTTAATATTCTTAAGCTTCGTACGAACAAAAGCAGCACCCTTACCTGGTTTTACATGCTGAAACTCAATAATCTGATAAATGTTACCTTCCAATTCAATTGTAACACCATTTCTGAAATCGCCTGCAGCTACCATTCTATATTATCCTCCTTACACATGTAGAAATCTCTCATTTCATTATTTTATAATAGTTGTCCACATTTTTCAAGTCTTATTTCACCAACTCCTGCATGGCTTCCAATGCCAGTTCATAGCCAAGCAGTCCCATACCTACTATCTGCCCGTTGCACACCGGTGCTGTCACAGAGGTGTGACGGAATTCCTCCCGCTGATGTATATTGGAAATATGCACCTCTATCTTCGGCATCTGAACAGAAGCCAAAGCATCTCGCAAGGCATAACTGTAATGGGTATACGCGCCCGGATTGATGATAATTCCCTGTGTACCATCGGAATATGCCTCCTGAATCCGGTCAATCAGACCACCTTCCGAATTACTTTGAAAAATATCAACCTCAATCTTCAATTCCCTTGCCTTTTCCTGAATCCGCTTACACAAGCTCTCATAATTCTCTTCTCCATAAATTCCCTTTTCCCGAATTCCAAGGAAATTAATATTTGGTCCGTTCATAACTAACAATTTCATGATTTTCACTTCCATTCTTTTATCCATTTGATTATTTATTATCAATACTTATTTTTTTACTTATTTATTCTTTTGATTTTTTATCTTAATTGCCTTTTATTACTTACCTGATAAATCTCCGCGGCAATTGCATCCACATTCCGTCCATCTGTCTTGACTTCCACATGTGCCGCTCTAGAATAAATCGGATGCCTTTGATGCATCATGACATGAATTTTCTCCTGTGGATTCTCACATATTAGTAACGGTCGGTTCTGATTCTCTTTTACACGATTCCAGATTTCTTCTTCCGAAGCCTGCAAATAAAAGACCTGACCCAATTCACGAAGCAGTCTTGCATTTTCCCTTCGAAGCGGCATCCCACCTCCTGTTGCAATCAAACCATGTCTGGTATTTGTAATGAGTTCCTGTAAAACCACTGTCTCCAGTTGGCGGAAATACTCCTCGCCCTCCTCAGCAAAGATTTGAGATATACTTCTGCCTTCTCTTTCTTCAATATAAGCATCAGTGTCAATAAATGTGTACCCGTACTTTTCTTCTATCCGATGACCAATGGTTGTTTTTCCGGAACCCATAAAACCAATTAACACAATATTATCTCCTGAAGGATGAATGGCTTCATACAAACGGTCATAGACCAAATCTGCCTGTTCTTCCGTTACCACAACCTGGTTCCAAAGCTCATAGGCAATAATACCCTGATATAACAACATTTTCAAACCATTAAATGCCTGCCCGCCTGCTTTCTGTACCAGTCTCATAAAATGTGTCACAGCCGGATTATAAATTAAGTCCACACCAACAGCTACCTTTTCATAAAATTCCGGTGTTTCAATTATCACCTGCTCTACATTCGGGCTTAAACCAACGGATGTACATTGAAAAACAATCCAGGAATCTCCCGGCACATTTTTCCATTCTTCTAAAGTCATTGCCTGCATGACTGATGTATGAAACAATTGATTCATCTGCGTTGCAATCTCCCTTGCTTTTTCCAAGGTTCGATTCAACATAAATACCGCTTTCGCCTGTTCCTGCAAACACATATATGCTACTGCTTTTGAGGCGCCACCGGCACCCAGAATCACAACCGTTTTACCCTTTAATTCAATCCCTTCCGATTGTATCGCACGCAACAGACCCGGCATATCGGTATTATATCCCTTATAGCCGGTATTTGTACGAACCAGTGTATTTACAGCCCCAATCCCTTGTGCAACAGAATCCAGTTCCACAACCGAATGCATCACTTGATTTTTATGAGGCACCGTTACATTCAGCCCTAGAACATTCAAATCAAATGCTCCCTGCACCGCTGATGATACCCCGGCACCCTCTACACGAAACGGAACATATACTTCGTTCAACTGTAATAATTCACTCAAGGTATTATGTATTATCGGTGAAAGTGTATGCTCCACCGGATTTCCCAACAAACCCAATACTCTGGTTTGACCACTTATTTGCTGTTTCACTATACCAACTCCTTTACCGGTAATGTTCCGGTATGTTTTCTTCGTATCCTCTTCGATTCGGTGTATTGCTGTTATACTTCCTGCTTCTCCGATAAAAGTGCAGACATACAGATTCTAGCATTCGTTTCAAGACAATCCAAAAGCTTTCTTTCTTTTGAATGGGTCCAACTAAAACACTGTAATATCCAACTCTGTTTGCGCCTATAATATCTGTCAGCAATTGGTCTCCTACAAAAAGTATCTTATCTGCTTCTACCTGCAAGATTTCTGCTGCCTGCTGATATCCCCGCTTAAATGGTTTTCCTGCATTACTGATATATTTTGCTCCCATTGCCTGTGCAAATGGAGCTACACGTCGTTCATTATTATTGGATACAAAACAAATCTGATAACCTAATTCTTTTAAATGATTACATAATCGAATAGAACGTTCATCTGCCGGTGCACCATGAGGTACTAACGTATTATCAATATCAAAAATAATTCCTCGATACCCTTTATCATAAAATTCTTCAAATGGAATCTGGTATGTAGAACCAAATTCTTCTTTTGGATAAATCACTTCAAAACCTCCAAATGTCTTCCCTGTCACATCACATTCTAATATTGTAACATAAAACCCTAATCGACACAATGAAAAACACCCAGACCATCCGAAGTTTTTCCTTCCAACGGTTTGGGTGTTACTGTTATTAAACATTATGATACTTTTGTTATTTAACTGTCTCTTCTGATACCACTTCTGTTGTTGCTTTGCTCCCCTGTGTTGTATCAGTTACAGATTCAGTTGTTGCATGTGTACTTCCTTCCGTACTGGTGCTAATTGTTTCGGTTGTATTTTCTCCTGCTACATTTCCTTCTGTTGCAGCCTCAGTCGTTGTTGTTTCAATATCCGGAGTTTCAGAAATTGTTTCTACTACAACCGTTGATGCATTCTCACTAGTGCCAACATAACGATACACTCTTACATATCTCTTACCATAAATCAAAGCTTCCTGATGGCTGGCAAAGTAAATATCAATACGATTACCACGAATCGCACCGCCACGATCCTCTACAGTATATACCTTTCCATTAATGACTACTTGTGTTCCAAACGGAAGCACACTGGTATCTGCCGCAATGGTATGATTTGCCTGAGCAATTACACCACAGGCAGTCACGCCGTTTGTCTTACCACAGCATACTGCACACGCACAATAACCGGTAGTCAGATACGTACCTAAACATTCATAACCATTCATAGAAGGATCCGCATATACAGGATTAGCAGACAATGCACTATAGCTTTGAGCCACGACTGCTGTTGTCTTTTCTTCCACTTCTGCAGTCTCAGGTTCTATCTCCCCTGCTGCCAGTAAAGCTTCCTCTACAATCACCTGATTCTGAATAATATTATAATCTTCATGTTGTACATCACCAAATGCATAGGTTTCTTCCTGCGTACATTCGCTTAATGCCACCTGTTTGAAAGGCTGAACATTTTTAGCAGCTTCTCCATTAACCGTAATTAACGCTGCACAAGCAAAAGAAGCGGAAACTGTAAGCAGTAAAATACGCTTGCCAAATGCTTTTACGTTATTCATAAGTTGTACAAGTTGCTTTTCCATTTCAAAATCCCTTTCAAGTGTTAATTACTTGTTTCAAAATGTTACATAATTGTTACATCTGTGTTGCATTATATGATGATTTTAAGAAAAGGTCAAGCAAAATAACATTTTTTCGTTTTTTTAAACATGAAATCATAAGATATTTGTTTAAATTGCTGGTAGGACTTTACAAAAAAACACTGAAATGCTAAAATTCCAAGGTGAGTCGGACAGGTGATCGCGGCTGCAAGTGCCGAAAGGCCGCAGGTGAGGAAAGTCCGGGCTTCATAGGGCAGGGTGCCGGATAACGTCCGGTGGAGGCGACTCCCAGACCAGTGCAACAGAAATATACCGCCAGGAATTCCTGGTAAGGGTGGAACGGCGAGGTAAGAGCTCACCGCTTGTCTGGTAACAGACAAGGCTCTGTAAACTCCACTCGAAGCAAGACCGAACAGAAAGCGATACAGTTGCCCGCTGTGCTTTCGGGTAGGTTGCTGGAACCGTTTGGCAACAAACGGTCTAGATAGATGATCACCCACGACATAACCCGGCTTATCGTCCGACTCCCATTAAATGCAAAAAAGGTTGCCATCTGTTTCAAGATGACAACCCCTTTTATACCCCCAATATATACGAAAATTAGATAGTACACGTTTTTAATAACTGACTTTCATGCCAGTATAGATAATTGGTAATCAGAACACTTGATGTATCCGGAAATTCTTTCATTAGTTCTTCTTTCGTAACCGGTATATCTCCTACCGTTATTGCCAACTTCTGAATTTCTTCAATTACCTCTAATTTCATCTGACGGTCCATATAAGTCATGATGTGACGGATTTTCTTTGGTAGAAATGGAATCATGGAACGAAGTGCCGTATCACTGTCCACTTCTATGTATCGGTTTACCAAATCAAACATCACAGCCTGTTCATCATATGGAATCCCTGCATGTCTGGCAACAATCCTTTCACAATTCTTCAGCAAATCACCGGTCTGTACCTGATAGCTGTTCAAACCAAAATCATGAAAGCACTCCTGAAACATGTCCAATTGATGTCGTTGAGTATACTGTGATAAATCCTCAAACGATTGAAACAACTCATGATTCATCTTCGCGTATTTTTCATCCCAATAAATAAAATTGTAGGTCCAATATACCGCCATGCACAGCATAAAATCGTCTGCAAAATTACTATTATTGGCGAATGCAAAAAGGGATTTTAGCTTGATTCCTAATCGTCTATAGTCATTCTCACTAAGTTCCAAATCACTAAGGGTACGTACATTATGTATTTCCCGCTCGAAATACATTTGCATCTCTTGTAAGTCGAATTTTGGTTCCTGTATTCCCATATACATTCCTCCTTTATATAGTTTCACATCACATTTTATTCTGTTTCCTTTCTTTTTATGATTTGTTTCTATAGACATATTATATAACTTTTCGACAAAAAAGTCCATGTTATTCGTCTTTTTATACACATTTTTTCCTATTTACACAAATTTCAATCCATTTTTGTAAGAACTTGTCCTGTTTTTTGTACATTTTATACATAAGTTTATATAATTTTTATAAATTTATGCTAAAACATCCTCTTTGTTTCAACCGATTTTTCCTCTTTTCCTTGCCCTTTTTCTTACAATATACTAAAATTATAAAAAAAATCAGGAGTCAGTTTCATGGAGCATTTACCCGGTATTTCAACTGCATATAGAAAAGACGGAAGCTGCTATTATCGTGCATCTATTACCTATAGAAATAAGCATATCAGCTTAGGCAGCTTTGATTCTCCAGAAGCCGGTTCTTGTGCTTATCAGGAAGCCTGGCAAATACTGAATGGAGAAACCGTTCCCTTAATTGAAGAGTACCCTGACCATTCTACTCTCCCATTTACCAAATATGTTACCTTAATCAATTTCCGAAAGAATGGGATTTATATAAAGACGCCAATTTACTTATTTCCAGGGTACTTTCTATACTACTTCCAACCGAATTTTGCTTTAAAATTCGATAAAGATGACTTGTTTTTTTATTCCACCCATACCATCCAACAGCGGGGCGGCTATCTTTTTATTTGCCATTATGGCAGTCAATATGGAATTCTTTCCCGCTATGGAATTCGCAAATTCGCAGTGGAGGGACGAGATTACCTCTTTATGAATGGTGATAATCGGGATTATCGCTATCAGAATATCAAAGTATTAAATCATTATATGGGAGTCTTAGAAGAAAGCAAAGGCGGTAAAACGTTTTATACCGCTTCTATTCATATTAACGGCAACTACATAATTGGAAGATATGCAACAGAGACAGATGCGGCCATAGCTTATAACAAAGCTGCCGATATCTTGAATCAGGCAGGATTTGAAAAACAGTTTATTCGTAATTATATTAGCAACCTTACTAAAGAAACTTATCTGTCCCGCTATGATGCCCTTACCATTTCCAAAAAAATATATACTGTAATAAATTCATCTCCTTCCTCATAAACTAACAACAACAAATGCCGGATATGGACACCTTATGAAATCACTACAGGAACATCAGAATTCTATTACTTCTCTTTATCAGGAAATTAATACATCTTACATGAAGGTGATGACTGTCATTCTGCTTGCTGCGGTCTGTCTATACGCAGCTCTTTCTTTCCACACCGCTCAGACCAATAATCAGGCAACCATTTCAACCCTCTCTTCATCCAGCCGCGGCGAACTTCCTATCTATAGTGTAGAAACAGAAGAACGCGTTGTAGCATTAACCTTTGACGCAGCCTGGGGAGATGAAGATTTAGCCGACATCCTTGCTACTTTGGAATCTCACCAAGCAAAAGCAACCTTCTTCGTTTCGGGAGACTGGGTTGACCGTTATCCGGATGCAGTACAATCCATACATGCTGCCGGGCACGAGCTTGCGAATCATGGTACAAATCATAAACATATGCCTCAATTAAGCCAGGAAGAAATGATAAAAGAAATTATGGAATGCCATCAGCAGGTCTATGCACTGACACAAACCAACATGACTGCGTTTCGAGCGCCTTATAGTGATTGGAACGATCAGGTAGTGAAAGTTGCAAAATCCTGTGGATATTCCAGCATTAATCAAAATGTAGATTCCGTTGACTGGAAAGATTATGGAGTAGATAGCATTATACAAACGGTTATGGAAGATCCTGATTTAGATAATGGTGCCATCATTCTCTTACATAATGGTGCCACTTATACCAGTGCTGCGTTGGATGAATTACTTACCCGGTTAGAGAATGAAGGTTATACCTTTGTTCCTATTTCTGAATTGATCTATACAGACAATTATACCCTTGACCATACAGGACGCCAGTTTCCGGCTTCTTGAATTTGCAAAATTTGGAATTCTTTTGTCAGAGACTTCCTAATTAGAAAACATGAAATTGTTAATACTAATGATAGCGACAAAAAGATTGTATGTCTTTTTGCCCAATGGAATTCCGATTCCAAATCTCAAAACGCAAAGGAGTCTGATTATGAAACGAATCAAACAAATCATGATTTTATGCGGTTGTCTTACATTACTGGCATGTACAGCAATAGGATGTAACCGAAACGGAGCCAACAATACAACCGATAACAACAGTGATGCCAATAACGGAAATAATACCGGCAATGCTGTAGAAAACGTCGGCAACGATATTGGTAATATGGTAGATGACGCAGGAAATGCCGTAAATGATGCCGCAGAAGGTGCCGGTGATGTTATTCGTGATGTTACAGACGGTACTGACAATTTGGTTAATGATGTAACAAATGGTACTAACACCAATTCAACCAACCCTTCAAACAGTACAGAGACCAACAACAATGGCAGCACAGAAGGCAATCGTACCACAAACGGTACTGAATCAACCAGAACCGGCGCAACAAGATAGTTTCAGAAAAGGAAATGGCATATGAACAATTGTTCAACCATTTCCTTTTTCTTTTCTACGTTCCATTTCATCATATTGCTCATACATGTATTGTACTCCATTTTCCAATACATAATAATGTGCAATATATGGTATCAAAAGTACCAGCAGAACAATTAGCAAAAGGACAAAGAGAAGCTTTTCTGTCATCACAGTCATTATAAAAACTAAAACAGTCAATAAAGCAAAGAGAATCATAATAAACTCATGTACCAATCGTTCATGCATAAAGAATTGAATTTGAATCAAATGCTTTTCCTGTTCTTTTTCATAATCGATTTCCTCTGGTGGATTTTTTAATAATTCATCTATTCGTTTTATATACCCTTGTATTTTCTTTCTCATTTTCTAAACTCCTTTGTAATTGAATCTCTGTATCTACAAAACATCTCGTTGCTGAAGACTTTGAAACGTACCATACAAATCCAGTGTTCCATAGCCCCATAGCTTATTCGGATATGAGACATCCGGTTCTCGCTTAGCCCCCCGGATTAAATATCGTTTTACCGCCTCTCCATTTATCCGAACCACATTGCTACGAGTTTCTGCCCATTCCATCAGTAATGCGGCTGCTCCGGCAGTATGGGCAGCTGCTATACTACTTCCACTTCTTCTCGTATAAGCATACCTGCCATCCGGCATTCGTGTAGCGGTAGGTCCATACACATTGACCCCCGGTGCAGCAAAATCCGGTTTGATTCCCCCAACACTGGTAAACCCTCTGCCTGCCTCTACATATAAGCTGTCTGTTACATGATTGTAAGCAGTGGAACAGGCAGGTCCATCCGCCGTTGATGGCTCTGTTAACGTCACTTCCGGTTCCGGTCGTAAAAAATACGTATCTTCAGACAAGAATTCACGAATAGGCATCCAGATATTAAAATCATTCTGAATATTTCCAACCGCATATACCCTTATTTTCCATATGCCTTCTGTTGGTTCCTGCATACGTATGAAAATCAACTGTTTTCCTGAAAATTCCTCTACTAATACATAGGAGATTTCTACAACTGTCCGCTCCAACAGGAAATTTATTTTCTGCTGGAGCAGGAAATTAGGTGGGATTCTGGCAATTATTTCTCCATATGGAGATTCTAACCCTATTGCATAAGTATTTGGTGTTTCTCCCCACAATTCCAAGATAATTCCCGGTACATTTGCTCCGACATTAATCTCAACCGTTTCATATGCCTCTCCTTCTTCCACGGCTCCGGAAAAATGCCTTCGTGCATTCCCTTCATTGCCGGCAGGTAGGGATACAAATCTTCCCGGAAATAAATTAACCCTTGTCAAATATTCATTTAAGGCACCTCTTCCTGCATGGTCACCACTATTGGTTCCTACTCCCAAATAAATACACATGGGCATATGCCATTTAGCAGCCTGATTCAACAGATAATAAACTGCCATCATAATGTCGGTTTCCTGATAAACTTCCTCCGAATCAATAAAATAAAAATCTTTCAAATACTGCTTTGCCTGTTTAAGCTTTACCACTACCAATTCTGCCATAGGAGCCGCACCGATAAAATCATTTGCCTCATCTTCTCCTCCGGCAATAATACCGGATACAAACGTACCATGTCCGTTAGAATCAACAGAAGGCACAACATCAAGAGGATTCCTTGCCTGCAACGCCTGATTAATCATCTCCTCTGTATACTCTGTTCCATAAAAAATATTCTCTGGCGGCGTACCGGTTTGAATACTTTGATCCCAGATAGCTCGAACTCGTGTTGTCCCATTCACATGTTGAAAAATGGGATTTTGATAATCAATACCTGTATCAATGATTCCTACCAGAATCCTTCTTCCTTTCAGATTCAACACCGGTTGATTCTGTGCTCTCAAGATACCACTTTCCTCCATGCTGCTGGTATCCATAAGTCCATAACATTTCGGAACCATATAATATAATTGCGAAATCACAGACATTAAATTAATGTCCTGACGTTTAATCGTTATTAGTGCCAGATTCTGATCCAGGAATTTTAAACATTCTCCCTGAAAATAATCAAGGATTTCCTGTTCATCACCATTATAAGAGATAATATAATCCGCATAGTCATTATCCAGAATCCGTTCTTTACAATTCCCCGGCAACCTATAATTCGTAAACCGATTCATATCCATACTCTGCACCAGACCATTTATTTCTTTCTATAATATGCAAAGAAACTCCTATATGTCCCCGAAACACTTCCTACCGGATTCTAAAAAAGGAACCGGCCTTATTCCGGTTCCTTTCTCTCTCATTATAAGAACGTAAATCCTTCATCGTCATCATCATCATTACCAATGAGCATACTTTCATCTACCTTAACTTCAACTTCTCCTGAATATACTTCATCATCATTCACGTTATCCACACTGGATACAAATGAAAAATCAGTTGTGTCCGACTGCTCCTCTTTTGCTGCTTTCTCCTTTTCCTGTTTTTCTTTTGCAGCAACATCTTTCAATTCAGCAAAAATATCCTTCGGAGCCTCTGCTTTGACTTCTTCTTTTGATTCTTCCTTTTTCTTTACCGGTTCATCAAAATCAAAAATAGGTTTTGGAGTAAATCCTTTGGTTGTATCCTTCTCTTCATCCTCAGCCTTTGGCTCCGGTGTTTCATCTTTTACATCGGATGCATCATCAATATTATCGGCTCCTGCTTTAATCAATTGATCAGTCAGTTTGCTGATTCTCTTCTCAGCTGCATCTAATTCCCGTCTCAATGCAGCAGCTTCCTTCTTTGCTGCTTCTAATTCTACATTTGCGCGATCCGTTTTTCTTTGTGCCTCTGTAATATCATTCTGTAAATTATATAACTTCAAGGCATTCTCCCGATTCGAATCGGATAACTTATTATTCTGATCCTTTAAGACCTGAATCTGTAACTGCAATTCTTCATATGCACTGCCGACTTCATTCAAATAAGCATACACTTCTGTCTTATTTAAACCCAAAATAGCACGACCAAACCGTCTGTCACTGGAAACTACTATCTCGTTCATCCCAAAATCTCCCTTTCTATGTTAATTCCGACAAAAAAACCACAAAAATTTAGCTAAAATGATTATAACAAATTAGAACCAAAACTTCAATACCAAGCTAAGCACTTCTATGCATTCTTTTTCTGAATTGTTCCCCTATTTTTAGGTGCAACTTTTTCCGGATATTGCTCCATGATATATTCATTGATTTCTCCACCCCATAATGCAAGGTTCATCATCAAATATACCCAGACCATAGCAATTGCAATACCTGCCAAGCTCCCATATACCTTAGAATAATTACTAAAGTGATTAATATAGATAGAAAATCCAAAGGATACAATAATCCATGACAGGGATGCAAATAAAGCTCCCGGTGTTGCCTGTTTTAAAGTAATCTTATGATTCGGAAGTCCTTTATACATAATTACAAACACGAAAAAAAATAATACAAAACCAGTCACTACCCGAATACTAAGAATCAAGGTAGCAATATTGTTCATAAAAGGCATCTGTACGGAAATAAACTGATAAAGGGAATTACCAAATACAAACACAATTAATACAATTACCAATGCAACTGCAACAATTAATGTATGAAAGGTTGCAATACTCCGAAGTACCAGATAATTTCTGGATTCCTCTGTTCGATAGACAGAATTCAGTCCGTTACTAATGGAAAGAATTCCTCTGGATGCCGACCAGAGGGCCGTAATAATGGATAACCATAGCCAGGTACCATTGGAATTATTAATCAACTCCTTAACAATTTTCAGAATCCAGCTTCCAATTTCATTTGGTAGAATCTCCTGTAATATCAGAATCACATCTAACTGTTCTAATGGTAAGAAACGAGTTAAATCCAAAATCAGAATCATAAAGGGGAACACCGACAAAATCAGAAAAAAGGCTGCCTGCGTTGCATAAGCTGATACATGATCTTCTTTAATTCGCACAGTAAACTCCCGTATTATCTTAATTGCTTGATTCATTCTATCCACCTATTTCACTTACTGATATATATTTACAATCTCCACATCTGTATAATAATGCTGAATGATTTCCTCTGCTGAATACCCTAATTCTGTCATGGCCTTGGTTCCATTCTGGCTCATACCTACTCCATGGCCAAAGCCTCCTCCTACAATTAAGAAGTTCCCTTCCCCATCCTTGGTTACATAATAGAATGGACTTGGCAACAAACTCCACTCAACCGATTCTGAACCATCCTGCCTCCGAATCGTAACCGCAATTGGTGTCATCAAGGCTCTTGCATTGGTCTGCCCACTTACCTTTATCGTTGCATTTGAACCAACAATTGTAATCTCCTTTACAATTCCACTCTTTCCCCGAGCGGTAACTGTTATATCCTTCACATCTCCAATGCTTGTGATTGGCTGACTGGAATAAGAACCATCTGACTGTAAGGTTAGAATCTTATCCGGATTCACCTCATATCTCTGAGTCAACGTTGCTTGAATTGCTTCCGTCATTTCCTCCGGCGTATATACAATACTCCAGCGATACATAGAATAATCTTTTTCATATGTATCATACTTACTGCTGTCATCTATAAAACTTCGAAATGCTGTTTCATCCGAGAAATCCACTTCCGGTGCATTTTCACATTCCAATTTATCCTGTAAATACGGCAACGGTTCTCCATCCCACACATCACTATTATTACAAGTGGTTCCACAGGAAGTAGAAAAGAAATAAGCAGCAATTACCTCTCCATTATAGAACGGAACCATTCCATAAGTATCCTTAACTGCCAATATGGATTCTTCACTTTCTGCTACTGCATTATATACCTGAGTCATGGTACTATCGTCCAAATGTGCACCATATTTTGCATAGGTTCCATCCATCATTTTCGCATATGCATATCCTCTGGCACAAATTGCCTGCACTTGCAATGCTTCCTCTCCATAAGAGGTTGGCATCTCACTTGGCACTACTGTATATAAGTATTCTTCCAGACTTAATTCATTTACAATTGTCAAACCACTATCTCCATAAGGAGCCACCTCAATAGTTCCTCTGTAAGAAGGCTGGATTCCATTTCGGGTAATCGATAACACCTGAAGCTTTCCATTCTCCTCATTTGGCGATAGCAGAACACGCCCACTTGCCATATAGCCACAGGTCATAGTTAACGTAACCTCTTCCCCTGCCTCAAATACCTTCTCCTGATCGTTAAACTTCATGGTGAATGGACAGTCTGCAGTCAGAATCACTGCATCATGAATTAAAGAGGTATAATCACTATTTCCTAAAACAACTCGTATATTCTCTGCATGAATTGGCTCTGTAATCAAGGCAGCTTCAATGACCCCATCTGCCACAACAAAATTCGTAGTGGAATATCCTACCAAAATCTGTGAGGTTGGTTCCACTGCTAATTCTCCATATATCTTATAGATTCTATAATGTTCAGAAAGCTTTAATTTCCCATAGCCACTCACTTCTACTTCATTTTCTGCCACAGCTAACACCTTTGCAGTGATAACATCTGATTTCATTATAATATCTGTTACTCCCTGACTGGTGATATAGATATCTGCCAAGGTAGAAGCTACCGGTTTCTCCTCTTCTTTCAGATTCAAATTACAAGAAAATGCTTTATGATATCCATTCATGAATACCTTCAATTCTGATTCACTGGATTCTTCTATCCAAACGTTTGAAAGCAAAACTGCTTCTGTTCCTTCTCCGGTATAGTCGAATATAACACCATCCGATACATATACTCGAATGATAGTATCCTCTGAATTCTGCAACTGATTCACAAGCTGCTCCTGTCGCAGGGTGTCAAACCCTTGAACCAGCAGTTTTTCCTCCTGAGTAATCAACCAAAGCTGACCGGTTCCCTCGTCAGCTTCCTCTAATACCGTATCTAACACTAAAAGATTCTCAACCCTAACTGCATCCGTACCGGTCTTATGAATTAAATACTCATAGAAGCATTGAAATTCCTTTCTGGAAAGAATCCTTTTATCCTTCTTATCTGTCAGAAATACAAGAGAGGTTTCTGCATTTGATTCATTCATTACTTCTCCCTGAATCTGCTCCTCACTCATCCCTAACAGCTTTTGTAAAACATATTTGGCATCACCAACCGTAAACCCTTTTGTACCATTCTCCTCCAGGTCCAAAACAGCATTGCCATTGTTCATTCGTTCCAACATACTGTTTGCTTCCTGACGATTATAATATGTATCCGGCTGAACAACTCGGAAGAAAATCTGATGAATCAGTACACCTCCTATGATACCTGCCACAGACAAAACGATTGCAATTATTATTCCTATCTTTTTTCCTAATTTCAATCTTATATCCTCTGATTTCTAAATTATTGTCATTAAATTATTATACTTATTATTTTCAATCATCATTTCCATTATAATGAAATCCGGGTTCCAAGATGCATTAACGATAAAAAGCAGCATTTCTGCTGCTTTTTATCCTTAAGTAACACCCAAAATGCCGGTTCCCTCTTTTGACTCCTAGCATAGCTAGGTGGGTATCCGCATCCGGCTTCCTGTCTTCCACTGCAAACGGAGGCTTGACATTTCACCATGAAATATAAGATTCCCGTATCAATGAATGTAGGTTCAAAATTAAGGGAATTGTCGTACATTTCAGGCTTTCATAGCCTGTAACTTTCCAGCAACATGTGTCACCTTTATTATGGCTACTATACCATATTCATATGTAAAACTCAAGTAAATTATTCAGAATCAGACCTCAATCTTGCCTTAATTCTTGCATCCATTCCATTATTCCGGACTATGAATCAAGATTTCAACTTCTTTATGTCCATAGCTCATAATCTTGCTACGAATATGTGCTTTCATCTCTTCATTACAGTTCACGCTTACCATATCATACAACTGCATGACATATTCCGTCCAGCAGTCATAAATCTCTGCCCGAATTTCAGCATCATCTGCCTCTTCTGCAGTCGCCGCAATCTCGTCATCATCCTGGAGCATCAGCTCTTCTACTGCCTCATCAAAATCAAAATCGAAATCATCATATTCATCATCAATTTCATAAGGATTGGTAATTATTTCTACCGGCTTGGCTTCTCCATAAGCAATTCGCTCTAACTCCTCTGTTCGAACTAACGCACAGTCATACATCTCAATAATCAATGCCTTAATACATTCCTGCTCTGTTTCAAAATAATGATATAATCGCTCTACCGGCATATCCTTCGGACAATCCTCAACCTCCCGGATGTTATACCAGTAATTCTTTGCACAGGCAATGGTTCTTTGACGAATAGATTTCTGTTTTTCCCGAATAGCCACACTATGCTTCTCTCGTTTCTTATCCATTCCATGTGAAATAAACTTACAGGTCCATATAATTAAATACACCAATACCACAGCTAATACGACTGTACATATGGTATTACCAATTGAATCGAACATAATTGTACCTTCCTTATATTATCACTAACTGAACAAGCCTAAGCCAATGGCATATGTTCTTGATTATTATACAACAGATAAGATGGAGATTTCAACAAAGAAAAAGCAGCTTCTATGAAAACTCCATAGAAAGCTGCTCTTCCTAAAGCATATTATGTTAAATCTAATAACTGCTCTTTTAGATTAATTCTTATACGCTTGTAAACCGGTTCTGTCTGACCACTCAGTGTAACCTTAATTACAATATACGTATACTTATTATCATACTTCTCAAAGTATGATTTCTGAGTTACCATTCCCGGCCAGTTAATACTGGTTATTTGATAAATACTATTCTTACCGTTTTCCTTGGTATTCAAATAATCTATCAAATCACTCTTATTGCCAGGTATTGGTATCAGGACATGGGAATCATTCTCATGATAATCATTGTCTGGACTTGCTCCTGAAGCCGGCTTAACATAATCCAAATCGTAATAAATCTGAATATCAGTTACCTGTTGTCCCGGTTCCAAATCAATCATACTGAAACCAAATTCCGGATAAGAATTAATACTTGTAACATCAATATAATATTCACCGGTAATGTCCTGCTTAACAACCGTACCATTCGGAGCTAATGTACCATCCGGATCATACAAAGCAATGTCTGGATTAGATACAGGTTCCGTATAAGTACTCTTATTTACCAAATTAACCAAAACATTAATGAATAATCGACGTTCATCATTATTATTCCGGCTTGGTCCGGTAATTGCTGCATGACCAGCACCACAATAGGTTACATTACCCTTAGAATAAATATAATAGTTATTCATACCATCCTTTGGTGAGGCCGCATACATAGATGAATTCTGCTTAACATTATTATAATCAATAGTACCCGTATAATTCGCCAATGAAACTATTTTATCACCTACTTGCATTGAGCTATCACCTGCTAAAGTATACCAGGTGGTCACTGAATCATCTTCCAAATCCAATGCAAAGGTCTGACAATGGGTTGGTGAAATTGTCAGGTCTGACTTTATATAATATGGGTAAGTGGTAACAATACCACGATTTACCTGTACAGCCTTTGTGGTTCCTGTCAACTTCAATGCCATTGCAGGATTAACGTTCCATGACATTTGTACAGTAACTTCAGATTCTTCATACATATATGTTGCACCAAGCACTGCATTGGTACGACATATAATTGCACCATTTGTCAAACCTGAATAGCCAATTTTTAGCTTATCCTTTCCCATCTCAGATAAATTGATTTTACCTAATATAGTGTTTCTATCTGAATCACCAGAACCTTGCGTCACAAATTCATCTGATTTCGCTTTCCATTCTGCAGCACTATATGGATCTGTTTTACCAAAATTATAATCTGTTGCAATAGATGAGACATAATAACGATTTGCCATATAATTCTGATATACAGCATCATTAGTCAATCCCCGTTTTGCACGTTCATCTGCACTTAGTTCCGCATTCATTTTAGCAACAAAGGCTTCAGAAACTGCAGGGTCTTCTGTAAAATGGAATCGATCCATACCAACAATTTCCCGCATAGCCTCTGTAAAATTCAATGAAAAGCTATTTTCATCAAACTTGGATAAGCTATCATGTGTTAACAAAATACTACCCGCTTTTAACTGTTTATCTTCTGAAACTCCATCTAGTTTTGGAGGATTCATAAATGCCTGAAATGCTTTGCATGCATTGTCACTATAATCATAACCATTCTTCAAATCATCCAAGAATCCAAAGCAGATAACATCATAGTTTCTACGCAAAAATTCTTCCGGACCATAAGATAACAGACTGTAATGTCTCCACTCACGATAAGCTGTAATCTTGGCATCATTCAAAACTCTATATTCTTCATATGCCTTCTTAATTGCAACCCTATTAGCATCTGAATCATCATTTATATTCTGTGCTATACACTGTGCATAAAAGATTTTAAAGTAATCTCCACTATTATACGCAGTTTCCAATGCATACATATCATGTTCACTCAAACCACCTCGGGTGATATAGCCCTGAATCAATCTCTTTAATTCATTTTCTTTATTAACTAAGTCAACATATGGGTCAATATCATCACCAACATTGGTATATGTCTTACCATAATTTTGCTGCATATACTTCATATATTCATTTCTTGCAACAACAGCATTTTCTTTATATTCAGTGCGTTCAGAATCCGTAAGTGTTGCCGCCATATAAGAATAATACTCTATATCATCCAGATACATAATATCTAAGGTAAGGTCATAATCATCTGCTATCTCATCTACATAATTATAACCCCAATCCTCACGATTATTTGCTGTATCAAATCGGTTCAATCCCAAATGTGGCTGATATAACCCTAATTGAACACCTGTACCTGCATCCTGTCTCACATATTGACCTGAACCAACATTTTCGTATGAATAGAAGTAACCTTCTGCATAAGTTGTAAAAGCATAACCGCCCCCACCAACACTGCCACTATACTTATATGTAATACCATCTGTTATCGTCTTATCACTCTCATAATATCCTGTATCATCTAAAGATGAATATAAGTAATCATTACCCGCAGCCTGCTGATAATTTATATCAAGATACAAGGAGTGACCATCCTGAATATTTCCTCCCTTATTAAATCCTGCCGTATCTTTTCTAGCCGCATTATTATACGCCATATTATAAGTTCCATTATCTGCTAACGATAGTGGCATAATTTCCAAAATAGTTGCCGACTTCTTTGGCTTATTTTCACGGGCAATACATGTAATATCTGAGGTTGAAGTTGAAAGTGCTTGTTCAGTGATTTTTCCATCAGTATATAGTGTATCCACAACAACAATCTGCCAACTAACAGCTCCCCAGAAGGTACTATCTATTGTATAAGTCAACTTATTCCCTTTACTTAAGTCAATGGATGTCACTTGCTCCGTTGCCAAATCAAATTCAGCGTTATCATTTTTATCTTTTAACAATACCGCATAATATCTACCCGGAGTCAATTGTGAAGAATCCACATTAACCAAATCAATGGTCCAATACAAGTATTTGCCTGACTCTAAATCTTTTGTTTTCAATAACGTATTTTCATCATTTGATGTATAACCAACTGCATTGGTCGTCACCTCATACTTTGGTCTCAAATATCCATCTCGTAAGGCTACAGTTGCCAACTCAGCATTTAATGTATCATTCCATACAGTTACAGTTGCTGATGCACCATAAACACCTTGTGAATTATCTACTTTTCTGGTTGTATACTCTGTCCTATGAGCATCACTGACCTGAGACTGTCGCACTTCAACATAATATTCTTGCAAGTAAGCATTCTTATTAGTATCATTAGAAACGTCTGGTTTCCAACGACCTAATGCAACATCTCGAGATACCTTATTCTCCCAGCCAAGCAACACATTATTTTTACCGTTGGTCTTCTTCTGATCCAGATATTGTAATAATGTATACATGTTAGACTCTACATCTAAGAAAGCACTCGTTCTAGGATTACCAAGTATCTTAGTAGATTCATTATATCGATCCCACAATTCACTACCAACAACAATTGGCAAACCTGAATCTACATACTTTATCAATTGTTGTAATCTGTCATAAGTAATATCATTACCATTTACACGTGTATACTGATAATCTTTTGAGGAATAAATACGATTTGCACCTTGATAACCGGAAAGTTGCGTTCCTGTTTCAGCATAATCACCATTATGGAAATACATACTTGGCACTGTCATACGGCTTGAAACAACTGATACTTCAGTACGGACATAACCAAACCATGAGGATGGTTTAATAGCTGACTTATTACCACCAATGTATATCAAGTCATATGCTGTAGTTACATCTGCCTTTGAAGTAATAAACTCAGCTGTTGACATCTGCACCAATTCAATATTCTCAGCCGGAATACCTAAAGCATAAGATAACTTAGCAACAGAAAGATCCCACTGATAGTATTCAATGTTCTCTCCTACTTCATCCTCTGAAACACCATTTACCACATTTCCTGGCACAGTATAATAATTACCATGTCTTGGATATTTACCTGGGTATAAGTTTGTAGAAATCGTATTGCCATATGCTACATCTAAATCAATTGGATAACATGGCTGTAACTCTAATACTCGGAATGCAGTTGTTGACGTTTTACCACTCACTCCACCTGAACCACTACCACTATTGGTACGGAATCGATTTTTATTAATCAGTGACACTATTTTTGATACTTTTGTTTGGTTATTGTTTGGACGTGCTGCCAAGGTATCCATAAATTCCAAACCAACTACCAATACAGAACTATTTTTGGAATATCCGGTTGTTGTAATAACCATATCCAATAATCTTCCGTAATTTGTATCTGTATTGAATTTCAGATTCTCTGTTGGTGGTGTCGAACCACCTGAAGAACCTGAACCGGAACCTGAACCGGAACCAGTAGGCAATGTTCCAAACAAAATATAAGTCACACCATTTGCTGTTGATGTTGATAATGTTTTCAAACTAGCATATACATTATTGGATTCAGAAGCAGATATATCATACGATGTATATGTATCCGGTGCAATTAAGATATAATCATATAACTGTACCGTACTGTTATATAATGTATTATTGGAAACCAAATCAGCCTGCATATATGTAATTTTAATCTGCTCCGGCATATCACTGACTGCACTATTACGTGCAAACAGTCTTTTCTTGCCTTCATCTGAATTTAACCAACTTTCAAGCTCCGTAATATCTGTTGCAGTTGGTGCTGTATTACCATAAATATACAACATATTTAAAGTTGATACATTCGTACCAGCACCATTATCCTGAGCATTTCTCATCCAGTAATCATTCCAAGTATCATAACCACCCGGAACCTTACTTAAACTATAACGATTATACCAGATAGAGCTAAAGTACTCCTTAAATGTATCGGCAGGATTAGCTAAGTCAGTCCATGTACTTACATTAACTGTTTGTGTACGTTTCCAGCTATTCTTGAAATCCTGAGTTGTTAAAACATAAGTTTTTGTACTTGTATTGTCTCCGATTACTGGTGGCACAACAGGATTGTCATCACTAGAGCCAGAATTTGTAAGCTCATAGTCAATAATCATCGGCTTATCAGTGATATAATTTGTTAATATCTCATACAAATCATCACTCATCAGTGATGAACCTGATTCATAATCTCCCTCTGCAGCTTTATACATATAAATCAAATCTGCTTTTCCGATTTCAGTTGCTAAAGCACTTTTCTCCATTGCATTGAGTTGTGCAACTGTTCGAACCACCAACTTGATTTTTCCATTGCTCATGTATTCATCAATGGTTCTGTTCTCATTAATAATTATTTTCTTAAAAGAATCGGTTTCGTGTTCAATTCCTTCTCCATCTTTAACGACCTCTGTAGTCATGAAATCTTTGATTACATCAGGAAGATTTTTGCCATCAGGAGTAATCACATAAATATAATACATACTTGTATCATAATCCTCTGATTCATCTGTGTCCGCACTTAATGAATTCTTAATGATATTATCTATCTGCGTATTTGATGATGCCAGAGAAGCACTTTCAGCTAATAGACTATAATCAAAATCTTCAACTGAATTAGACTTCATTGATGACATTACCCAGATAGAAGATGCAACCAGAACACAAAGTAAAATCAATGCACCAATTATGATTTTTGTTTTTTTACTCTTTAACATAACTTGCTCCTTTCTTCATTCTATCTTGTCATCATTCTGTACTTGATTCTTCTTCCGAAGATTCAGTTGTCGATGTTCCAGATTCAGCCTTATAACCTCTCGGCTGTAATATGTAACTATTTCGAATTGTTATCATGCCTTCTGAAACTTGAGTCATAGACCGCTTTTCCAAATCAATACTTAAGAAAACTGCATTTTCATTTGGAATTGCATATGCATGTACACCACTGATATTCTTACATATCAAATCATCTTCTGTTACTGCACTCGGGTTAATATAATCGTCCAAATCCATTATTGCTGTGTTTGAACTTCCTGAAACAGCAACATCTGTTCCGGTAGTTCCCGGATTATATATTGCATTACTTCTTGTACCAGATGCTGTATTCCGTACTAAATACACCTTGTCATCTTGAAAATAGAAGCAATCAACAACTTCCCGATATCTGCCTATACTGGCATTATCCTTAAACTCATATCGGATACAGATATATTCAATCTCATCCGTCGAAGCTTCAAGTGCACTAAATGCATATAAAGGATAACCGGAACCTGAAGTATCAACATTCACTTCAGTTGTATCGTTCTTGATGACCAATCGCTGACTTCCATCTTCTGAAAGAGCGTTGCTGTCATTTGTTCCATAAATGGCATATTCTTTACCATTTCTTCCGATTCGAACTTCATTCGCCTGCATAAGCTTATCAGATATCAAATCAAATACCTCTTGACCTGTTCTCTGCAACTCAAGATCATCTTTTGTCCTGTTATATAACCCTGTTGTACTACTCATAAAGCTTGCCATAGCAACCATTATAATTGCGAGTATTGCAATGGCTATTAACAATTCGACTAATGAGAAGCCTTGATTTTTATTCTTTTTCATATCCAATCGCCCTCCCTTAGCCTTTAATATGTTTCATAAAAAATACCGGTTGGCACTTGTACAACTACGTTTGTTATCAGTTCACCATTCTTTCGATACAAGCTAAATGTAACTGTTTTGGGTGTAACAACATTTCCATTCTCGTCAAGTTCTTGCATGATTTGACCTGGCATATAGAAAGAACCATCGCTTTTATTATATGCTAAAACAACACCTTGTTCATTAACATCCGCTTCGTAAAAAAGTGTATATGAAATACTGCCGTTCTTTAACACCTTTACAGGTGAACTAGTTCCTGCATAGTCATAATAAGTTGAGTTCTTTAACACATCTGAATCAGGTAAATCCTCTACTTCGTGAAAAGCATTGGTTCCATTTCCATCCGGATCCCCCCATAACCCTCGTTTAATATAATAGCATCCATCTGATGCATCATAATACAATAGCATCGCCATTCGACTATCCTGTGCAATTGTTGTTGTACGAAGTGTTGTCATTTCTGATTCCAAAGTAGTAACTGCTTTCCTATACTTAGAATTATCTACTGCCCGCAAAGTTATTAATGAAGCTGCAGTTAAAATTCCAATGATTGCAATTACAATCATCATTTCTACCATGGAATAACCCTTATTGTTCATGCATTTCTGCTTTTTCATATATGATCACCACCTACTCTGCATTCTTCTTCCAGTTTTCATATAGAAGCACATCACCAACTTCAATATTACCAACCGGTACATTATCTGAATCATTTCCAGCAGACGCTTCAACATAATCCTTGAATATTTCACAAATATACTTGCAATCGCTAGACGATTCAGCTGTTGCTAAAATAGTCTTAACAATGTTCTTATTTGAAACAAATTGCATCTCATGATTCACTTTAATTTTACTACCGGTAACAATCAACCCTTCAAAACAGGTAACTCCACTATCAAAGGTAACATCACCTTTTGCAATAATCATACCTTTAACAATACCATTTGAGTCAGCCGCGCTTGCCGGTACATGAACATCCCCTTTGCTAATCCAGACTTGATATGTAGCAATTTCATGATGTTTTGAATCTGTAATCTTAGAAAAATCCAAATAACGATGAATTGGTGTGATTTCTGCAAAATCCATTGCAGCAATTACCGCTTCTTCAGCTTGCTTTTCTGATTTTAAGGTTTCGTCCACACAAGTCTCGCTATCAATTGTAAATAATTGATAACGCAATTCCTTATAATCTGCATTTCTGGCGTTGGCTATGGCAGCAAAATTGGTCATTGCCGTACTAGACATATCTCCACCGGATACTGTAAGTTCTGAATCAGTCACTCCTAATGATCCTGTTGTTGCAGTACCACTGGTTGTAATTGTTGTCTTATATCTTGCTTCATCTTCTACTGAGATATTTGTCAATTTGAAATTCTCATATGTTGAAACATCTACAAGCTTCGCATTTTTAAGTACAGAAATTGTAGGTAATGTATTGGCATACCAATCAAAGAAATTCTTCGATGCTTCTGCATTTGCAAAATTCAAAAATGTATAGGTATGACCGGAAATAGTACATGTAACCACCTTATTATTCGGATCCAACCATCCGTCAATATTATCCCGAATTACAGAATCTAAGGTTTCACTTCCCGTAAACTTTGGAAAACCAACCATTGTTGAATCTACCACTTCATCTTGAGTATAAACACCGCTTGCAACATATGCTAACTGATTACTCTTAATGGAAATAGACTCACCAGTCTGAATATCCTGATACGCTTCAAATTTTCCTGCTCCGTTTGTTTCACCTGCCGGAATATATGTTGTTACACTTTTATTATTCTCTGTATCGGCTGTAACAATTTTTTCTCTTGATGTCTCAATATAGGCACGTCCTGCCACATGCAGTTGCTGAACATATTCAAAATTCAAATTAGCAGACATACCATTAATAATGATTGCACTACTGTTAAAATGTGATTTTCCTCCACCAAATAAACTACTATTTGAATAATCAGATAACTTATCATAATAGGATGAATTATTCAACTTCTGTGAGTTAGTATTCTGCGAATAATTATAACCATAATAGTTACCTGCCATTGTAACAGTTGCTTCATCACTATTAATTTCCATGTCATCTGCAACATATACATTCGCATACATTGTAAGATTACCATTGTCCGTATTTAAGCCGGATACTCTCTCAGAAGATGGTGCCATAACAATATTATCTGCCCAAATATCAGCTAATTGGGTGGTCATTGGTTCATCACCAATCAATAGCGTGGAATCTGCCAAACCACTGATACTAAGAGAACTGTCATTCATAACGGCAATGGTTCCCGGTACAATGACCTTATCCGCACGTATACTAACTTTTCCGCCATCTGTGTACAGACCGGAATATAAACTCGAATCCACTGAACCATCAGCTTCTGTTCCATCTGCAATATCAGAATATGACTTATTATAGAAATCTGCAGCAGCATAAATATTTCCCTTAATTGATACTTCGTTGCCATTCGTTGGTAAGGAATTACGGAAATCAAACTCTACACCCCGGTCAGCAATCATTGAAAAGTCATACAAAGGACTATCCAGACCATCTGCATTGCTAAACGAAACTGCAAAATTCGGTTCAGAAATCACAATATCCGTTGTAATTGACTGAACAAATCCATTATTATTTGCATCAGAATCACCTGTTACAGTACGTTTCACTGTAATATTGTGAATAATAATCTTGTCATATACCACAGTTTGATTTGGAGGTGTTCCCTGCGTACTGGTAACAATTTCCACATAGAGTCTTGGCTTTGCCAAGTCTGTAGGAGTAATCAATTCTACATTTGCTGCTTTTGTTTCATCAGACAAAAAGCTCGCAATATGTGCCTTAAGATTTTCCTGATTCTTATAATTGTCATCATTTGCTATTTCATTCAAAAACTTCTGTTTCATAATTGAATTAGCTTCTGACTCATTGATTGTAACGTATTCTCCCTTGGTTGCATCGTAACGAACCATAACTTCCACAGTGTCTGAATACGCTGTCATAAGATGAGCGACCGAATCATTACCAATTCCGGTATAGATTTCGTCCATGGCCTTTTCCAAATAATAAAAATTATTCTTATCATTCAGATTCATTTTGCACATTCTGTAGTAATAACCAATGGAAGCAAGTATTACTGCCACCAAAATACTCATACATGCAATAGACACCATTATGACAACAAAGGTATTACCACTGTTATTTGATTTTTTCTTTAATATCCTTGACATTAGTAATCCCCCTTTGTCGTGTCAATAATCGTAACATCACTTGTTTCATTACCATCTGAATCCAGTCTGGTCAATTTAACCCGAATATCATAGATTCGTCCTTGTTCTGAATATCGTTCGTCCTCATATAACGGCTTCACTGCCACAGTAGGATCCGTTAAGTTAACTGTCAACTTTGTAGGTGTTGTAGTATCACCAACAGGTGGTAAGCTACCTGTAATATCCAACGTCTTTCTTCCTTCTGAATCATCTGCACCTAATAATATATTAGTGTAGATTTCAACCGGAGCATTACTCCACTGATCCGCAGAAAGAATTGCATTTTCATCTGAACCAATAACAAAAGATGTAGAATATGCATATCCACCTATTATTTTATCACGATCTCCGACTGGCACCAGTCGATTATAACTTGTTTCTGGTGTATCCTCCTCCGGAACACTTGGCACAGTACCACTTGGCGGTGTAATGCCGGAAATCTTCTCATCTGTTGTATTTGTACGAACAACATATAACTTTACTGTTTTCATATCACCAGTAATATTGTTCTGTGCAACAATTAAATCATCGCCAAAATCACCATGAAACATAAACTGATTATACATCAGGTAAATTGCTGGTAATTCCTCAAATTCCTGTTCATAAGCGATATACTGCTTATGTAAATCACTTGGAGAAAATAATTGTATTGTTTTTCCTCCTACTACAGGATTCGTAACAGACAAATCATACTCCAAATAACACGTCACTTTATACTTATTCGTAGTTGATGATAAACCGCTATCAGTAACCGTAACTTTTATCTTCTTAGTCATACCGGTAAAAATGTTATTAATATTTGATGTACCATTCTTAAGCTTCTCCGCTAATTGTTGTGCATCCACCAATTCCGAATTTTCTAACGAAGTAATAATAGATGTCTCCACCGCATCAGCAACTGTAGCATCATAATTAGAAACATTTGATATTAAAGCAGTTGTCTTCGCGTCTAAGCTAGACAGATTACCCAAATTAACATTGTTCGGATCCTCATAGCTGCTGGTAGAATTCAATTCAGATTTTGCATACTGAGAAGAATCCATTGTGATTTCCACATTATATGTACGATAATCTACAGTTGTGGTGCCGGAAAAAGTATAATTTCTAGCCAAGGCTACTTGTGGGGTATTGGACTTATTATACAAATCAATATTATGATACATTTGATCAATTGTCATCGTATCATCCACCAAGCCATCAATGTAATTACCATCTTTATCAATTGCTCCAAACTGTCTTGTAGTTGTTAACGTACCCGCACTACCATCCTGATTTACAATTTGCAAATCACTTGCCAGTTTTTCTAAATCTTCCGTTGAGTATTTATTCTGCAACTCCATTTGCTTCATTGTTTCAACAACCGATTTTGCATAGTCTGTAGCCGCCTGCTGGTCATCGGCCTTCTGTCCAATACGCATACTCACAATCAACTGGTTACCAATTGGAATGACTGCAATTGTAAAAATAACAACAGCAATAAGTATTTCGATAAAACTGATACCTTTATTATCTGTCTTTTTCATGAAATCACTCCATTCTACTTATACACGCTAATGCTACCTGCCCGACTAACAATTTTGACTCTTTGTGCAGTGTCATCACTAGCAATCTTAACATACAATGGCATGTCTGTTGTATTCTCCAAAGAAACCCGAGCACCATTCAAGTCGCTGGCATCCTTGATATCAGAAGATTGAATTAATATTGTCAAATCTTCACCAGGTTCAAATTCCTGTGTCTGCTTATCAGAGCCAATTGCATATTCTGCGATGTATTGGCCATCCTTCTTGGATACAGAAATAGAAACTGCTTCACTTTCATTTCGATTGCTTGTTACACTGGTTCCGCCGGATTTTAAACTTAATGCTTTTCCTGATGTATCGCTAGTTGTCGGATTCAGCATCAAAACAATATCATAATCATTCACAATGGATGCTCCATTGTCTTCTGCAAATTTTGAAATTGAAGAATTGCCACCAGCAAACAAATTATCTACGCCTGTTTCAATATCATCCAATTCCAATTGCATATTCTCTTCTCTACCCTTACCGGTAATGCAATAAATGTTCACACTCATTGAACCTGTGAACATATCTCCATCACCACCATTAGAAACGCTGACATTATCTATTGTCATTCGATATGGATATGCAGCCACATAATCTACAAAAGACTTAATACCTTTGTAATCACCTTCATATGCAAATGTCATTGTAGAAGTATAACATTCATAATTATCTGATGTGACAGCACCATCCGTTTCACTAGTCTCAACCACATTTGCTTCAGCACCGGCACCGCCCAAAACATAAAAAGCTGTTTCCTGCGCCATGCCTTGTGAAGTAACATTGTAATTGATATTTTCATTATCGCGAACCGCTTGCACGAATTCAATCTGATATTCCTGATTTAAATTTGACGGAAACTCACTTAGCTTTTCATCAAACATTGCATAATTTTCTGCTGTATCATCTAAATACTGCTGACGATTTACTTCCTTTGCCTGTAAATCTGCAAGAGTTGTCTTTAATGTCTGGGTTTCACTCTTTATTGCTTTGGTATCTTCTGATAACGGTTTTACGCCAAGAAAATATGTACCCGCAACAATTGCCACACTAAGTCCGCCTAAAATAATTTTCTTATATGTCTCATTCATAGTTCTATCCTCCTACTCTTCCGGTGCTTCCGTAGTAGTTTCTTCCGGAGCAGTAGTATCTTCTACATTTGCTTCAAACTCTGGAAGAACATATGCACATGTTACGGTATAATTGTATGCTGTTGAGCCTGTTGCATCATCACCCACTTCAGAAATGCTTGAAATAAATGCATCCTGTATGCAATCAATCTCCCTCAATTCAATAACCAGTCTTGCAATAGAGTCATAATCTGTACTTTGCATCGTGATGCTTACGCCTGTTGAAGAAGATGAAATATTCTTAACCGTAATATTAGTTGGCATATTCTCTTCCAAAGCATTCCAGAATTCCATCATATACTCATTGGAAATCTTGGTTGAATCATACAAGGTAAGCATATCATTATACACAGCTTCACTTTCCAGATATTCATCATAAATCTGTTGAATATCCTGAATTGCTGCGATGTCTGCTTCCACTTTTGCTTTTTCCATCTTTGCAGCAGTCTTCTGAACAACCGCTATAATCATTGCACCACCGGATGCCAGAATTGCCACCACCAAAAGTGCCACAAAGATAGCCGTTGTACCCCGGCTAGCTTTCTTAGCCACCATTTCTTTCAGTACAAAGCCCATTGGAGCAAAAGCTGCACCAATCGAACCAATTAAATATACCGGATTACAAATCTGAGTATTAATTTTATCGTCAAATTTAACGTTATAAAGACTATCCATAACCTTGGTTGCCACATTTAACTGTATTTTAAACAGTCCGTCGATACCACGAATCAATGCACCGTCACCAGTTAAGTATACATCATCAATCGGCTTATCCGGATTACGACTTGCATAATAATCCATAACACGTCCGATATTATTAATCAGATACCGGAACGCTCCTGTAATTGCATCATCATCAAAATCAACGGTGATCAAACGTTCACTTTGCAGCATACTTAATGCAGTTGGTGCATCTACTTCTTTCGATTCCATAACCTCTGCTACTACTGCGTTAATACCATATGGTACAGTTCTCTGTAACAAAAGGGTATCTCCTCTAACAATATTCAGTACGGTTGCTTCTGTGCCTATCTGAACTACCATAGTTGTTGCATTCTCACTGGTCTGTGTTTTGATTAACTGTAACATCGCATTACCAATATAATCAATAGATTGTACAGTCAATCCTGCAACACTTGCAACATCATAATATGTACGTATCATTTGCTGTGGTACTGCAACTACCAGTACACGTTTGTTCTTAGAACCGTCTTCTGCAATTACATTTTCCAGCACAGAATGTGAAATTACATAATCCTCTATATTAACAGGAAAATATTCTGTTGCATTCGCATTAATAATTCCAGGGATTTTATTGTCCGGTACTGAAGGAATCAATACCTCCCTGCTCACAATCTTTGTAGAAGATAATACAAAGATTGCATTCTTATTTGTCACTCCGTTTGCATTTAACTGCTCCCGGATTGCCGCACCAATCAAATCCTTGTTCTTGATAAAACCATCTTCATAGGATTCCTCCGGTGTTTCAAAAATCATTGCATTGTGAATAAATGTCTGTTTCTTTTGTGAAGCTGTTGCTTCAACAATGGTAATACTGTCATTATTAATGTCTATTGTTAAGACCTTATTATTTGCCATTTTCGTAGCCTCCCTCGCTAATTAGTGTATATATTCAGGGCTACAAGCCCATTATACCTAGGTACCAGCTCATAAGCTGTTCACCACATATCATGGCGATATAGATGCCCATCGCTAAGTATGGACCAAAGGCTAATTGATGATTGCCTTTGCCTATCTTCATGATAATCAGATGTATAATACTTCCGCAGATACACCCCATCATAAATGCTACAATATTCAGTTTCCAGCCTAATAATAAGCCAGCCGCTGCCATGAGCTTAATGTCACCGCCACCTATCACATGGTCTCTGTGTAGGATTTTTGCTCCAATTACATCTACCAAGTATAGGAAAACACTGACTGAAAACAGACCTATCAACCGTTCTAACCAACACCCTGGTTCCAGAAGCAGCCGAATCAGTCCTAATAAAATAATAAATATATTAAACTCTATCGGAATATACTGTGTATTCCAATCCACAATTCCTATGAATATCAATGTTGTTGTACATAGACAAAAAAGAATTGTTTCCATTGTCCATCCATAAACCCAAGATAGACTAACATATAAAACGCCATTTAAAATAGCAAGAGTTAGCATGTATGTCTTATTTATAGAGGTCACATACATGCATTGTTTTCTTACCATTATATAGGAAATGCATGTAAATTCTGTTACCCAGTTGGATTCTCCAATCGGTTTCATTGCCAAACAAGTATTCTTATACTTACAAGACATACATGCTTCTTCATTCTCTAATTCGCATATGAACTTGATTAAAGTACCTGCATGTATGTAAATTATTCCTATTAGTAAGCCCGAAACCATGAATACTAATCTTAGCAACCAATCATTCATTACGCATCACCTATATACACATATGTAACACAAGTCTGAAATCAGACTTGTGTTACATACTTTTGCTTAATTATTCTGCTAAAGCACTACCAGGATTTGGTGATACAATATGTGCAGAATCTGAACCGCCATACCAAACAATAATTTGGTCTTTAGAACCAAATGACATATAGAATGTGCCAGGAGCAGGCATAGCAGAACTTTGTAAATCTTTCTTAGACTTTCCTTTTACAGAGTCAACACCCATTACATCCCAGAACTCTTCAGCAAATGAATCGCCAGTAATATTAGATGGGGTAACTGGAACTAACGAACCTGTATACTTTGTAGAAGCATCATTTGCACTTTCAACTGCCATTGCTGCACTTACTGCTCCTGCAATAGAAGTACCGGTCTGAATATCGGTTGACAATCTTGACTTGTTGATGTACTTGATCAAAGCTGGAGCTAAAGCAGCAGCTAAGATAGCCATGATAGCAATTACGATGATCAATTCAACCATTGAGAAACCTTTGTTACTTGTTTTTTTCATAATAATCTCTCCTTTATTATAATAATATTTATTAATATCCGCTGACGGTTTCGGGTTCAGCAGAGATTAACCCCATTAAACATTGTCGATACCTTCATACATAGAAAGAATCGGACCATAAACACCGGCAACAATAATACCTACAATACCCGCCATAACTACCATTGTCAACGGTTCCATAGCTGTGGTTACCTGCTCTGTCGTCATGTCTACCTGTTCTTCGTAATAATCGGCAACCTTATCCATCATATCTTCAATATTACCGGTTTCCTCACCAATCTTAATCATCTGAGGTAACATATTTGGATAAATTCCACAATCACGAATCGGTTTTGAAAGAGGAACACCCTTCATTACCTGATCCTTTGCGTTCATTAACGCTTCCCTAAACCATATATTTGTCATCATGTTAGCAACTGCTTCTACACCATCCACCAATGATATACCGGATGCCATCAATGTACTTAAAGTACGCGAGGTATTTGCCGCCGCCTGCATAACTGTTAATTTACCAAAAATCGGCACTTTAATAGTGATCTTTCCAATCACATGTTTTCCCATGTCTGTTGCTGCAAAAGCTTTATATGCAACCACAACCACAACAACAATAGCCAATACTATGTACCAACGATACCGGAACAAATCCGATAACCACAGTAACAATTTCGTTGCTGCCGGCAATTCCATACCCATGTCTGCAAACATGTCCGAGAACTGCGGAATAACTGCAACTACCATTACAATTACTACGATTACAGCAACAATCAATACAATAATCGGATAAGTCAATGCCCCTTTAATCTTACCCTGTAACTTCGATTGTTTTTCAAACTGAATTGCAAGTCGTTCAAAGCAGACTTCCAAATTACCAGACATTTCACCAGCTTCAATCATACTAATCATAATCGGCGGAATCACCTTAGAATGCTGACGAAATCCATCTGCCAAAGTACCACCCTTTTCAACATATGCTTTCGTTTCCCGCAAAACCCGTTGCATAGTCTTATTTTCCATCTGATCACTCATCATATCCAATGCAGATATGATAGTAACACCAGCATTCAAGATACTGGCAAACTGCTTACAAAATACGCTCAAGTCTCTTGGCTTAATTTTCTTATTAATTGTAATATTAATATCTTTGTCCATCATTCCCGCTTCATCACAAGAAACCACGGTAAAACCATCAGCCTTCAACTTACTAACAGCTTGTTCCTGATTTTGCGCCTCAATCTCACCTTTTTTGTTCTTACCGCTTGCGTCTACGACCTTATACTTATATACTGCCATCGTCTTTCCTCCGCACTCTTATTTTCGTTAACACTTTTCTCCCCATATTCAAATATGAACAAAGTATTAACATATACTACTTTGAATGATACCGTATATCTCAGCACATTTCAATAATATTTTACATTTCCTTTACATTTTTGTGCATATTGCACAATCAATTATTATCCCAGCTTCTTTCTCAATGCATCTACTTCCTGTGCATAAGTCAAAGCCATCTCTCTCGTAATTACACCCCCCTGATACAAATCATACAATGCATCATCCATGGTGATCATTCCCTGTGCCTTACTAGTCTGTACCGTCGCTTGAATCTGATGGGTCTTTGCATCACGAATCAGACTTCGAATTGCCGGATTTGCAATCATTACCTCGAATGCTGCCACTCGGCCTTTACCATCTGCAGTCGGCAACAACTGTTGGGAAATTACACCAACCAATACCATAGATAACTGGGTTCGTATCTGTTGTTGCTGATGTGGTGGGAATACGTCTATAATACGGTCAATGGTACTTGCTGCTCCAATGGTATGCAGAGTTGAAAATACTAAGTGACCGGTTTCTGCTGCAGTTACTGCGATAGAAATTGTCTCATAGTCACGCATTTCTCCTACCAGAATGATATCCGGGTCTTCACGAAGTGCTGCACGCAATGCATTATTATAGCTTAACGTATCCATACCAACCTCTCGCTGGTTTACAATGGATTTCTTATGTTTATGTACATACTCGATTGGGTCTTCCAATGTAATAATGTGGTCGGTACGATTCTCATTCGCCTTATTAATAATGGAAGCAAGAGTTGTTGACTTACCGGAACCGGTTGGTCCGGTTACCAAAACCAAACCTCTTCTACGCTTATACAATTCAACAACAGAGCTTGGAATTCCCAACTGATCCGGTCTTGGAATCTCTGTATCAACCCGACGGAATGCAGCAGCCATATTGCCACGATCCATAAACACATTCACACGGAAACGGCCACATAACTGATGAGCGTAAGAGAAGTCCACTTCTCCTCGTTCTCTCAATACCTTCTTCTGCTTGTCATTCATGACACTACCCAACAGTTCTGCAACATCTGCCGGCATCATCGGATCCATCTCCAAGCCTACCAGTTTACCGTTAATTCGAAGTTTCGGTGGAATACCTGCCCCAAAGTGAATATCTGATGCTTTATTTTCTACTGCAAAAGCCAGCAGTTCATTCATATCTAACATATTCGTTTCTCTCCTTAATATTCATCTCCAGCTTCATAAACGATCTTTTTCATTTCGCTTAATGAAGTAATTCCTTCTTTTACCAACCGAGCTGCTGCAAGTTTCAAGGTTAACATGCCTTCTGACAATGCCTGTTTTTCAATCTTATCAGCAGTAGCACCGCTTGCAATAACCACTTGCAAATCGCGGGATACCGGCATAATCTCATACACACCAATTCGGCCTACGAATCCGGTATCATTACACAGTGGACATCCCACAGGCTCATAAATACCAAATTCTTCATTCTCTGGTATACCCAGCAACTTCTTTTCCGTATCCTCTGCATAGCGTCCCTGCTTACACTTACACAGCCGGCGTACCAGACGCTGTGCAATAACACCTACCAAAGCATCACCTACAACATAAGGTTCAATACCCATATCAATCAAACGGGTTACTGTACTTGCTGCACTATTTGTATGCAGGGTAGAAACTACCAAGTGACCGGTAATCGCCGCCTGCACCGCAATCTTTGCTGTCTCTCCGTCTCGAATCTCACCTATCATAATAATATCCGGGTCCTGACGCAGGATAGAACGAAGTGCGGCAGCAAAGGTCATCTCTGCCTTAACATTTACCTGTACCTGATTAATACCGTCAATATTTGCCTCCACAGGGTCTTCAACCGTGATAATGTTAACATCCTCTGTATTCAATTCACTGAGAGATGTATAAAGTGTTGTTGACTTACCGGAACCGGTTGGTCCGGTTACCAGAATAATTCCATGCGGATTACTCAAAATACCGTCAAATGCTTTCATCTCCTGTGGTCCCAAACCTAATGCACTCTTTGGCTTTGTCAAACCATCTTTAGAAGTAAGACGCATTACGACCTTTTCTCCATATACAGTCGGAAGACAGGAAACACGGATATCAAATTCCTTTCTGTCAACAAAGATGGAAATACGACCATCCTGTGGCTTTCTCTTTTCAGATATGTCCATACCACCGATAATCTTGATACGTGCTACAATTGCCGACATCAGCGAATAATCATATGTCATAACTTTTTTTAATGCACCATCAATACGATAACGGACACGCACACTGGTTTCCAATGGTTCAATATGTATATCGGATGCTCTCTGTCGAACACCACCTTCCAAAATCTGTTTTACCAGCAATACAATTGGAGAATTGTCAATTTCCTCATTAACCTGTTCTTCTTCTGCCTGTGACAATCCCTCCTGCTCTCGTTCCCGGCGGTACTGTTCTGCCACTTCCATTGCCTGCTGATTACCATAATACTTGCCGATTGCTTCCGTAATCTCATCATCACTGGTTAACATCGGTTCAATCTGCATGTTGGTAAGAATAGCCAAGTCGTCAATCGCAATAATATCCATCGGATCTGACATGGCAACCTTCAATACATTCGGATTATATTCATCCACTTCAACCGGAATTGCCCGGTAACGCATAACTTCCTTTTCAGGAATCATACGAAGTACATCTTCCGTCAGCTTACAGGAACGTAATTCAATGTAGTCAATTCCTAACTGCTGGGAAATCGTCAAATTCAAAAGTTCCTGACTGACAAGGCCCATTTCCACCATAGCCTGTCCAAGTTTAAGACCTTTTTCCTTCTGATACGCAATCGCTTCCTGCAGTTCTTCCTCTGTAATAGCCCCTGCTGCAACAAGCAAATCACCCAATCTGATTTTCTTTCTTCCTGCCGAAATACGCATACTGTACCTACCTCTCATTCACCATTATTAGGATAATTTTAACATATACAATTTAGAATTACTACTGTTTATTTTCGTCATTTTCAACAATTATCCTTGTTTATTATTGTATATTATTCTTATTTTTCTTACTATTTCGTCCCTTTTTTCCTTGGAAAAGCACTTTTCCTTTATGCAAAACATAAAATACTATAACATTACTCCTTCCGAGGTGTGTCTTGCAAACCTTTCAAAAACCACTGACTGCGGAAGAAGAGTTATTCTATCTAAACCAAAGCCGACAAGGAGATTTAACTGCCCGCAACCTGCTTGTGGAACACAATCTCCGTCTGGTAGCCCATATAGTAAAGAAATACAACACCCATGAAAGGGATATGGAAGACTTGATTTCCACCGGAACCATAGGTTTGATTAAAGCAATTAATACTTATGACATATCAAAAGGGAATAAACTTGGAACCTATGCTTCCCGTTGCATTGAAAACGAGTTATTAATGCTGTTACGTCAGGAACGAAAATCCTCCAAAGAAATATCTCTGTACGAGCCCATCGGCTCAGACAAAGAAGGAAACGAAATTCATCTGATGGATATTATGGAATGTACCAGTGACGATGCATTGGAACAAATGATTACAGAATATCATATGCAGACCGTTTATATTTTATTAGACACTGTATTAACTCCCAGGGAACAGGAAATCATAACTCTTCGTTACGGGCTCCACAATCAGATTCCCATGACGCAACGGGATGTTGCCGAACAAATGAATATATCCCGTTCCTATGTCAGCCGGATTGAAAAGCGAGCCTTAGAAAAACTGCGACACCATTTGGAGGAAGGTTAACCTTCCTTCCTCCGCAGAACACAGCCAACAGGCAGCTTTCTTCCAAAGTCCACATGCAGTTCCTGCTTTGGATGAGGTGCAGACTCCATTCCTTCTCCCTTACTATTCCGTATTCCTTTCACCTCAAGTTCCAAATTATCCCCATTAAACAACATGGCCTCTACAAGTTCGCCAACCGTGAATTTATTTCTCTGTTCCAGTACAATCCAACCGTCTTCGTCTATTTCATTTACCATACCCAGATACGTATACTCTTTTATATACGTATTATTATCATAAATTTGCGAATCACTGTCTGTTTTGCCGAAATAAAAACCGGTTGTAAATTGCCGATATGTGCATTTTGCAATCTCTTTCCGATAGTATTCCATATTCTGACGATACAACTCCGGGGATTCCTGATAATCATCAATGGCTTTTCGATAAGTTCTCGCCACTGTGGCAACATACAATGCAGTCTTCATTCTGCCTTCAATCTTAAAGCTGTCAATTCCCGCATCTATCATTTCCGGAAGGTACTCAATCATACACAAATCCTTGGAATTGAAAATATAGGTCCCCCGGTCATCTTCATTTACCGGCAAATACTCTCCCGGACGTTTCTCTTCCACAATAGCATATTTCCATCTGCAGGGATGGGTACAGGCACCTTGATTTGCATCTCTTCCGGTAAAATAATTGCTGAGCAGACAGCGTCCGGAATATGAAATGCACATTGCACCATGAATAAAGGATTCTATCTCCATATCATCCGGTATATTCTTCCTTATTTCTTTTATTTCTGCCAAGGACAGCTCTCTGGCAGAAACCACACGCTTTGCTCCCAAATTATACCAGAACTTATAAGTGCCATAATTGGTATTATTTGCCTGTGTGCTAATGTGAATTTCCACATTCGGAAGCAATTCCTTTGCAAGCATAACAACTCCCGGGTCCGAAATAATCAGTGCATCCACATCTACAGTCTTCAGCTTTTGAAAATACTCTTGAATTCCTGTTAAATCTTCGTTATGTGCAAAAATATTCACCGTCAGGTATACCTTACAACCATTTTCATGAGCAAAGGCTATTCCTTCCTGCATTTCTTCTATTGTGAAGTTATGAGCTTTCGCCCGCAATCCAAAATCTTCGCCGCCAATATAAACCGCATCTGCCCCATAGCGAACTGCCGTTTTCAATACTTCCAGGCTTCCGGCAGGAATTAATAATTCTGTATTCCGCATATATATCTCCTTTTATTTCTACTTCAAACGAGTACTAATTGCCACACCATCTCCAATTGGAACAATCGCCGTTTCCAAGTCCGGGTGATGCTTTATCGTATATAGATATTCCCGCATCCGGCTGTGTATCGTACGGTTTCGTTTGGTAATAGCATAGTGGGATTCCAGCACATCTCCATCCTGCAATACATTATCAGAAACCAACACACCTCCCGGTGCCAATAGTCGAAGTACCTCTGGTAAGAAATGGATATATTGTCCTTTTGCTGCATCCATAAAAATCATATCAAAGGGTTCCTGTAAGCCTTTTAGTATTTCTGATGCATCTCCTTCTAATAAGGTAATCCTATTCTCTACCCCTGCCAAAGCAAAATTCTCTTTTGCTTTTTGAATTCTTGGTTCATACTTCTCTATTGTGATAATTCTTCCATCTTCCGGCAAGTATTGATTCATATAAATAGCAGAAAATCCAACTGCCGTACCTACTTCCAATAACCGTTTCGGTTTTTGCATCAACACAATCACCTTCAACAATTCTTTGGTTTCTGTTCGTACAATTGGAACTTCTGTCCTTCTGGCTTCCCGTTCAATGCGAGCAACCACTTCACTATCTTCCCGATCCAACGAATGAATGAATGATATCACCCTTTCATCTACAATCATTCTGTCGTTTCCTCCTTATCACTGGTTCCTGTAATCACCTTCATGATCTCCTCCTGCGTCATAGAAGGGCTCAAGATATAAGTTCCCGGCATCATCTTCCCATGATAGCTGGATAAATATACCTTTGCCAGCATAACATACTTATCCTGTACCAATCCACAGTCTACTAAATCCTCTACTATTTCCATGGTGGAAGAATCCGGTTTGATTTCAAATCGAACTTCCTCCCGACTGTTTGGATTCATACAGTTGTCTGTAAATATCTTATATGAAAAATTATATGCATAAGAAAACACCTGTACCAGCAACAAAATAATGATTAAATTAATTAATGTCTGCAATACGATACGCAATGCATTTTTCATTGTCTTATCTGTCTTGTCTGCCATAACTGCACCTACTTTTCCAAATACTCATAATCCAACTCCAGTCCATCCGACAATGCAGCATATAGTTCCTGCATCAGTGAACAAAAGCGTTGTTCCGCCAAAATAAAATCGTTTACAAGAGAATCTTGTAGAATTGTATCATATTCTTTCACTAAGTTAAAGACCTCATCATAAAGATTACTGTCACCATCACTAAATTGGAGTTCGTAATTTCGTCTGCGAAATTCATTGTATTTGGCATATAACTCCGGTTCCTGACGCAGGCGCCGGTCTGTTTCCACATAACGGCGGTATTCCTCACTCTTCTTAATCTTTTCATTTAATTGTTGTGCCAATACAATTGCCTGCTGCATCGTTTTCCTCCCTTAGACCTCCGTAATAATCGGCAGTATCATTGGATTTCGTTTGGTTCTTCTCCATAAGAATTCACTTAAATCATCTCGTATCGTGGTTTTTAATTTACCCCAGTCTGTAATATTATGGTCCAGACAACGATTCAAAGCATCTTCTACCACATCTCTGCATTCTTCCATCAGATTCTCAGATTCTCTTACATATACAAAGCCCCGGGACACAATATCCGGGCCTGCAATTACCTGACTGCTGCCACCCTCCAAGGTCACCACTACTACAATCAAACCATTCTGCGACAATAACTGGCGATCCCGCAGAACAATATTGCCAACATCCCCGACTCCTAATCCATCTACCAGAATTCCCTGAGTCGGTACAGAACCGGTAACCTCTGCATAATCATCACATAGTTCTAACACATCACCACTGGACAAAATACATATATGTTGTTTATCAATCCCCAGACTTTCTGCCAATTCTGCATGACGTTTCAGATGTCGATATTCTCCATGTACCGGTATTGCATATTTTGGCTTTGTCAAAGTATATATCAGTTTGATTTCCTCTTGACAGGCATGTCCTGAAACATGAGTATCCTGAAAAATCACCTTTGCACCTTTCATTTCCAGTTCATTGATAATCTTGGAAACCGCCTTTTCATTTCCCGGTATTGGAGTAGAACTCAATATGACCGTATCTCCCGGTTTAATTGATACCTTTTTATGGATATTAGCAGCAATTCTGGATAAAGCTGCCATATTCTCACCCTGACTGCCTGTTGTAATTAATACCGTCTTTTCATCCGGATAATTTTTCAATTCCTCAATATCAATTAAAGTATTATCCGGTATCTGAATATATCCCAATTCTTCTGCAACAGTAATGATATTTACCATACTACGGCCTTCTACCACTACTTTTCTGCCATATTTATAAGCAGAATTCACAATCTGCTGCACCCGGTCTACATTAGAGGCAAACGTTGCAACAATAATTCTATGATTCTGATTATCAGCAAAAATATTGTCAAAGGTCTTACCTACTGTTCGCTCTGACATTGTAAATCCAGGACGTTCAACATTGGTGCTATCACACATTAACGCCAAAACACCCTTCTTTCCCAGTTCTGCAAACCGTTGTAAGTCAATTGCTTCGCCAAAAACCGGTGTATAGTCCACCTTGAAATCACCGGTATGAACAATAATTCCTGCCGGAGTATAAATTGCCAACGCTGATGCATCTGCTATACTATGATTGGTTTTTATGAATTCTACTCTTAAACACCCCAGATTAATAATCTGTCCATGTTTTACAACCTTTCGTTTAATATTTTGCATCAGGTTATGTTCTTTTAATTTACCTTCAATAATACCCATTGTCAACTTTGTTGCATATATCGGCATATTAATTTCCTTCTCAACATACGGAATTGCACCAATATGATCCTCATGTCCATGGGTAATCACCAGCCCTTTCACCTTATCAGCATTCTCTTTCAAATACGTGACATCCGGTATTACCAAATCAATTCCCAGCATTTCATCATCCGGAAACGAAAGACCGCAATCCACCACAACAATCGTGTCTTCATACTCGATTGCCGTAATATTCATACCGATTTGTTCTAATCCTCCTAAAGGAATAATTTTAACCGGGTTTTTATTTTCACTTTTTTTCATTTTAAAATCAAGCCCTCCATGTTCTTTTTGTTTTGTTCAAATCCTCTGCCTAAACGACAAAATCCGTACATTTATGAATACATCTGTATGATTTATAATTGGAAATCCACGTCTTCCATAAGCTCAGCAAATAGTTTTGCCACCACCTGAAGTTCTTCTTCATTCTCAACCACATCATAAACAGCAAATTCATCCTCTGTCTGTTGTTTTTCTTCTTTCATAATCATAACGAGTGCTTCCTCGCTATCATCATTTAAGTCTTCCGTAACTAATATATAGTGAATGCCTTGAAGAGTTGTCTCCTCCAACACATACATTTCCACTATCTCACCATTCTCTGTTGTAAATGGTACTGTCTTCCATGTTTCTTTTTCTTCCATATATCCTCCATGCTATTTAGCAGAATCTAAATATCCTTGTAATATCAGGACTGCTGCCATCTGATCAATGACTGCTTTTCTATTTTCCCGACGAACGCCACCCGCCATCAAAACACGTTCTGATTCCACCGTAGTCATCCGTTCATCCCAAAGAATCACAGGGAGTCCGGTTCTACGTTCCAAATCCTCTTTAAAAGCTTCACAAGCCTCTGCGCGTTCACCGATTGTATTATTCATATTTTTCGGATAACCCAAAACTATTTTTTCTACTTCGTATTCTTCAATAATTGCTTCGATTCTAGCCAAAGTTTGTCTCAATTTATTTGCAGACTTTCTGGTAATGGTTTCAACCGGCTGAGCCGTAATCATTAATGCATCACTAACCGCAACCCCTACTGTTTTGGTGCCGTAATCCAATCCTAATACTCTCATATATTACCTCAATATCCGTTATTTCAATCTCGTATTAATATAATTTTCCAATAATACTTCAATAATCTCATCCCGCTCTGCTTTCATAATCAGACTGCGGGCACCCTTATAACTGGTAATATATGTAGGATCTCCACTCATAATATAACCTACAATCTGACTAACCGGATTATATCCTTTTTCTGATAATGCCTCATAAACCTGAGCAAGAATATCTGTCACTTCCAAACCATTGTCTTTTGTGACACTTATATGCTGTGTGTTTTCCATAATTTCACGTCCTTTGCTTCCTGTAAACTTATTCTATTTTTATCCGTTCTTTTATCACTAGGCTGATTATACAATGGTTCCAAAAAAATAGCAACAAAGTTATAGTTCTTTATATTCTTCACCACATTCCGGACACATTTTCATTTCATCTAACTTGCATCCGCACTTACATACCCAACCAATTTGTCTTGCTGGATTTCCAACCATCAGTGCATGCGGTTTCACATCTTTTGTCACCACACTCCCAGCCCCAATTGTTGCATATTCTCCAATTGTATTACCACATACAATCGTAGCATTTGCCCCGATTGATGCACCCTTTTTAATTAACGTCTTTGATACTTTCCAATCATTTATAAATGCTCTTGGATAAAAATCATTTGTAAACACTGCGGCAGGTCCTACAAAAACATCATCTTCTATTACTACTCCATGATAGACAGAAACATTATTCTGAATTTTAACACCAGAACCTATAACTGCCCCTAAATCCACATAGCAATTTTTACCTATATTACAATTCTTTCCAATTGTACTTCCTGTCCTAACATGAGCATGATGCCATATTCTTGTTCCTTCCCCAATATTTGCCCCTTCTTCGACAATTGCTGTATCATGTACAAAAAAAGACATATTCATCCTCCATTATTTTAATAATTTTTATTCCATACTCTTATCCGAAATCTTAACATCTCATATATTCCCCATATAATATCATGCGGATGCCCAAATGCACCTTTTCGTACATTTTCAACATTACACTTCACTTTAACATTATCAACATTATATCCTTTTAATTTAGCTCGAAAAATCAATTCCGGCCAAACAAATATTGGGCTTCTGGCTAAAGGCAATATTTGCTTAATAATATCCTTTTTGTATATTTGTACGAAATTAAGCACTGGCGTTCCTTTCGTCAACCTAGGAAATAGAATTTTCAATAATAATCTGTTCACATTTGAGGTGATTCTTCTCCATTTGGTAGTTTTGTATTCTGTTCTCTCTAAGACTAATACATCCGTTGTTTCATTCATATTCTTTAATAATTGAACCATATCTGTATTTGATAATGGTAAATCGCAGGCATTATAAACAACTATATCATTTCTCGCAAAACAAATTCCTCTTAAAACAGATGCTCCAAAATTTAAATTCACATAATTAGGTAATACAACAACATTTGAGTTTTTTTCAGAAAACTCTATCATATGATCAAGTGTATTGTCCGTTGAAGCATCATCAACTAAAATTAATTCAAATGTTTCAAAATTTTCTACAAGTGTATCGTAAGTTTCACGCATTGCTCTATCGATATTTTCTTCTTCATTATAACCTGCCAATACAACTGATACACTTCTGTTCAATTTCATTGCCACTGATATTCTCCTCTACCTTAATTGTAAAATACATTCTTGCTTCATACCCAACGCCACTTGTCACTTTTAAAATTTGTGTTCTTTTACCTATATACTGGTTTTTATCACTTCATTCCTTTTAGCCGATTCAAATGCAGCTTCAACTATTTTCATCTGTCTTAAAATCTGACTCGTTGTAACATATAGTGCTTCTTTTCCTCGTAATGCTTCAATGAGATTTCTCCAATATTCCAGAGTCATATCCTCTTCCTTTGGCAAATCAATTTTTTCCAAATACTCCGGTTTTAAAGGAGCCATTGTTCTACTAGGTCCGAGAACCTTCTGTCCAACCACACTCTCAAAGCCTTGAACTTCGCCTTTGATTCTTGCAGCTCCACCTTCTGTTCCAGAAAAATCGTCCAGCTTAAGAGTTCCTCTATCTCCAAACAGAAACCATCTAGGTAGTTTCTGTAATGCAAATGTTCCAACATTTACCTTTGCACATACACCATTTGACAGGTTTAACGTGATTTCAAAAAGATCATCTACTGCCGGAGTTAGTACACTTAATACTCTTGCATATATACTAGTAACTGTCTCTTCTGGATAAAGCTGCAGAATCTGATCAATTAGATGAACACCCCAGTCATAGAGCATTCCTCCCCCAGATTCAGGATCTGCTCTCCATCCGAAACATACACCTCTTTCACCTAATACTCTTGACTCAATTGTTGTAATCTTACCGATTGCACCACTATTAACAATATCCTTAACTACTCTATAGTCAGGATCAAATCGTCTCTGCTGATGTACCGTAAAAAAATTTCCTGTTTCCTTAGAAACCCGAATTATTTGATTCATCTCATCAACAGACATTGTGGCAGGCTTTTCACAAAGCACATTTTTTCCTGTCTTCATTGCCGCAACAGCATATTTTTCATGCCACTGATTTGGTGTTGCAATCACTACCAGATCAATATCCTCTTTCAAGAACTCATCTAAAGTTTTATATGCTTTTAAGCCTTTTTTTTCTGCACTTTTTAATTTTTCATCATTATTATCGAATGCACAAGTCACCTGTACGTCATCAAAATGACTCACCTTTTCATAATGAAAGTTTCCCATATAACCAAAACCAATAATACCTACTTTTAACATAACATCATTCCTTTACTTGCTATAAAATTCTTTGACGCCACTAACAATGTATTCTAATTCTTCCTGTGTTAATTCAGGGAATATAGGTAGACAAACTGTTTGCTTTGTAATCTTTTCTGCAACAGGAAGCTTCCCTTCCTTATATCCCAAATAATCAAATGCTTTCTGCAAATGGAGTGGGACTGGATAAAATGCTGCACTTCCAATACCTTTGCTTGCGAGAAATTCCCCCATAGCATCCTTATCTGTACATCTAAACGCATACTGATGCCATACAGGGACAACTCCTTCTCTAACTTCCGGTGTATGTATAGCCTCAACATCTTTAAATGACTCATTATAGAATTTTGCAATTTCGGTTCTTTTATTATTAAAAGCATCCAGATAGTCTAATTTGATGTCCAATACTCTTGCTTGTAAGGCATCAAGTCTTGAGTTATAGGCAATTAAATAATTATAGTACTTGTATGGATTGTAAAGTGCATCCCCTGTCTTGTTTGTCTCCAGTGCATCTTCTATGCCTTCAAGAATAGAGCGAGCCTTTGCACCATTTTGTGCTCCACCATGTTCTCTGAATGCCCGACAAATAACCGCTACATCATCATTATTTGTAGTAATCATTCCACCATCGCCAAATCCCCCCAAATTCTTTGTTGGGAAGAACGAAAAACAAGCTGCATCTCCAAGTGACCCTATTTTGTCATTACCAATTGCCGAGCCAACAGCCTGGCACGCATCTTCAATAACATACAGATTATGCTTCTTTGCAATGCCTTTTATTTCAAACATATTCGCAGGCTGTCCAAAAATGTGCACTGGAAGAATAGCCTTTGCTTTATCTGTAATCTTTTCTTCAATCTTAGTTGCATCAATATTATATGTATCTTCCTCAACATCCACAAAAACAGGAGTTGCACCAACCATTGCTATCGCTTCTGCCGTAGCAAAAAAAGTAAATGGAGTGGTTATCACTTCATCACCCTGTCCAATCCCTAACGCTTTTAACGCAATCACCAAAGCATCTGTCCCGCTATTCAAAGAGATTGCATATTTCACACCAATATACTCAGCAAATTTCTTTTCAAAATCTGTAACTGCAGTTCCACCAATATACATACCACTTTTCATCTGCTCCAAAACTGCTCGTTCAACCTTCTCTTGAATAATTTCATATTGCCTTGTTAAATCTAAGATTTTTACATTCATCACCTTAATTTCCTTTCCCAAGATTCATAACAATAATGCCGGCAAATATAATTACCATTCCAACCAACTGCCAAACAGAAACCTTTTCTTTCAGTACAATTATACTCAATACCCCCACCAGTACATAAATAAGACCGGCTGAAAGTGGATAGTATATGTTCAAATTCATCCCTTTCATGACAATTAACGAAGTCAAAAAACTCAATACATACAAGCACATGCCAACAATCAAAAGCCAGCTGAATTGTAAGGAAAAACCAGAGCCATTTATCATCAATGAACTATTACGATTCAATCCTAACTTTATTAAAGTTAATCCTGTAGCCGATAAACACACATACAATAACAATCCCAGTAACATAGAAACCATTTTCCTTTCCTTCTTTTCCATATCTAAGCCTCTATCGTTTTTCCCAATTCTCTTTGTGCCCACTCCAACACCTTCATTACTCTTAAGCATTGATCCGGCCCAGACCTTGATTGTTCACCTGTCATGCAGCAGTTTTCAAAGAACTCCAGACTGTTCTGTAAAGAATCTTCAAACTTGATATCAGGTATATAAATGTCTCCTGTTCTTTGCTGGAATTCATATTCACCATATTCTTCACCATGTACAACTTCTATTCCTGAATTATAAACTTTTACTTTTTCTTCCTTCATATCATCAAATATTACCATCTTCTTAGTTCCGGCTATCATTGTTTGACGAACCTTAATAGGAGATACCCACGAGGATTTCAAATGTGAAATAAACCCATCATATTTCATGGTTAAATATGTTAGTGTTTCCTGCTTACCAAATGGGGTCTCTCCAAATGCAGAGAGTGCATATGGTTCCTTACCACCAGATATCCAGTCTATAACAGCAACATCATGAACCGCCAAATCCATTAATGCATTTACATCTTTCCTAATTGGTCCTAGATTTAATTTTGATACATCAAAGTAGTAAATTTCTCCCAACTCATCATTATCAATCATCTTCTTTATGTAACGATAATATGGGTTGTACAACATAATATGATCACAATGCATGATGACATTTTTTTCCTTTGCTTTTGCAATGAGTTTCAATGTTCGTTCAACCGTCGTAGCAATTGGTTTTTCCATAAAAACATGTTTTCCCATATCCATCGCTTTCATACCGATTTCAAACGTATTAACTGTTTGTGTTGCAATTACAAAAGCATCTATCTCCGAGTTATCTAAAAAATTTTCATAATTGTCACTAATTATTACAGAATCCGGAAGTGCTTCCCTAGCTCTTTCTGCTCTGTCTGGTAAAATTTCACATAGTGCTTTTAATTCAAACTTTTTAGAATTCATTATTTTTTTTGATATATTTGCACCCCAATAACCATATCCCACTTGAACAACTCTTAGCATTTTCTTCACCTATCATATCACAATATGTGTATGTCCCTTTTGATTTTTATCATATATAAATATTTTACATTTATAACTATATGATTTTATCACATTTTCTAATATTTTTCAATTCCTCTTTCTTTGAAGTTTTACGTTTTCATCGGCAATCACTTTTATATTTCTCACTTATCTTGACATTGTCAAGATAACGGATTTATGCTATTCTCTGTATGTATCAAGAAATTAGGAGGGTTGTTTTTTGAAAGATCAATCATTATCAACATCAACAAATACAATTGAATCAACAAGTATTTCAGAACCAATTCAGACTGATAAACAAACATCAAATGCAATATACTTTTTGTTTGGCAGCCTGATTGGTCTAGCACTTTACATACTACTATATGGTGTAAGCCGTTTGGATGTAAGCAATACCAATTATATTTTCAGTCGTTGCAATGACATCGTCAATCACTATCTTGGATGGTGCTTTTTTCGTAATGGCGATTGGCAGTTTCCAATTGGTCTAACAGACCAAATGTATTATCCGAATAGTATATCTGTTCTATTTGCCGATTCTATTCCTATTTTTGCTATATTCTTTAAACTTTTTCGCTCCATACTTCCTGAAACCTTTCAGTATATAGGATTATATGGCTTGCTGTGTTTTGTTTTACAAGGTGGTATGGGAAGTTTAATAACCAGACGCTTTACCTCCTCTAAATTCATTTGTATTCTTTGCAGTATAATATTTACATTAACCCCGGTTATGTTATTCCGTGTATATTGGCATACTGCATTAGCCAGTCATTTTCTCATACTTTACGCACTATATTTATGGCTTTGTGCCAAAGACTTAACCTGGGAAAAAGCAATCATCCACTGGAATATACTTGCTTTCTTATGTGGTGGTATTCATTTATACTTTTTCCCTATGATTGGCATCATTTTAATTGCTTTTTGCATTCGTATTCGATTGGAAAAAAATTGTCCGATATGGAAATGCTTACTACTAATCATTAATTTTTGTCTTACCGGTGCTTTTACAGTTTGGATTATTGGCGGGTTTTATGGAGGTATGGGGTTATCTTCCGTTGGTTTCGGATATTTTAATTCAAATTTAAATACACTAATTAATAATATTGGTACCGGAAAGCTTCTGCCTAATCTGTCCCTTGGAACAGGTGGACAATATGAAGGTTATGGATATTTAGGTGCAGGTGTCTTGTTCCTTCTTGTCATCAGCTTAGTCTTAGGTATTATTAACAGAAAAGAATTATTTTCTATGATAAAAGAAAATAAAGCTATTCTTATTTCCAGCCTATGGATTATGATTATTGCCTTGATTATTGCAGTAGGAAATACAATTTGCTTAAATTCCCACACCTTATTAAGTTTTGAGTTACCAGACAAGCTCCTTAACATTCTGAATATGTTTCGTGCTTCTGGTCGCTTTATCTGGCTAATTGATTATGTGTTAACCATTTATGCTGTCAAGCTTACCTGTGTGTTAATCAAACAACAGAAATTACAGTTACTCGCTTTTCTATGTAGTTGCATTCTACTTATGATTGACATGAGTGGCTATTACTATAATTTTCAAGATGAGCCATTTGATATGAAGTGGACTTCAGCCAAATATGAAAACTTAGCCAAGCAATTTGATTCAATACATATTCTTGGTTATTTAGACAATCTTGAATTATATTATGTTGCTAATTTTGCAGCAACACACAATCTCTCAATTACACAGTTTGCAGCAAGCAGAGTTCAGGACAGTATGGTCACTCGTTACATTGTAGCTGATAACGAAGTATTAAAGCAAAACAAAGCAGATTCTTCTGTGTTATATATTTTTGATAATACCTTCTACTCAACTGATTATAACTTACACTTATATAATCTGGATGGTATTATAGTTGGTTCTTCTAACCCAATTGACGGTTTTGAGGAAGAACAATTTTCCCTCAATACAAATAAATATTTCTTTGCAGGAAATTCAGCAGCAGTGCTAACCATATCTGCCGACCAGACAAACTTTGATGAAAACCAAACATATTCTCAAGTTGTTGGAGTGATTTATCCTGCCTCCATACTTTCAATTACAAGTATGGATTTCTTGTCTAATGGTGACTACACAATCTCATTGACAGGCTACAATATAGACATGTTATCGTTTTCGCTGATTAATCAGAGCACAGGAGAAGACATACCTATCTCAGTGACAACAAATGAAAATCAACAGATATTACAATTTTATCTTAGTTGTGACAATCCAGATTTGACACTGTCAATACGCAATAATTCTACTGATAACAACGCACTTGTCGTCAACATGGATTATATCAAATTAGACTAGTATTTTTTGAAATAAATTACGCCCTTCTAAGCAATAGATAACAAATCTGTATCACTTAGAAGGGCATATGACTTATTCTAACACCGATTCCTTTTCATCTATATTTCCCTTGTCTTCTATTCTCCTCTTCCTTTTTTCATTGACGATTCCCAAAATAAAAAATGTGATTCCTATACACGTTAAAATAATCCCTAATGCAAATCCTCTCTGCTTATATCTAAATTCTACAACATGTTCTCCCTTTGGCAATTCAACACTTACAAAAGATTCTTGCCATAGAGGTAGTATCTCTGCTTCTTCTCCATCCACATATACGTGCCAGCTTTTATCATATGGTATACTTGTAAATAAAATACCGTCTTCTGTGAAATCAACGGTTCCCTGTATTTCACTGGAAGAATAATTTGTAACCTGTAATTGCTGTTCTGACAACTCTTGGTAAGCTTTTCTCCACTGGTTTTCATTATAACGATAAACCATCATGTTGCAGGCCTCATATGCAGATTCTTCACTTTCAAATGCATCTTCCTTAAGACTTCTATATATTGAGAATGTTTCTCCTTTTTCTAAATAACCGGTTGCCATTAAAATACAGCCATATTGGCAAAAGTATTCCCCATCTTCTGGTGCTACATATTTTATTTCAACATATGAACTTTCATTCTTATTCCATTCTGTATCTGGAATACTTATCAGTACTCCCTCCTGTTCCAAATCAAATCCCTGATTCTCACAAACCGTCATATCTCTGGCAATCAATACATTATCACCCATTACTGCTGCCATACAATTATATGCATTGACTTCACTTGCTTGAATACTCATTTTTTCAAACACATTTGTCCCGTCACTGATACCTTCAATCCACTTATTAATCAATGCACATCTATCATAGCCCAAATCAGAATAAGTTCCAAAATCTTCTTCAAATATTTCTTTGCTCTCCTCATCAATTCTATAACCAATTGACAAAACTGACGGATTCTCATACAAGATAAAACCATCATTCTCTGTCACAACCGGATACCGTCCATAAGGATTAATCACCCCAGTAAACACATCATCTATCATACTTCTACTAAATGCGATATGCTGATCCACAAAAATATACTGGATATTCAACAGGGACATTGTAGGCTCTGTAAATTCAGTACTACGAATATTATTTTTGGCAGCATATATTCCCATAGAATCCAAGAATTCACCAATATTTCCTATAGAACTAGCAAATACTGTCACCCCATTATAATCAAAAAGCATACCACTATTCAGATTAGAAACCGTATCATTTAGTCCTAGCACTCTAGAAAAACCATTTACCTCTTCAAATTCCATATCATCAAAAAATTCTTCGGTTTCAGCTTCTCTTTGTGCTACCCCATCTAATGTAAGTGATGCATTTCTGAAAATTGTAATATAGGAAAAATTCAAACACAATTCAACACAACCAATAATTGCCAGAATCCTTGCCTCTTTTCCCTTTAACAAAGGTAGCATAATCATGCCAACCATATAAAACATAAATATCATAATGCTAAAATAATAGGTAAACTGATATTTAATGACTTCTGCAAATGCAAAAGTACACAATGTAATAATTGTCCAACCAATACCAACGAAACAGCCCTTTAGAATTGACATATTTTCAAATTGAGCCTCTTCCATAGAAGACCATGCTTCATATGCAAGAATAATGCAAAACAGGATAAAAAACAGTGAAAACCGATTTGGATAACCAACCGGATAATGAAACAAATGCATAATATAATTTAAAACATTAGTATTAAATGCCAGCAAATATAACGCTACAACAATCAATTTTCTGATTCGTGTACTGATTTTAAATTTTGGATTCAAAAAGTAAAACGTAGTAAGCATTAATGGCAACAATCCGTAATATAAGCTTACTTCACCATAACTTTCTAATGTGCTTCCTGTTTCAATATAATTATTAAAAATAAAGAAATTCTTGATTATATCAAAAAAAGTTGTAAAAAATGTCACACTACTATTATATGCACTTGTTGTATAATCCTGTCCCATCATTTGGACAGCGGTAGGTATAAGAATAATTCCTGATGACAATACTGCCATAAATGAAATCAGAAATATACCTGCAGACTTTTTTACAAATGCCTTGAAACTATCAAATTCCAATGTCAGATAATATAATACAATAAACAGACAAAACAACCCTGCAAAATAATAGTTACACAAAAATGCCAATGCCAGTGTAACAAAATACAACTTCCACCCCTTACCTGCAACATAATTCTCTAAGCCCAATAGAATCAGTGGAAAGAATATTGCACAGGTCAAAAAGTACCAAATATTCACATTTGATACTACATAAATACACAATGCATATGACATAGAGAACAATATATTCGCCAACTTATTCTTTTGCAACTTATTCTTTGGTCTGTGCGTCAAATAATACAACATAGAACAATTCATTGATACCAAGGTCAACATATATACAATTGTTCCCACTTGTAAAATCTTACTGGTAGGTATTAATAAATAAATGAATAAAAATGGATTAATAATACCAAATGACAATAAGCTAAAAAAATTCGTTCCAAATCCCGCATGCCATGTATAAAACAAAGATTCACCACTAGCCAATTTGCTTTTAAACTCTGCTAAGAATTTCCATGACTGTGTAATATAGTCCCCATACATCATTACCGAATTACCAAACGGCCAAAAATGTTTAACTATTAACACAACTGTAAGGACAGCAATAATTAATAGACTGGATATCACATAGATATATATGCTATTCCACCATGTTCCAATTCTTTTTATTCCTCGTTTCTCTTCCATACACTTCTCCTTGTTATATCTTCTTCATCCTATACATGTATACACCTGGTTTATGATTTCTTCATCCGCTTTCACTTCCACCTTCATATATCGTTCTGTATGTCCAACATACCAGTTTTCACCATCTTTTTCAATCCTTTCCTCAATCAGTACCTGTAAGGATTCTCCTTTGAAGCTATCTTCATATGCCTGCTTTTGCCTTGCAGTCATTGCAAGCAGGATGTCACTTCTTCGATTCTTTTCCTCTTCCGCCACCTGATTGGGCATAGTTTCAGCAACTGTTCCCCGCCGTTTAGAATACTTGAAAATATGCATTTCATATAAGTTCAGTTGTTCCAGATTCCTACAGGTAGTTTCAAACTCCTCCTGTGTTTCCCCCGGAAATCCTACAATAACATCTGTTGTCAACGCCGGACGGTCAAATGCCTTTCTCAGACGGTCACAGCTTTCCATATATTCTTCAATGGTATACTTCCGGTTCATCCGCTTCAATGTCTCATTGCAGGCACTCTGCAAGGAAAGATGAAAATGAGGACATACCTTTGGAAGTTTTTGTAATCCTGCCACGAATTCCTCTGTCATAATCCGTGGTTCCAAGGAACCCATGCGAATTCTCAAGATACCGTCTATCTCACTGATAGCCTGTAACAATTCTAGCAAAGCAGTTCCGTCTAATCGACTGCTGTTCACCTCATCATCCTTCCAATCCTTTCCGTAGGAGCTTAAATGGATTCCTGTCATCACGACTTCCTTACAACCTGCCTCTGCCAGTTTTTTGACTTCCTGAATAATCTCCTCCGGCTTTCTGCTTCGAATCCGCCCTCTGACATATGGAATAATACAATAGGAACAGAACTGGTTGCAGCCATCCTGAATCTTAATATATGCCCTGGTATGCTCCGACATATGAGTAATATTTAAGTTTTCATATGCTTGCTTCTGATTGATATCTACCCACTGACAATTATAAACAGACTCATCTTGTTGTTCCTTCTGACGATTCTTCAGAAATTGCTCTAAAATTCCTACAATATCCTTCTTACGGTTATTGCCAACTACCAAATCCACAGATAAATCCTTGAGGACTTCCTCCGGCATAGTCTGTACGTAACAGCCAACTGCCACAACAATTGCCTGAGGATTACACTTTTTCGCACGATGAAGCATCTGTCGTGATTTTCGTTCTGCCATGTTGGTAACAGAGCAGGTATTGACCAGATAGATATCTGCCTTCTGTTCAAAATCCACCAACTCTGCTCCTACATGCTCTAATAATTCACGCATACCATCTGTTTCGTACTGATTGACTTTACATCCCAACGTCAGAGTTGCAATTCTTTTATTGTTCAATATAGATTTCGTCTTCTCTGACATTCGTATAATCTCCTTCTACCCGATATAGCCTCTGTCGAAACATATCTCCTTCTACCACAGATTCATAACCTCTTCATTGTCTATTGCCTGTTTCATCAAATCATCTATTTTATCTGCCAACAATTTTTCTGACGCTTCAATATCAGCTAACTTCGGCTTCGTTACCGGATGCTTGGCTACGAATGTAGTACAGCAATCCTCATATGGAAGAATAGAAGTCTCATAGGTGTTAATCTTTTCTGAAATATCCACAATTTCCTGCTTATCCATACCGATACAAGGTCGAAATACCGGATACGTGCAGACCGCATTCGTCACCTGTAAACTATATATTGTCTGACTGGCAACCTGACCGATACTTTCGCCTGTTATCAATGCCTGACAATCGTTCTTCTCTGCCAAAATCTGTGCAATCCGCATCATGTACCGGCGCATGATAATCGTAATCTCATCCTCCGGACAATTATAGTAAATTGCCTCTTGAATATCTGTAAAATGCACAATGTGCAGCTTAATTGCACCGGAATACTTCGCTACTAATTTCGCCAAATCCACCACCTTCTGCTTTGCCTGTGGACTGGTATGTGGCGGTGCATCAAAATATACTGCTTCCAAATTTACTCCACGTTTGGATACCATATAGCCCGCAACCGGACTGTCAATTCCACCAGACAGTAAAAGCATAGCCTTACCATTGGTACCCACCGGCAGCCCACCCGGTCCCGGAATTTTCACGGAATAGATATAAATATTATCCCGCAATTCAATGTTTACCATAACTTCTGGCTTATGCACATCTACCTTTAATTCCGGAAAAGCATCTAATAATACAGCTCCACCTTCAATATTCACATCCATGGAACGCATTGGATATTCCTTATTAATTCTCCGGCAATTTACCTTGAAGGTAAATGCTTTATCCTCATAGCTTTCATCAATGAACTGAACCAATTCCTTAGATAAATCCTCCCATGGCTGGTTCGGGACCACCAGCACCGGACAAATGCCCACGATACCGAATACATGCTGCAAGGCATCTACTGCTTCATCAAAGTCATACTCTTCTGTACAATCCACAAAAATCCGTCCGTATTCCTTACGCACCAGAAACCGTCCATCAATCCGCTTCATGGCAGAACGAATATTCTTGCATAAGATATCTTCAAACACATATCGGTTCTTCCCCTTGGTTCCAATTTCTGCATATTTTATTAAAAATGACTTATATTCCATCTTCTATTACCTCTTTACAAATTTTCTTCGCTTTGGCAATTCCTCAGCAATCACCTGTACTGCATATTCTGCTTCTTCTACGGTAGAATACACAGAAAAGCTAAACCGCAGAGTTGCCTGCAGTAAATCTTCTTCTAAACCGATGGCTTTCAAGGTTCCACTAATTGCCGGATGATTGGAAGAACAGGCGGAACCAGAGGAACAATAGACTCCTTTTGCTTCCAAAGCATGTAACAACACCTCTCCCTTTTCGATGCCCTGAAAACTGACACTGGCAATATGAGGTGCTTCACCGGAATGTTCTGTCACACCCTCTAATTGGGTAACACCTGACAAGAACGCATCCTTTACCTTTTGAATCTGTTCAATCTTCTCTTTATGATTGGTATACATCAGTTTTGCCGCCATGCCAAGCCCTGCAATCCCCGGAACATTTTCTGTGCCGGAACGCATGTCCTTTTGCTGACCGCCACCATAAATAATCGGTTTAATTTTCACCTTATCCCGAATATACAGAAAGCCTGTCCCCTTCGGTCCGTGAATCTTATGTCCACTGACCGACAACAAATCTATTTTACACCGTTTCGGTGATATCTTCAACTTTCCATATGCCTGAATCGCATCTACATGAAATAAAATATCCGAATTATATGCCTTTATAATTTTTCCTATAGCTTCCACAGGCTCCACTGCACCAATCTCGTTATTTACCATCATGACGGAAACCAGAATGGTATCCGGACGCAATGCCTGCTTTAATTCTTCCAAGTCCACAATTCCCTGTTCATTCACACTGAGAAAGGTTATCTCATACCCCATTTCCTGCAAAAACAACAAGGGGTTATAGACGGAAGCATGTTCAATTCTGGTAGAAATAATATGCTTTCCTCTACGCTGATTTGCCAATGCACTGCCAATCAAAGCCAGATTATTGGATTCTGTACCACCGGAAGTAAAAACAATCTCCTTTGGCTCAACCTTTAGTGTTCCTGCAATGATTTCCTGTGCCTGCTTCACATATTGTCCGGCATCTACACCCTTCTGGTGTCTGGAAGATGGGTTACCATAATCAATTGTCATGACCTGATTCACAAGTTCTTTTACTTCATCTGCAACTCGGGTTGTTGCTGCATTGTCAAAATACGCTTCCATAGTTTTCTCCCATTTTGCTCTATTGTTATCTACTGTCCTTATCATACGTTTTCATTCTTACACATCCTGTTCCAGTTCAAACATCAGAATGGATAATATTGTCATACCTGCCGTTTCCGTACGTAAGATTCGATGTCCTAAGGTAATACATTCCGCACCCATAGCCTTTGCCGCTTCTACCTCTGCTTCTTCAAAGCCGCCTTCCGGTCCAATGAAGATACCAAGACTCTTTTTCCCGGACACTTGCTGAATCACTTTCTTAGAATGTTGTATTCCCTTGGCATCTTCATAAGGAATCAGATTCATATCCAGATTCTTTGCATCCTCCAGTGCTTCCTGCATAGTCATAATTCTGTCCACAAACGGTATTCTTCCCCGCTTGGACTGCTTTGCCGCACTTAATGCAATGGCGTTATAACGTTCCAGTTTCTTCTCTGCCTTCTTCGCATCTAACTTTACAATGGTTCGTCTCGTCATTACCGGCACAATACGGACTGCACCTAATTCTACTGCCTTCTGTATAATCAGTTCCAGTTTATCCCCTTTGGGAAATCCCTGATACAGTGTAATTTCTGTTGGAAGCTCTGCACTGCTGTCTAAGACATCAACAATCTTTGCAACGACCTCTGTATCTGTATATTCCATAATTTCACAAATGTACTCCCGTTGGGTACCATCACTAATCGTAATGGCTTCTCCACATTTTAAACGCAATACATTCTTAATATGATTTCGGTCATCACCACTGATTCTAATATTTTCACCCTTACAGGCTTCCGATTCTACAAAAAAACGATACATAATTATTTCTTCCTTGCTGTAAAGCTTACCCAATCCTTCATATACGTGGTTTCCACAATTTCAAATCCATTTCTTAACAAAGCTTCCCGAACAGCTTCTTCCTTAGTGTTAATAATACCGGAAGAAATAAATACCCCATCCGGCTTCATAAACGGTGCCACCTTGGCAGACAACGGAATAATGACATCTGCCAGAATATTAGCCACTACCACATCATATTCCGGCAGACTTCCTTCTGCCTTCTCCATATGCTGTGCAAAATCTGCATCTCCTATGACATCACCTTGGATAAAGTTTGCCTGTTCTTTCCTGATTTGATTTACTTGACAATTCTCAAAACTTGCTTCTACTGCTAATGGGTCAATATCTACTCCAAAAACGGTTTTGGCTCCTAATTTGGATGCAATAATTGATAAAATTCCACTTCCACATCCAATATCAAAAACAGTTTCCTCTCCTGTCAGGTACTTTTTCAATTGTGTAATACAAAGCTTGGTTGTTTCATGTGCACCTGTACCAAAAGCAGTTCCCGGATCGATTTCTACCATAATATCACCAAGTTTTCTCTCTACCTCTGATTCCGGTATCCATGTAGGCTTAATCAGAATATTGTCCAGCCAGAAGGGATGAAAGAATTCCTTCCAGTTATTCACCCAATCCTTATCTTCTGTCTCACCCAAGGTAATCTGTCCGCTACCAATATCCATAAATTGTCTTAAGTCTTCTAATTCTACCTTGATTCTTTCCACCAAATCTTCCACATCCGTTTCCGGATTGTCAATATAACAAGAAATGAGGGCAACTCCATCGTCAGGCGGAAGTTCCGGCAAAATATCGATATACATTGCCTTTTTATCTTCCTCTGACAGTGGAACCTTGTCCTCAACCTCAATACCCTCGACGCCTAATTCGCCGAGGGTATAACTTATCATATCAACTGCTTCAGTGGTGGTTTCTATGGTTATTTTTTTCCATATCATTTCTTTTTACCACCAAATCCCTTTTTCTTATGATCGCCAAAACTAAATCCACCGGAATCCGTTGACCGTCTGGCTGTAGAACCAGTTGCCGCATCATACTGTTTCAAAATGTCCGTTTGCTCTGCTGTCAATTTATCCGGCACCTGAACTACCAGTGTTACATAATGATTACCACGCACATTCTTGTTTCTTAAGGTTGGAACTCCTTTACCCTTTAAGGTAATACGGGTATCTGTTTGTGTACCGGGACTAATGTTATAATCCATCAGTCCGTCTATAGTATTAATCTGAATGGTTCCACCCAATGCTGCCTGTGTAAAGGTAATCGGCTCGGAAGAGTATAAATCGTAGTCCTGTCGCTGGAATTTCGGATGTTTATCAACCAATACAGATACCAGCAAATCACCACGTTCTCCACCATTCACACCCGGTTCTCCCTTACCACGAATACGGATACTTTGACCGTTATCAATACCGGCAGGTACAACCACTTGAATCTTCTTCTTACTCTTCACATAACCGGTTCCGGCACAATGGCTACACTTATAACGAATTACTTTACCACTTCCTGAACATTCCGGACAGATAGTAGCACTACGTACAACACCAAACAAGGACTGCTGGGTTGTAACCACCTGTCCTTTACCATTACATTTCGGACAAGTTTCCGGACTATGTCCCGGCTGCGCTCCGGTACCATGACATACTTCACACTCATCCTTCAGAGGCAGTTCCAGCTCTTTTTGTGCACCAAATACAGCTTCTTCAAATTTCACACGAACCGTAGTCTTGATATTCTGTCCCTTCATTGGACCATTGGATTGTCGGCTGCTTCTGCCACCACCAAACATGTCACCAAAGATATCGCCGAAAATATCGCCCATATCATTCATATCAAAGCCAAATCCGCCTTCAAATCCACCCGGACCACCGCCCTGCTCAAATGCTGCGTGTCCAAACTGGTCATAACGAGCCCGTTTTTCCGGATCACTTAGCACTTCATAGGCTTCGGAGGCTTCTTTGAATTTTGCTTCTGCTTCTGCATCACCAGGATTCATGTCCGGGTGATACTTTTTTGCCAAAGCACGATAGGCTTTTTTCAATTCTGCGTCTGTGGCTCCCTTTGATACGCCCAGAACCTCATAATAATCTCTTTTACTATCTGCCATCGTCTATCACCTTATCATAATAATTTATTAAACCAATGCATCCTTCAACGCGAGATGCACAGATGCATAATACCATACATCTGTGCATGTTCGCAAGTATTAAACTTCTGTATAATCTCCGTCCACTACATCGCCATCATCAGAGTAATCCGGGCTTCCGGTTCCTGTTCCTGCATTTGCTCCGGGACCATTCTGCTCATATAACTTTGAGAACAAGGTCTGTGCACTGTTCATTAATTTTTCTCTTCCAGACTTGATTTCATCAATATCGGAATCACTTAAGTTCTCGATATCAGTTCTGGCAAGTACATCCTTTAATGCCTGTAAATCAGCCTGAACCTGTGATTTATCAGAATCAGATAACTTATCACCAACATCCTCTAATGCTTTCTCTGTCTGGAATACCATAGAGTCTGCATCATTTCTTGCTTCAATACCTTCCTTACGCTTCTTATCCTGTGCCTCGTATTCAGCAGCTTCCTTTACTGCCTTTTCAATATCATCATCTGACATAGAAGTTCCGGAGGTAATGGTAATATGCTGTTCGCTTCCGGTTCCTAAATCCTTTGCAGATACATTTACAATACCATTTGCATCAATATCAAAGGTAACTTCAATCTGTGGAACACCACGTCTTGCCGGAGCAATACCATCCAGACGGAACCGTCCTAAGCTCTTATTATCTCTGGCAAACTGACGCTCACCCTGTACTACGTTAATATCAACTGCATCCTGATTATCCTGTGCAGTAGAGAAAATCTGACTCTTCTTAGTAGGAATGGTTGTATTTCTCTCAATCAAATGTGTTGCAATACCACCCATAGTCTCAATAGACAAGGTTAATGGAGTTACATCCAACAGAAGGATTTCACCGGCACCGGCATCACCTGCTAACTTACCACCCTGAATAGAAGCACCAATGGCAACACACTCATCTGGATTAATACCCTTGAATGGCTCCTTACCGGTTAACTTCTTAACCATTTCCTGTACTGCAATAATACGGGTAGAACCACCAACTAACAATACCTTATCAAGCTCTGCTGCTGACAAACCGGCATCCTTCAATGCAGTCTGTACAGGACCTGATGTCTTATCAACCAAATGAGCTGTTAATTCATCGAATTTTGCTCTGGTCAAATCCATATCAAAGTGCTTTGGTCCTTCTGCTGTTGCAGTAATGAAAGGAAGGTTAATGTTGGTTGTTGTAGAAGAAGACAACTCTTTCTTTGCCTTTTCTGCTGCTTCCTTCAATCTCTGCATTGCCATCTTATCACCGGATAAATCAACGCCTTCTTTATTCTTGAATTCACTTAACATATAATCCGTAATTACATTATCAAAATCGTCACCACCCAGTTTATTATCACCGGCAGTTGCCAATACTTCAATAACGCCATCACCAATTTCAATAATAGATACATCAAAGGTACCACCACCTAAGTCGTATACCATAATCTTCTGTTCTTTTTCATTATCCAAGCCATACGATAATGCTGCTGCAGTCGGCTCATTAATAATACGCTTTACCTCCAAGCCTGCAATCTTACCAGCATCCTTGGTTGCCTGACGCTGTGAATCTGAGAAGTAAGCAGGAACTGTAATAACTGCCTCTGTTACCTTTTCTCCTAAGTATGCCTCTGCGTCAGCCTTTAACTTCTGTAATACCATTGCAGAAATCTCCTGTGGAGAATACTTCTTATCATCAATTGTTACTTTGTAATCAGAACCCATATGTCTCTTGATAGAAGAAATGGTCTTATCTGCGTTCGTAACTGCCTGACGCTTTGCCGGTTCACCAACCACACGCTCACCGGTCTTAGTAAATGCTACAACGGAAGGCGTTGTTCTTGCACCTTCAGCATTTGTAATAACTACCGGCTTACCACCTTCCATTACAGCTACACATGAATTTGTTGTTCCTAAGTCAATACCAATAATCTTTCCCATTTTTATTTACCTCCATATATTAGTTTGCAACTTTTACCATGCTGTACCGTAGTACAGAATCTTTATACATATAACCCTTTTGCATTTCCTCAGCTACTACATTTTCACCGAAGTTTTCATCTTCTACATGCATCACTGCATTATGCAAATCTGGGTTAAATTCGGTGCCCTCTGCGTTCATTGGCTGTACACCAATTTCCTCCAGAGTGGTCATCATTTGTTTATAAATCTTATCCACACCTTGCTCAAAGGCACGTTCCTTGTCTTCTTCCGGTATGGTTTGGATTGCTCGTTCAAAATTATCTACCACCGGCAACAATTTTTCTAATACGGCTTTGGCTCCTATGTCATACATCCGAGAGGCTTCTTTCGCTTCTCTTGCTCTGGCATTCTCAAACTCTGCAAGTAAACGTTTATATTTATCCTGCCATTCATCTGCCTGTTCCTGAAGTTTTGCTTCCCGATCTGCCGCTGCCTTGCTTTCCGGTGTTGCCTTTTCGAATGGCTCACCCTCTTCCGGCTGCGTTACTTTCACAGTTGCCTCTTCCGTTTCCTCTACTTGTTCAGCCACTGTTGCTTCACCTTCTTTTGTTGGCTTCGGTTCTTCTGTTGCCACTGCCTCTTGTGGCTGTGGTCGCTGTGGAACTTTTCCTGTATTACTACTCTTTTTACCACCCTTTTTGAATTTCGGACTTTTCTTCGGCATGGAAGCTTCACCCATTGGTTCCCGCTCATAAATATTGGTTTCTTCCTCTGGTTTTTCCGCTTCTTCCTTTTCTTCCTTCGGTTTTGTTTCTTCAACTTCAGCCTTTGGCTTTTCTGTTTCCGACTTCGGCTTCTCTGTTTCTGCCTCCGGTTTCTCCGGTTCCGCCTTTGATTTCTCTGCCTTTTGTCCTGTTTCCTGTTTCTTTGCCTTCTGGTCTTCTTCAAAACGTTTCACATTTTCTGCACGTTTTTCTGCTTTTTGCTTTTCTTCTTCCGCCATTTGTTTTTCTGTCGCCGCTTTCATCTTATCTGCATCTATCTTGGCTTTTATTTGATTAATAATCTCTTCCGCTTCTGCTTCTGCTTTTCGTTCTGCTTCCTCAGCTGCTTTTTTTGCCGCTGCCTGTTTCTTTGCATCCTTTTCGCGTTCTGCCTCTAATACCTTCAACAGTCTTGCTTCTTCTGCCGCTTCTGCTTCTTCACGTTCCTTTTGTGCCCGCTCAAAATATTCTTTTTGAAGTTCATTCATCCCCGTACTCATCTCCTTACATCATTAATCTTTTTTATTGAATATCTCATCCAATTCAACGGTTAATTCTTTCAACGTACTAACTACTTTTTTATAATCCATACGTTTCGGTCCGATGATACCTATGGTTCCTTTTGCGCCATCCTTCATTTCATAAGTTGCAGTCACGACGCTCAAATCCTTCATGTTCTGTGTTGGTGCTTCATTACCAATATACACTTGGATTCCTTTTTCATTACTATTAATCGTCTCTTCTACTAACTGGTTCAACATTTGTTTTTCTTCAAATGCTTCCATTAACAGATTCGTCTTTTCTTCATCACCGATTTCCGGATATTTTAAGATATTCGTTGCACCACTGGTATAAATCTGTCGCTCATCTGCCGCCTTTACCGCATCAACTACTCCATTAAGTATTCGATCCAATATATCAGCATAAATACCTGCCTGAATCTTCATGGTCTGTATCATTTCAATATTGATATCGCTCAAGGCAGCTCCCTGTAAAAACGAATTCATAAGAATACTCAGTTTTAATACCTCATCATTCGCAAGAGGTTCTTCTACCGGAATCAACTGATTCTTAATTACATTTCCATCCACTACAATAACCGCTAAAATGTGGCTGTCATCTACCATGGTAAGTTGAATGAATTTCACACGAATCTCCTGATTCTTTGGTGCTGCGATCATGGCTGCATAATTCGTATTATATGCAAGAACCTTAGCCACCTGTTTCAGCATAACCTCCATACGGTCAACCCGTTCCAGTAACCCTTCCCGTTCCTGCCGCATTTCTTCCACTTCGTTATCTCGTTCCTGCATCAGCTGATCTACATATACCCGATATCCTGCATCTGTAGGAATTCGTCCGGCAGAAGTGTGGGGCTGTTCAATATAACCGCTTTCCTCTAAATCTGCCATTTCATTCCGAATGGTTGCTGAACTCAAATTCAAATCTGTATATTTTGAAATTGTACGGGAACCCACCGGTTCACCTGTTTCCAAGTAGTTAGCGACAATAGCCTGAAGAATCTTCATCTTTCGTTCGCTTAACTGCTCCATGCAATCACCCTTTCCTCAAAAAACTCTGCCACACTTCACCTCTGATTATTAGCACTCATTTATTCCGAGTGCTAACATCTAGGTATAACTTAACACTACATAATTACTTTGTCAAGGGAATTTTTTTGATTTTTATAAGATTTTTTCTTGGCTGCTCATCCTTTTTTCAGAAGAAAAAGCTCTGTCACAAGACAAAGCTTTTATCAGATTTTCTATTCTTTTATTCTAATCAGATTCTGTCAAATATATTCCCTGTTGAAATTCAAATATTTTAATTGCGGTAGGAATATCCGTCTGAATCCACCTTTCATAAACAATGGTGCCGGTTCCATAATATCCCTTTCGTCTGCGATTTTTAAAATCTTCTTCCCTTAGAACAAAACCATCAAAATCATAAAAATCTTGTATATCATCATAAGCAATCAAGCGATAGCCCACGTAGAGCTGCCATTCTTCTCCTAATAAAAACAGTTGGTTTCTTAATTCTTCAATTAAGTCCATATGGTCGGAACATAACTCTTCAATTTCAAAATGCTCTTCTAAAAACACATAAACCCGCTTAAGTAAATCAAAGTCCAGCACCAGATTTCCTGCTTCCATGCTGGCAATTACCCGTTCCGATGTTCCCACACAGCGAGAAAATAAGCCTTGAGAGAATCCCAGACTTTCCCTTTTCTGCCTCAACCAGTTTCCTGTAAAAATCAGCATGCTATCGCCCCATTTCTTCTATCCTTCTATATATATTCCTTTCAAGTTTAAAATATTTCTTCTGCTTCCAGTAGAAAATCCGCCATAACCACATTGCTGACATCAATTCCTGCATCTGTCAGTCTCAGGTATTCCTGATTCCATGTTAAAAGACCTTGTTCCACATAGGTTTGAATCACCTGTCCATATACTTCGTCCATCGGAACATCAAAACGCCGTTGAAATTCCTCTTTGGATACTCCCTGCATCAAACGTAGCCCTAAGAACATAAATTCCTCCATCTGACTTTTTCTGCTGTCTAAGACCACATTTTTCCGAAGCATGCTAATATCATCCAATGTCCAATCCGCCATATATTCCTGCATATCCTTGGTATTTTCAAATCGCATACCATTCCAATAAGAGGCGGCACCCAAGCCAAAACCAAGATACTCTCCGCCCTTCCAATACACTTGATTATGTCGACAGGCATAGCCCGGTTTTGCATAATTAGAAATTTCATACCGTTCATATCCCATGCTATTCAAAATGGACTTCGTATACTTATACATACGCCGTTCTGTTACTTCAGTCGGCAAAGTAGACAACAGCTCATGATTTTCAGCCAAAGGAGTACCCTCCTCTACAATTAAACTGTAAACAGAAATATGCTCCGGTTTTAAATCTACCACCTTTGCCAAGGTTTTTCCAAAAGAACTCTGGGTCTGCCCCGGCAAAGCCGCCATGATATCTACATTAATATTCTGGAATCCCGCTTCTCTTGCCAGTTTATAATTTGCTACAAATTGTTCATAATTATGAATTCTTCCTAACCGTTTTAATTCCTCATTATCTGCACTTTGCAAACCAATACTTAACCGGTTAATTCCACAGGTGCGATATTCAATTAATTTTTTTACACTTAAGGTTCCGGGATTGGATTCTATTGTAATTTCCGCTCCCTCTTCTATTCTCCAGATGGAATAAATCTGCTGAAACAATTGTTCCATCAATCCTTCCTGTAATAAAGAAGGGGTTCCCCCACCGATAAAGATTGTCTGCACCCGATAGTCTTTTGCTATTTCCTTATAATAATCCATTTCTCGGAACAATTGATGCATGTAGTCCTTTTGTAACTGTTCTGAGCAGCCGGAAAACGAGAGAAAATCACAATAACTGCATTTTCTCATACAAAAAGGAATATGAATATATAAACTGATTGGCTGCTTCATCTTTATTTCCTCTTTCTCTTTTGCTGTCTATGGTGTTTATTCATTATCCAGCTTTAACACACTCATAAATGCTTTCTGCGGTATTTCTACATTTCCCACCTGGCGCATTCGTTTCTTTCCTTCTTTTTGCTTTTCTAACAGTTTTCTCTTACGGGAAATATCACCACCATAGCATTTTGCCAGGACATCTTTTCGCATGGCCTTTACCGTCTCTCTGGCAATTACTTTACCACCAATGGCTGCCTGTATTGGTATTTCAAACAAGTGTCTTGGAATTTCCTCTTTTAATTTCTCACACATCTTCCGGCCTCGCTCATAGGCACCATCCGCATGAACAATAAAGGATAAAGCATCTACCTCTTCCCGGTTAATCAGAATGTCCAGCTTAACAAGCTTTGACTGTCTGTATTCCTTCATCTCATAATCAAAGGATGCATAACCTCTGGAACGTGACTTCAATACATCAAAAAAGTCATAAATTATCTCATTTAATGGCAACTCATACTTCAGCAATGCTCTTGTTTCTTCCATGTATTCCATGCTGATGTAGATACCTCTTCGCTCCTGACAAAGCTGCATGATTGGTCCCACAAAGTCCTTTGTTACCATAATTTCTGCTGATACATATGGTTCTTCCATGTAATCAATCTCTGAAGGATCGGGAAGATTAGAAGGATTCGTTAATTCTATCATCTCGCCATTGGTTTTATGCACCCGATATACAACACCCGGTGCCGTAGTTACTAAATCCAGGTTGTATTCCCGCTCTAGGCGTTCCTGTATAATTTCCAAATGCAGAAGACCTAAAAAACCACACCGATATCCAAATCCTAACGCTACTGAGGTTTCCGGTTCAAACTGCAAGGCTGCATCATTCAATTGGAGTTTTTCTAACGCATCTCTTAAATCCGGATACTTGGCACCGTCTGCAGGATATAAACCACAATATACCATAGGATTCACCTTTTTATATCCCGGTAAGGGTTCTGTACACGGACGGCTGGCATCTGTCACGGTATCACCGACCTGGGTATCCTTTACATTTTTCAGACTGGCAGTTATATATCCTACCATTCCGGCAGACAATTCCTCACAAGGAATAAATTGTCCGGCACCAAAAATACCTACTTCTACCACATCCTCCTCTGCCCCGGTTGCCATCATACGAATCTTGGTTCCTTTTCTTACACAGCCATTCTTTACCCGGCAGAAAATGATAACGCCTTTATAGGAATCATAAATACTATCAAAAATCAAGGCCTGAAGGGGTGCTTCCGGGTCCCCGTTTGGAGCCGGTATCTTGGTTACAATCTGTTCAAGCACTTCTTCAATATTCAACCCTGTCTTCGCGGAAATCAAAGGGGCATCCTGAGCTTCCAAGCCAATAACATCTTCAATTTCATTTTTTACCCGTTCCGGTTCAGCACTTGGTAAATCAATCTTATTGATAACCGGCATAACCTCCAAATCATGGTCTAATGCCAAATACACATTTGCAAGGGTCTGTGCTTCAATTCCCTGTGCTGCATCCACCACTAAAATTGCACCCTCACACGCTGCAAGGCTTCTGGATACCTCATAATTAAAATCTACATGTCCAGGTGTATCAATGAGATTAAAAATATATTCTTCTCCATCCTGTGCCTTATAAACAATACGAACAGACTGAGCCTTTATGGTAATCCCACGTTCTCGCTCCAAATCCATATTATCCAGCACCTGTGCCTGCATTTCCCGACTGGTCAGCAGACCCGTTTTCTCTATGATACGGTCTGCCAATGTGGATTTTCCATGGTCGATATGTGCAATGATACAAAAATTCCGTATTTTACTTTGATCTATGTGAGACATGATTTTTCCTCCATCCTGCTTCAATAGGGTTAGTATAACACAATACGCTTTTTCTCCACAAGTAGGCTTAGTATAAATTATGGCTTATCGTAGTGCCTGCAAACGCGGTTTTAAGGGTATATATTCCCGCACGACACGCTTGCGCTCCAGCCAGCACGTAGCGGTACGTAAGGCTGTGCTTGATAAAGAATAACTGTTTTTGTTCTCAAAGCACAGCCTAAGTACCGACGTGCTTCTAAGGTCGTTGCGGAAACATAT
>JAGAOO010000076.1 GCA_017623675.1 Lachnospiraceae bacterium
ATTCGGGTACTGATAAAATCAGTATTTTTTCAATCAGAATCAGCCCCTTTCTGATAATAATTATTCAAAATATTCTTCTAAACATATCCCCTGTTCATAAATTTCCTGTGCCGCTTCCACACCGACATAACGATAATGCCAAGGTTCATAGCTTGTCCCGGTAATCTCCTGCTTCCCCGGCGGATACCTCAAAATGAAACCATACTTATAAGCATTCTCAGCAAGCCATGCATAAACCTCTTCATTACTACACTTTGATTTGTCTGCGTTAATGTCTACCGCAATCCCTAATTGGTGTTCGCTTGTTCCCGGCAATGCTACCCACTCTTTCGCAGTTTTTTCTGCTCTCGACTGTGAATATCCCTGATTTATGTAGGTTTGTATCTTATCATCCAATATCTCTTGCTGCTCCTCCGCTGTTCTATAGCCTTCTCGGACAATAGGGTATATCCCTTCTGTTCTTGCTGCATTAAACATCTCCTGCAAGTAAGGATAGATTCTGTTATCTACCTTCTGACCATTTGATAATTCTGTCAATTCTACACTATAATCTTCCGGCAATTCATTCCACCTATTCACAACAATTAGATTCCATTCCTCTGAAACCGGAATCTTATGTGTAATGCTCAATTTGGAATAAACATTCCCTATCAGCTGGCATAATATCAATAGCAAATATGCTGTAACTGCTGCTTTCAGTAATTTTACAATCCATTTTCCTTTTTTCTTCTTTGTTGCCATAACCCTGCTATGCCTTCAATCTTCTTGACCAATTCCTTATGGCAAATGGGATACAACAAATACCTATCATCATTGGAACTGTGATCAACAGATAAGGCGACCATATATATTTTCCAAAGATATGAAACGTATTCGTTCTAAAAATATCCGCACCGCTGCCAACCAATGGTAACAAATCCAATACCTTTTGCAATTCATATGGAAGATATTCTGCTATCATCATTGGACCATAAACACAAGCCAGACTAAACAACAATGCAAGTACATTATTTTTCATGGTAGCAGATATAAACATTACAATACCTGCAAATCCAATTGCTCCGAGCAATGCAAATGCATATTCATAGATTTCAGCCTGTAACATATTCATAGGTGCAATTGCAATCAGCTTAATATTCTGAATCGGCATATCCCATCCTGATGTCCCCATAAAAAATATCTGCGATAAAATATTGGGAATAGCGAGTATCGTAAATAATTCTACTGTAAATGCTAAACCTGTTAAAACTTTTGCAAAAGCAATCTTTCCCCAGCCATTCTTTGTTGTTAATACCAAAGAACTTGTATTATCATGCCACTCGCCTGCAAATAGAGACGACAAAGCGATTGCCAAAAACAATGCCATTACAACACCCAAATCTGCAACCATGCTTCCAAGAAGCTGTGACCATCCTTCTACCCATTCATAACGAAAAGGCTTCTCTACATCCTGCTCCATATGAAGCAGATATTCTTTTTCAGCTCCTACTTGTCCACTATTTTCCAAAAAATCTTCAACCGCCTGCTGTCTTCTCTCATAAAATCCGGTCAGCTTATCAGGATTAACATAACTTATCATTGTTTGATATGTGCCTGTTTCACGAAGCTCAGGATACAACGTACCAAGCCAGCTGTTGATAATTCCCCAATCCGTTTTTTCTAACTCCTTTTCCATACCGGCAGCTTCCAACTGCTGATAATCTCTCACTAATTGCTGCAAAGTCTCATCCATTAATTCTTCTCCAAAGTCGAGTGCATACTCCTGACTTTCTTTTATCATCCCATATCCATCAAAATTATTGCCAAATGCACTTGTATAATCGTCTGAACTTCCGAAACTAAACCACTGAAAAGAAAGTATGCTTCCAAAAATTACGATATAAATAAAGCACAACAGTACGCAAATCTTAACGATTCGCTTTCTCCATAATTTCTTATGTTCTAATAAAAATAATTCCATCCTACTGTCCCCCTTCTTCTGTTGGGAAATAATATAAATAAAGGTCTTCCAAGGTTGCTTCACACGAAACAGCCTGCTCACTAGGCATATTGTCAGAAATAATACGCAGCACGATGTCTTTTCCTTCGTGTCGTAAGTTTGCAACTGTTGTGTTTGCCTGCCATTTTCTTGCTTCTGCCGGAGAAACAGTAAGTTCCCATACTTTACCTCTTGCTTTTTGTGTTAATTCCTGAACCGTTCCCTGTAGCACAAATTTGCCTTTCTTCATCAATAACACTTCATCTGCTATTGCTTCTACATCTGAAACTATATGCGTGGAAAGAATTACAATTGTATCTCCTGCATATTCCGAAAGCAGATTACGGAACCGTACACGTTCCTTCGGATCAAGCCCTGCTGTAGGTTCATCCAAAATCAAAATTCCCGGATTGTTCAGTAATGCCTGGGCAATTCCTACCCTCTGTTTCATACCACCGGAGAATGTCTTTACCTTCTTATTTGCCACATCAGTTAATCCTACTACCTCTAACAGTTCATTTGCCCTTTTCTTCGCAATATCCTTTGGTATTCCTTTCAGAGCTGCAACATACATCAAAAATTCCATTGCCGTATAATTCGGATAATATCCAAAGTCCTGTGGCAGATATCCCAATACATTTCTATAATCTGCCCCCATTGAGGTTATTTCCTTTCCATTCAGCAACACTTCCCCCGAAGTAGATTCCAAAATGGCACATAGCATACGCATCAAAGTTGTTTTTCCTGCACCATTTGCTCCCAAAAGCCCATATACACCCGGCTTTAAAGTTGCACTCACACAATCTACAGCTATTTTATTTCCATAGTGCTTCGTTAATCGGTCAAGCGATAATTCCATACATCTTACCTTCCTTTCTCATCTCTACAATAAATAAAACTTCCTTTGCAAAAAATATTCCAAATATGATAAATGCAATCAGCCAGAATCCAATTGCAGATGTGGCGTATAACCACGGTATTACCCTCGATGAAATTGCCCAGCATACACAGGATGTAAGCATTACAACTGCACACGTCCACATGCTCTCTTTTCTTTGTTGCCGTATCAGCCTAAGCATCCCCGTCATACAAACCAGATAAGGAACCAGACAATACAGCACCATTTGTCCCAGCTTGCTGCAATCACTCTGTAACGATATTTCCAAACATAGTACAACAGTAATACAAACCAAATTTGCAGCTCCTGCCAATACTAATTTTGCCAACATAATCTGGGCGCCGGATGCTCTCGTTACTGCCTCAATTTCACTCATTCCATATAACTGACTTTTGAAAAGTACAGGCATGGCATCCAATACAAAAAGTGGCATAAAAACCGGTATATTCTGTGGAATATCTGCCACGCTGGCAATCGTCAGACAAACAAAAAATAAGGTTACCGCCTGCAAAACGAATATCGGTATTCCTTCAAAACGGAACACATCAGATAAGTAGTGAAAGAAACTTGTTCGTGGTTCTTCTTTATAAAGCATCTGTTCTTTCATAATTTCAGTACAGTAGTTTATGGTTTCTTCCAGTCTCTTCGGTTGTACTTCCTGTCCTAAAGAATGATACAAGTTGCTTTTCAAGGTTCTATCTTTCATTTCCCTGCTCCTTCCTCATGATTTTTAATCC
>JAGAOO010000015.1 GCA_017623675.1 Lachnospiraceae bacterium
AGCCAACTTATCCTGTGAAATGTTCGCCCGCTGGCGATAGAGGAATAAGTTGTTAGGCATGGACTGAGATTGCTTCTTGGTCTTACAATATCCATTGTCTTTTAAATTCAATTAAATCACTCCATTCACACAAATTAGTTGCCGGACGGATGCCAGCCTACAATAGAATTTTACGAAAGGTACTGTCCAAAAATACGGACTTTAATTAAGTACCCGTCCGAAAATTTTAAATGAACTGTCTGCAGTTACCTTAATTGGTTCGTATTTGCTGTTAAGAGATACGAGGAATACTCCATCTGCATCATCTATAAGCTGCTTACAGTAAGTCATACCATCAAGGTAGAAGATACCGATTTCACCATTATTCAAAGTATTAGTTTGCTGAACCCAGACAGCCTGCTTGTCATGATACCTAGGTTCCATACTGTCACCATTAAGGGCAAGTCCAAAGTCAGCTTCAGCAGGAACCTCATCTCCAACTTCAATCATTTCAAAATTCTCATCATCAAGAAATTCTCCAATACCGGCAGAGGATGCCAATAAGGACCAGCGGATGGTTCTGCGGAATGGAATAATAGTAGCTTCTTTTTTCTGGAACTGTTCAGAGAGCAGGAGTAAGCCGATATATTCCAGAGCCTTTGCTTTACCTTCTTCATTCAGCTTTGCAAGTGCATCCTCCGGATTAAATCCAATAAATTCGTTATAAATATCTGTAATATCCAAGATTTTACAGAGAGCAAGGAACTGGATAGCGTTTGGAACACTAGAGTCTTTTTCCCAGGCACTGATAGCAGCGTTTGATACGGAGATGCCGTAATGCTCAAGTTGCTCTGCAAGCTCTATCTGTGAAATCTTCTTTTCTTTTCTATGGGAAGCAAGGATGCTTCCTAATTTTTTGACCATAAGAGTGTCCTCCAAGTGCTTGTTTCATAGGTTCTATATACAAACCTATATACAAACTATAATGGAAAAAAGGAAAAATTTCAAGAAGAAATCAAACCAAAATTGAAATGGTAAAAATTTTACCGTTGTTTTTAAGAACGAATTGAATTATATTTATCCTTGCGAGGCGACAATCCATACAGCCTCACAGCGATACATACAGGTCAGATAGGAGATGAGAATGAAGATTGGATAGGACAATATTACATTGTGACGCAAATTGCTTTTATGCATCGGTGGAGCTGTTGCACCACCCAGAGTTAAGAGGTAAGCCGGTAGCAGTTGGTGGTGATCCGGAGGCAAGACATGGAATTGTACTTACTGCAGATTACACTGCAAAACGGTGTGGTGTGAAAACCGGTATGGCTCTTTGGCAGGCAAGGCAGGTGTGTCCGGAAATAATCTTCCTTTCACCACGAATGGACCTGTACCTGCGATTTTCACGCATGGCAAATGAAATCTACAACGAGTATTCAGATTTGGTAGAGTCTTTTGGAATTGATGAGAACTGGATTGATGTTTCAGCAATGACTTCTATCAAAGGGGATGGGTACAAGATAGCCACGGAAATAAGTAATCGAATTAAGTCGGAGCTTGGAATCACGGTCAGCATCGGTGTGTCATTTGACAAGATTTATGCGAAGCTTGGTTCGGATTATAAGAAGCCGGATGCTATTACAACTATGTACCGGGATGAGATTCAGCAGAAAGCATGGTGTTTACCTGCAGCAGATTTATTATATGTGGGAAGGTCCACGGATGCGAAACTCAGAAAAATTGGTATTCGTACCATAGGAGATTTGGCAAGGAAGGACGAGCAGATATTGATATCGCAATTTGGCAAGATGGGAAGCGTGTTATGGAACTTTGCTAATGGCTATGATGATTCGCCGGTAAAGAAAGAGAATACACATGCTCCTATTAAATCAGTAGGCAACAGCACTACAACACCAAGGGATTTGCAGACGGATGAGGATGTAAAAATTATCATTTATATGTTGGCGGAAAGTGTCTCATCTAGACTCAGAAAGCATGGGTTTAGGTGTAGGGTGGTTGAAATCAGTGTAAGAGATAATGAGTTATTTTCATTTACAAGACAGCACAAGATTGACCATGCAACCAACATCACGAAGGAGATTGCAGAGGAGGCTTACCGGATTTTCAAGGAATCCTATGACTGGAAGAAACCGATACGAAGTGTGGGCGTGAGAGGTGCAGACCTTGTAACAGATTATTTTTGGGAACAGATTGATTTATTCTCCAATATGGAATTTAGAGAAAAGCAGATGAAAGCGGATGCTGCAGTGGATGAGCTTAGAAAACGCTTTGGATATTTCAGTGTGCAGAGGGGACTTATGTATTTCGACAAGATGCTTTCACAGTTGGATTGTGAGGCAACGCACACGGTTCATCCGCACGGATACTTTTGATAGAAGGAGGTAAAATGGAAGCATGTAAGATTTATGTGGATGTAAACGCCACATTTACAAAGGATGGCAGGTTATTACCGAGAAGCTTTATTTGGACCGATGGGCACAGATATGATATTCAGAGAATCAAGCATATCTGTAGAGCTGCCAGTCTAAAAGCCGGGGGAGCCGGTATACGATACACATGTATTATTGATGGTAAGGAAAGTCATCTGTACTATGAGGACAATAATATGTGGTTTGTGGAGGGACGTTAAATTTTTAGAATGGTTTTATATAGG
>JAGAOO010000077.1 GCA_017623675.1 Lachnospiraceae bacterium
AATGTCTGTATCAGCAAGCATTGCCTCTCCTTCATTCAGATATCTGTTTACCAGTGATGAAAGCATTCTTGTAACCTTTTCACCCCATACACAGATTCTTGCTGCACCCCTATCTTTATTTTGGTCCGCAACAGCTCTAACGGTAGGATATTTATCTATATCCTCCTGTAACAGTTTCGCCACATTTTCAACAGTTGCATCATTTACTGCCTGTGTAATACTGGTAAAATATGCTGCCAGTTCATTGAACAGACCTGCTTCCTCCGATTTGTACTGCTTTTCACAACCCCTTGCAAGATTAGAGCATACCGCAGCTAATTGTCCCGCTGAAAGTTTTTTTAGATCTGCAGCCTCTGTATTCACACTGACTGGATTTACTTCTGTTTTGGGCACTTCCGGCTTAAAATCAGATTTAACCGCACCACAAAGCGGACACTTCCAGTCCTTCGGCAACTGTTCAAATGGAACTATTTCTTTTTCATCATCATAAACATATCCACAAATTTGACATATGTACCGCATGAAATACCTCCTCTTCTTTTATTTTTCCATACCACAAGGGTATGTATATTCACTCATTTCCTTTTCCTTAATTACACTGGCATAAAATCTGTAACCACCGGAAAAATTGTAACAATCAAAACCATTCTGAGTTAATATTCGGCAAGCGATATAACTTCGGAGACCACTCTGGCATATTACATACACCGGCTTACTGTCATCAATTTCATTCATTCGTTCTCTCAAGTCATCCACCGGAATATTGATGTATCCATCAATGTGTCCACTTTTATACTCATATGCCGTTCTGGTATCCAATAATGTAACGCTTCCGTCTCTCGGAAGGCCTGCAATCTCATCCCAGTGATACTGTTTCACAAAGCCATTCCTGATGTTTTCAATCATAAATCCTGCCATATTAACAGGGTCCTTCGCCGATGAAAATGGTGGTGCATATGCCAAATCTAAATCCTTAAGCATATTCGCTTTCATACCGGCATGCATTGCTGTGGCAAGCACATCCAGTCTCTTATCCACACCTTCTGTTCCCACAATCTGCGCTCCAAGAAGTTTCCATGTATCCTTTTCAAAAACAACCTTCATGGTCATAACTTTTGCACCGGGATAATAACCTGCATGAGAAGCTGGAGAAAGGACAACACTTTCACAATCAATTCCCATAGATTTAGCTACTTTCTCAGTCAAACCAGTTCCTGCAACAGTCATATCAAATATCTTTATTATGGAGGAACCCATAGAACCCTGATAATGGCTATCCCCTCCACAGATATTATCTGCTGCAATACGTCCCTGCTTATTCGCCGGTCCTGCAAGTGCAATTACGGTATCTTCTTCTGTCACAAAATGTTTCACCTGAATAGCATCACCCACAGCATAAATATCCTGTACAGAGGTTTCCATACGATCATTTACGACAATACTTCCTTTTACACCAAGCTTTAGTCCTGCTTGTTTTGCAAGACTATTTTCGGGTGCCACCCCTATGGCAAGCAAAACCATATCCGCTGCTATTTCACTATTATCTTCCAGCAGGGTCACAATGCATTCCCCATCCTGTCGAAAAGAGGTAACATTACTATTCAGTCTTAATGAAATCCCCTTTGCACGAAGCTTACTATGAACAAACGAAGCCATATCATAATCCAGCGTATTCATCAACTGATTCGGCCTCTGAACAATCGTCACATTAAGACCTTTTTCCTTAAGATTTTCCGCAACCTCAATACCTATATAGCCTCCGCCCACAACCACGGCATTTTGCGCTTTTGTTTTTTCCAAATAATCATGAATTCGAAACGTATCTTCTACTGTTCTTAGCGAAAAAATCTTTTCACTGTCAATTCCGGGCAGATTTGGTCTTACAGGTTTTGCACCCGGAGATAATAAGAGCTTATCATAAGTTTCCTCCCATTCTGTGCCTGTAAGCAGATTTTTTACTTTTACTGTCTTTTGGGTCACATCAATGTTAGTTACTTCATGATTTACTTTTACTGAAATCCGAAACCTTTTCCAAAAACTTTCCGGCGTCTGAAGTGTCAAATCACCGGAATCTGTTATTACATCACCGATATAATATGGCAGACCACAATTGGCGTAAGAAATATATCCTGTCTTTTCAAAAACAATTATTTCTGCACTTTCGTCCAGACGGCGAATTCTTGCTGCGGCCGAAGCTCCACCAGCCACACCACCTACA
>JAGAOO010000078.1 GCA_017623675.1 Lachnospiraceae bacterium
AATGCTTTTTTCTTTTCATCATAGCGTACCTGGCGTTCCAGTCTTGTTTCAGCTACAGTAGTTGAGTTGTTATCGGTAGTGATGAAGTCACCGTATTCATCGTAAAAACCTTCTTTGTAATGATGAGGCCCTTGTAATTCGATAAGTAAATCAATGACAGGTTCACCAGTATTAGTAGTGGTCTTATATAATGCAAAGTCAAAGCGTAAGCATTTGCCGGAATCGCCAACCAGATTATCGAAGGATTTTTCTCGTATATATGAGATACCAAGGTCATTCAGTATTTCCATTACCTTTGCTTCAAAGGAAGATACGGAATGACAAGGGCAGCAAGGCTCCGGTGAGTACCCGTATTCGCTATCAAACTTGATTTTGAAATCTGAGGACACTATTTCCTGGTCTTTTCCGCATAATTGGCATACACATAAATATTTCTTTGCAATAAGTACTTCGGGTGTGCTATAAGGCAATTTTTTCAGTGAAAGGTATTGCGGGTCAGTACATTCTTTTATCAGAAGAGTATCCCAATACTGATTAGTCCAATCCTTTTTGTAGGATGCATCGTATTTTACGGTTGCAGTAAAATCATCGTATCTATGAGCATCTTCGTATTCTTTCTTTTCTCGTTCTGCATTTATTCTATCAAGTTCATCCTGCTCTTTGTCATACTGGAAGTTCAGCTTAAAACTTTGCTCAAAGATGGTTCTTCTTTCATTGTCAATGGCAGTATATTCTTCATCATACTTGTCCTGAATTTGTTTCTTTTTATCATAGCTTGCCTGAATGCTATCAAAATTAGCCAGAACATCTTGTAAAAATTGAACCATCGGTTTCAAAGACTTTTTTCTGTGGAGAGCGTACCATTTATTTGCATAGGCAAATGCCGGTGAATGAATCTCCAAATCTTTTACAAATCGACGTTTGGAAGAAGTCATATACGCGATGATTTCTTCAATACCTTCTTTGCCAAAATCCCGTATGATTTCTTCTGAAAAATTAAAACGTGCATTATAGTCGAATTGTGGATAGTCCTTAGGAAAAGATAATCCGTTTGGAATTAAATAGTCCTGTTCGTAGTGGTACTTTCCTTTGCAGAAATCACAAAAAATCTCAATAGGAGTTGCACCATCCTTTGTCTGTCCCCAATCGTTATCATAATGAATCTGGTAATATCTTAAAAAGCCTTTTCCACAAGCACAGGTTGCACGATAGGGCTCTCTGCCGCATTCCTCATAAGACATAAATACACCTCTTTCTTGCCATGAACAAAGTTCTGTATTCATTCTATCATCTGTCAGATTCCAAATCAATGAAAAATCAACAAGTTCCCCTCTATATATTTTGTGTACAAAGCAAAGAAAGAGAGGTATTTTCTATGGAATTTAAAGAAATTACAAGTAGTGAAGTGCAGACCGAAAAGGATGTTTTGGTGGCTTCCTGTGGGATTAACGAGGAACATCCGGAGGAACCCAAGGCACAGATTCTGGTGGAAACCAAAAAACTGGACTTATCCAGTGGTGAGGAAGAAGTCATTGACCGTATTGATTTGTACGGACCGATTGTGAACTGCTTCCGCAACCTTCAGCACATGATGCTGGATATTCAGTTTGATAGCGCATCAGATCCGGATTTCATCCAGGTAGTCAGGGTATTAAAGGAGTTTTGTGTACCGGAGAACAGTCTCGACGAAGAAAGCGATAAGCTTCCGATTGTTGTAGTTACCATCATGCCGGTTTCTTTAGAGGGAGAGTACTTTGCTGCAGGTGTTAATGGAAGCTGGGTAGTTATGCCATCACAGGCGAACCGTCTGCCGGATACCATTCGTTTCATCTTCAATAACATCGATTTCCATACATACCGGATTAACGAAAGCGAGTTAGAGTTACCGGATGAAACGGAAGAGTAAAAGGGGGAATTGCAAATGAGCAAGGGAAAGCAGGTGCCCGCAAATAAGGTAGCGAATAAGATTCCCGTTTTAGCATTTGGAAGAAATGGGGTGTTTGAAACTGCGAAGAACTTCTACACTGAAATGTATGCAGTGGAGTTTGTGAAGATTCAGGATGCAGAGATTTTTAAGCACAGAATCAACAAGTTATATCTGGAAATGCCGGGGAATGTGGTATTTCAGATGGTGGTTCATAACACGCTGATTCCAAAGGAAGAGTATTTACAAACGGTACTGGTGCCGCAGGGTGTTTATTCTCAGGCGGAGGTTTATAACCGGACATTGTTGGATGCTATGGATATCGGATGCAATAACGTAAAGAAATGTGTGTATTTCGTGGTTGGTCATAAGGATTCTTCTTTGGAACAAGCATCAAAGTTCTTTGAGGAGTGCAGAGGTAATATTGAAAAGGCGTTTGGTACCATTCGAATTAGAAGACTAACTGTAATGGAACGTTTGGAAATGTTGTATCACGTATTTAATCCGAAGAAAAAAGCATTTGCCTATGAAATTGATTTGAAGAATGACGGACACCCGGATTTGGACCACCTGAAATACATGCACATGACGGAAAAGGATTTGATTGCTCCGGGTGGCTGGAATACAAGCCAGAGCCTGATAGATTACACAATCTTGGAAGAGAGGCAGGAAGACCAGTGCCATTCCAGAAGTATGTTTTTAAATTGTATTCCAAGGGAAGTAAGCATTAACGTGGTTTCGGATTTAACCAGTGTGACCAGCAACATGCTGTTCTCTGTTTTCTATCACCCGGTAGATGTAGCGGTTGGTTTTGAGGAAAGTTCCGAGCAGGTAAAGAAGAATACAATTGTCACCAGAAAGCAGAAAAGGGAAACGATACAGGATAAGAAAAACCATACCATGATTACCTTTACGGAACGTAAGGAAATCAATGAAGATGTGTATTTTCATGAAACTGCTTTGAACACGACAAAGGAATTGGTAGCATCCGGCAGTACTATGATGGAGGCATCCATATTAATAACATTGTTTGCTGACAATTTGGAGGAACTGGACAGGAACACAGAAATGCTCCGAATTTCTGCGGCAAAGTTTGCCTGCAGTGTGAAAACACTGGATATGCTTCAGAAGGAAGCCTTTTGTTCTACGCTTCCGTTCTGCAGGCAGAGTGTTAATGTGAGCAGATTCCTTTCTGCGGAACGATTGGCACAGATTTCTCCAATTACGGCAGCTGCCACAGGAAAGGCCGGTGGAGCTTTTTATGGGTTGAATGCTATCAATGACAACCTGATTTGCATGAACCGGAAGCAGGGCGTGAATTTATCCGGTGTGATTACCGGTGCAGAGCATTCGGGGAAAACATATCAGATGAAAAGAGAGATTATGAATGCCGTGCTTACAACGGATGATTATATCAATCTTGTAACTCTTGGAGAAGAATACGACGAGTTCATCCGTTCCCTGAATGGCGAGTTTGGAAAACTTCCTTTCTGTAATCCGTTTTGTATGACAGATGGTTATGGACTTACTTCAGAGGATAAGGCTGCAAAGGAACTGTTTCTTACTGTCTTTGGAGGAAACAGGGAAGAAACAAGGTCATTACTTACGGAGCAGATCGATTTTTCGGATATAGATGTCATGGTAGCAGTTCTTGGAAAATATCCCGGCTTACAAAGAGCGTATCAAAATATCAGTGATGATTTAGTAGGAAATTCCAGTGATAAGAGAATCACATTGTACCATGCCCAAAACCAGGAGGACTATCTGGCTATCATGGAATATCTCTGGAACAAGAGTATTAATGATAAGAAGAACAACAGGACGAACTGGATTTTTCTCGACAGGGTAGATCTGTTCTTGGAGGAAAAGAATGGTGAAGAACAGGATATGATTCTTCCGTATTTATTAAAGTATCTGAAAGCCAGCAGTGATATCCGAAATGTGGTTACAGTACTGGTACAGGATGCGGTTGGTCTGATGGCTGCTAATGTTTCCAGTGCGATTGCGGTGGAAGAACTGGTGAGTAGTTGCGGTTATGTGAAGTTGTTGAATCAGGGACCGATTGAGAGAAAGCGGTTTGCGGATGTGCTAAATATTCCAAATGCGTTGCTTCCTTATATTACTTATGTGGAGCCAGGGCAGGGGCTGATTGTCACTCCGGTCAGTAATGTGGCTTTTAATGACAACTTCTTGGAGAAAGGAAATGAGTTTACAAGGTTGTTTCAGATATAAATTTCCAGTCTTTCAGATGGTTTGGAGGACTGGGATTCTGGAAAGGAGGTTGTCTATGGGTAAGGATGCGTATATGTTGAAGCCGGAAGTAAACAGCGGTCAGTGCTTGGAGCATACAAGAGGTACTTTGGAAAAAGCATCCTTGTCAAGGAGCTTGGGTGGAACTATTGTTGGAAACGGTGCCTGGGTACATTGTGATGTACTTCCGAAGGGTAAAGAGAAGTATGAGTTTAACAGCTACATGGCACCGGATGTAAAACAGGCAAAGGGGAAACCTGCAGAAGATAAGGAACGGTTGGAAGTGATGAGTGCCGGAGCCAAGGTGACAGCAGAAAAACTGTATGCCTCCTCTGCAGATATGAAATCTGTCCGGCAGATTCCAAAAGCAGAAGTAAAGTGTAGAATCATTGCTCCGGAGTTTAAAGCAGCGGATGCTCCTAAATCAGCGAACCGGATTAAGGGGGCTAGTGTAAAGAAGCCGAGAGAGGTACGGACGGTAAAGGAAAAAGCAGGGGCAACGGAAAAAAAGAGTGTGGCATCCTCTGACATGGCTGTAGCAAAGCGCAGGTTTGTCAGAGAGAATGGGCGCTTTTGGAAGGATATTTGTGAGACAGGTCAGGCTATAGAATATGCTGCTCGTGATGCGGTGGACGCAGATGGGGAAGCTGCTACGGAAACAGCAAGACAGTTCAGATATAAAACAACAGACCTCATGGAATACCTTAGTGCTTCCGGTGCCAGAAGTGTTTATGAAATGACTTTGACAAGGGCAACTAATGTGGCAGAGGCGACAGCACAGGCGGAAATGCTGATAAAAGATGGGAAGCTGACACTTTCTGATTTGGCAGGAAAGGGTGGGAGCGTAAAAGACAAGCTGAAAATTGTAGGAGTAAAGTCTTCTACGGTGAAGCACATTGTTAGGAATCAGGAGCTGGTGAAATGCGTTTTGGAGACAAAGCAGATATTCCTTGATTTTTCTACGGCTACCGGACGGTTTGATGAAACAATGGTCAATTTCATCAATAGTAAGGACATTTTTCAGCATGAATTGTTTTCCGGGGAGTTTAAACGGGCTGCAGGTATTTATTTTCAGGCATCAGGGAACGAATTGCTTCGCAGTATCAATCCTGCCAATATGACTGCAAAGGAGATTGGCAAGCTGATAAAGAACCTGGAGAAATATGATATATCGGTACAGGATACGAGTGTACTGAAAGTTTTGCATCAAAATATGTTATCCGGTAAAGCAAAAGATATAACCAGATATGCATATGGTGTATGTGGTCGGTTAAAGGATGGATGGCGTTTCTTTAGCAGTGTGGCAAGGAAAATTAATGAGGAGCCGGTGGCACTTGGGGTAAGAAAGATTTACTCGGTTTATAATGGCACAAGGGCTGCTTATCACATGTTCCGATTTACAGAGCGTATGTCATTCAAGACAATCCGTTTTGCTGGCAAGGTAGTATTTTTGAATCCGGTATCAAGATATACCGGGCAGAAAGTGAGACAGGGAGCAAAGGTACTCAAAGATACGGCTGAAACTGCAATAAAGGCTACGGATACTGTGAAAAAAGTCACAAAAACTGCAAACAGAATCAAAGGGGCAGTGAATAAAAATGAGAAGGTTGTAAAGGTCAAGCGGATAGCGGAGCGGGTAAAGAACAAAACAGCATCCGTAAAAGTGCAGGTGACCAGACTGAATAATAAGTGCCGGGTGGTTTCCCGCAGAGTGAAATCTGCAAAGAACAAAGCTATGCGTGTGGCAAAAACTCCAGTTAATATTCTTACAAAACCATTTTCTATCTTTGGCATTGGCACTTTCCGGTTAAAAGAGTTCCTTATGAATAAACTGGTACTTCCGCTTGCCGGGGGATTTCTGATATTTATAATGATATATTTCCTATTGATAGTAGTCTCCGGACTTTGCCTTAGTATGCTACAGAAATCCAAGGAAGTAATCTTTCTGGAAAGGGAAGAATTGCAGGAACTGGTGGAGTATGTAGATGGCTTGGGAAATGCAGTGTATGAAGAAGCCTACGAGATGGCAACAGGAACACCTATTTCAAATGAAGTTTACAACAATGTTTCCTTATATTATTACGGTAGTCCGAAGTCAGCAAATGATCCGACCAGTGGATATTATCATCACGGTGGAGCATCCGTGGATGAGGAGTTGTTGAATGGATGGCATATTTATTATCTGGATAGTAACGGTTCTGTTATAGGGGAGCAGGCTTCCAATACGAAGGACATTATTAGTTTGGCTACGGTCATGATGTCAAATAATTCGGATGATTACGATGAGTACAAGCATCTGATAGATGATATGTGGTGTGGAATGGTTCCGGTGATTACAGCAAAAGAAAGTGAAATTTATCATACCGAGTATTCCACGGATACGTATCCTTTTGATAGCAGCAGTTATTATTGCAATAAAGCTTCTTTTTATAACGGATATTATTCTGCGTCCGGAGATGGTGTATGTTTTTATGAAAATCCGGTCAGCCAGAAAACAACAACGCCAACCGTATATGGTTATCATGTAACCGGAAAGGGCTGTGATTATACAGAATGGTATGAGTTGGAATTAGATTGCAGCAGAACAGAAGACGACCATATCCATACGGAAGAGAATGGCTGCTACGAAAAAGAGTGGTACAGGAATTACTATTGTCCGGGGCATGATGCTTTGCATTGCTCGTATGGATACCGGGATATCAACATTTACATTACGTTGCTAACCAAGGAGGATTACTTTTCGGGAACTACCAGTGAGAGCAGCACGATTATGACATATAAGGTTCCGAAAAATTATGATGCGACGGTGTTTGAAGAAAGAACAGCGGTGGTAAATTACAGGGTGCATTTGGATGGTTACCGAAAACGTATGAAAGATTTCTTTGCGAATGGAGCATGGGATTATACAAATCACTTACTTTATGCTTTGTTGGATGAAGATACTGGTGAATTATCCTGTGATATTCCAAGAGTAAATGCGGATGGAAGCGTGAGTCTGGGAGCAGAGGAAAGATGTGCAGGGAATATTGAGTGGTGCAATTCTATATACCACGAGGATTGGTATGCATTGTATGATATAAATAATTAAGGCATAAATGTAAAGGAAATATAAGCAAACCTTCAAAAACCCCCTCTATAGCATTAATGAAATACATTATGTTAGCGAGGGGATAAAACAATGGATGAACTGTACACTGTAAAAGAAGTAGCGAAAATTATGAAGGTAAACGTGCATAGAGTTTATGATTTGATTCGGGCAGGACTGCTTCCAGCGCTAAAGCTTGGTAGTATCAAGATACGGAAAGAGTCTTTAGAAGAATTTTTGAGAAAATATGATGGAAAGGATTTGACGGATTTAAATAATATTTGCAGTATTAAAAGTGAATAACGTATAACGATACAGAACCCACCACGCCTCTGATGATTTATTATGCGCAACTGGTGGGTATTTTAATATCTTAAAGTGTGTGAAAGGTTGCTTGAAGAGGAATAGAAAGGTAACATAATATATTACAAGAAGAGCGTAAAGGTACTCTGTTAAGGAGTGCCTTTTTGCATATGTAAAAATCTAAGAAAATGTAGTATAGTATATATTGAAGTATGGTAATAAATCATATTAAGGCGGAGGTGATCTGTATGCATACTGGCAATTATTTTGTTAAGCTGCTTATGATTTCGACAAAAGATGATGATTTTCTGTTGTTATATGGTTTTTGTAGTGCTACAGCTCAAGAACCTTATGAGTGGTGTCAGGATATGGTACCTAAAACGAATCAAAGTATATGGAAAGCAATCTTGACAGAAGAAGAGTATGATGATTTTCTAAATAAATTAACTCAATCGGGTATTATATCATTGGGGAAGAAAAGTTTTACTTCTCCACAATTGTTAAAAAGACCGATTGTTTTATCAAATGATGGCTTAAACAAGGAAAAAGGTCCAATAGAAAAATATAGACAATTAACGGAATTTTGGAATACTAATAAAACAGATTTGTTTAATGGTGTTATTCAAAGTATTGGAGCGGAAGGGAAAGAACTATACCGAAGTGCAAAAAAATTATTTGATTGGATATCAGAAGAAAGTGGTATAGAACTTTTAAAAAACGGGTATCGGTTTGGAAATTTTGAAGATTTTCATCATATGATGCATGATGAAGATTTTGAAATTATAGTTCATAAAGAATGTGGTTTACTTAAGACAACAGTAACAAAAACTAGAGAATTCAGTAGTAATCTTATAGTGAATTGCATTTCTGAGCATCGTGGACGTACTATATGTAATTGTACCAAGATTTTTCTGCCGGACGAACAATCTTTAGAGTTTGAAGCAGAAGAGCCGATGAGCAAGGTTGTAGTACAGATATGGGATGTATCTACTGGTGAATTAATATTTTCATATAATGACACTCTTTGTATGGGGATATCTATAGGTATGAATTTAGAAAGTACACCATATCAAGTGAAAGATCCGTGGTCAGATATGTTATTTAAGTCAGCTTCCAATAGAAGTAAAATTATTAAAAAGCATATTGAAACGGTATCGCATACAAGAAAATTTGATAACATTACTATAAATAGTGAATCTTCAAATGCGATTGATAAAGCAATGGAAGAAGGGTATGGATTATTTGCTTCTTATCGCCATTCTAAAGTCAAAGGTGCATTTATCAAAAATGTACAAAAGGATGGAGAAATTCAGAGTTTCTTGAAAATACGTGAATATATTGATGCTCCTTCTGTTAAGCATGTTATAATAGCTGATCCTTTTTTTTCGATTGAAGCGGCGGCAAAAATTTTAGCCAGAATATCTCGTGGTGATATACAGATAGATGTTATTACCTCTTTATGTAACACTGATCCCGATACAGGAGAGGAGATTTCTAATATAAATGCAGGTACAAAACTTCAAGAATTTTTGATTGCTAATGAACATATTCTTCATCCGAATTTGTTAGTATGCAATTTAAAGCGAGGCGGAGCACAAGTTTTCCATGACAGGTATTTACTTAGATATTTTGAGGATGGAAGAATAGATGGATTCTTGTTGAGTAATTCGCTTAACTCCATGGGTCAGTTTTATCCTTTTGTTATTGCTCCTATGGAATATGAAGTATGTTTGGAAGTAAGTAGTTATTTAGAGTCAATGCGTGATGCTGATGTACAGAGTAAGGTTAATAAAAAAGAGCGTATAACCTGTGACATACTATATAATAGTACAGAGAAGCGACAAGTTCATCAACAGGAGTTATCAGAGACTCTTTTTTCTGCCGAATGGTTGAGCCGGTGGTATGATTCTGATAATGGGTTACGAATTCCAGAACAGGATATTGATGAAGCAGTTGCTGTTGTTATGAGCCATTGGAATGATGATAATAATCTTGCATGTCGAACACTTTGCAGTGTTTCTGCATCTGTAGTTTCTTATTCCTCGCAAAAAGTTGCGGAATCTATTCGAAATATGGATGGATTAAAAGATATGTTTATCGACACATTTATTCCGTTGGCAAAAGAAAGAGAAACTGCACGTAATCATATGAAAACGGGAATAGAATCAGAAGAATGTAAGCATTGGATGTTGCTAAATGGAAATGCACAACCAAGCCAGGGCGGTTTTTCAAAGATAATCGAACGTGCTGGACATATTTGGTATGATACGGCTGGATGGCTTAACTCAGGGTACAGACTTTTATTTGATTTATTTCCTGAACGATATGTGGAGTTATTGGAAAATACAAAGTCTCCGTTGATGTTTGATGTGTTGATATATAAGCTAACGTATTATAATTGGTCAAACGAAGTGATTCGATTTGTTGTTGAAAAAGGAAGACTGTACATGCAATTGGTTTGTGCGGATTGCATTTTTCAAAAATTGAAAATGGATTGGTTATCTATAGAAGAAATCAAAGATATTTTGATTCAGCTTCCTTTTGAACAGCGCGTGATATTGATGGTACGATTGCTTTCAGAGATTACTTTTGATGTTCGTATAAGGTCAAAGGCAATGCAAGAACACGAGCAAAAGCAATGGAACTTATTGGCTAATTGGTTATTGGATTCAATAGCAGCAGATATTGGAAGTTGTACTCCGGAGACTCAAAACAATGTGATTTATTGGTTGTATGATTGTGAGGCTGTATCGAAGTGCAATCTTCATTTTAATATGGCAGATAAAATATCCGATTGCTCTATAAAAAACAGATTGCTGGATGAGGCTATAAGTACAGTTCAAAAAGAAATACTTGATTGTTCTTACGAAAGAGATATGGAAGATATTATTTCGATGTATCTTAAATGTATTGATGTTCGTTTTGGTCAGGATTCAGAAAGGGAAATGCATAAGCAAGTTATAGATTGGAAAGTGTTTGAAACTGCATCGGAGCCTGAATTAAAGAATTATGCATATACAAGATGGCGTAAGGCCATTATTCGTGCAAAACGTCAATTGCAACTACTTTATGCCTACCTTGAAAAACATCCCGATTCAGCTAAAACGAAGAAATGTGTTGATATGTGGGAAAAACGTATTGAATGGAGTTAAATCCAGTGTTATATTTTGTCTTGTGAGTGGAGTGTTTTCGAAATGAAATACAAATAATAAGCAGTCCACAAGTCTGACACGGTATTTTCGTCTACATTTCGTCCACGTGAGAGGAAAATATCCGTGAACATTGACAGACATAAATAAGCATAAATGGGCAAGTGTTGTATCGTGTTAGCCCCAAAATAAAGGCATTGCAGGGCACAATATAACATAGAAAAACACAATAAGTTATGCCAAATTGGAAAAGGTAACAACCCAATGGTTGGTATGACTGTTGCAGTAGCAGTTAGTATTGAAGAGGCTGCAAAGGCGAACAAGTTCTAATTTATTAGAACTTGTTTGGTAAGCTTCTAATTAAGAAAATAGTATAAATAAAGCGTTTTCAGGGTTCTTAGAAGATGCTTCCAAGAACCCTTTTTATTGTCCGTAACCCAAAAATAACCCAATTGAAATTTTAAAATACAAGAGCTGAATGGATATTATACGCAAGGATGGGTTATGAAGAATCAAGAGAATGTTTCTAAGGAGTATTATTTGGAGGGCTATATCTATTTGGCATTGAGCAGCCAAAAGAGTATAGCTCTTTTTTTAGGAAAGGTGGAAAATTTAAAAAATTTACGGGAGAATATCGAATACG
>JAGAOO010000079.1 GCA_017623675.1 Lachnospiraceae bacterium
TAGTGACAAGCAATCAGTATGTAGCTTCGACAGGAAACATTACATATGTTAAAAATACGAGTGCTGCACAGGATTTGGTTTTGTGCAATAGTTCCCGTCCTGACCCGGTACGTGCTTACATGAATGTATATACTGAATCTGCGTTACAAATCAGTAAGCAGGACATTACAACTTCTGCAGAACTGCCGGGAGCAACACTACAACTTACAAATAGTTCCGGACAGGTGGTGGATTCCTGGGTAAGCACTACTACGCCTCATGTAATTCATGGATTGTCAACCGGCAGTTATACATTAACGGAAACAATCGCACCGGACGGATATGCAAAGACTCAGAGCATTACATTTACCTATGATGCAGATGCCGGAATAACACAAACGGTTGTCATGAAAGATTCTTTGACAAGGATAGAGCTGCTTAAGACAGATAAGGATGGCAATGCTGTATCCGGTGCCAAATTAGAATTATATAATTCTGCCGGACAGATGATTGATTCCTGGATTAGTGATACTTCTGCCTATGTAATTACCGGATTGCCAACTGGAACATACACGCTTCATGAAGCGAAGGTTCCGGCTGGATATGCCCAAGCGGAAGACAAGAAATTTACCGTTACGGATGCACCGCAGACGGTTCGAATCGTGATGAAGGATGAAGAGGTACAGGGGAGGATAAGAATATTTAAGACTGGCGACCAGGTAGTTTCCGCACAGGAATATAACTCTGTCTATGGATCCTTTAAGCGATTAACATTTGGACAGAAACCGTTGGAAAATGTTGTGTTTGAAATTCATAGTCGGGATGGAGCCTTAGTGGAAACGGTCACTACAAATGAAGATGGTTATGCAGTCTCTGGTACACTGCCTTGGGGTTCCTATTATATCGTTGAGAAAGAAACTCCTGCAGGTCTGGTGAACACCGGAGAGAAGATTCCGGTAGAGCTTACCTGTCCGGAGGATTATCACAAAGCAATTTACACCAAAGAAGTAAATATAAAAAATGCAGTCGGTGATACAGAAATTAATGTATATAAGCAGGGAGAAATCCTGAATATCGAAGATGGCACCTACAGTTTTGGTACAAAACCACTGGAAGGTGTCATTTTTGGTGTTTATGCAAATGAAGACATTCTGGATTACCGGGGCAATGTAGTTATTGCAAAGGATGAATGCATCGGATTTATCAAGACCGGTGAAGATGGAAAAGCAGCACTCAAGGACGCCCTGGTAGAAGGAAGTTATTATTACAAAGAGGTACAGACCTTAGAGGGCTATATCTTAGATGATACCAAAAGGGAATTTGAACTGACACTTGGCAATGAAGAACTGAATACCATGGATGTCAATAAGGAAAATCCGGATGTGAATCAGTTGTATAAGACCCGGCTGCAGTTAGTAAAGCAGGATGGTGCAAATCGTTTTATCAAGTTAAGTGGTGTGGAGTTTGAGCTTTATAATGCAGATGATGAACTAATGGGCGTCTATGTAACGGATGAAAAAGGCAGGATACTGATTGATAATCTTCCGTATGGCTCCTATTACTTCAAAGAAACCAAAGCTGCAGACGGATATATCATTGATACATCAAAGCAGATGTTTGAAGCGAATGCAGAAGAACAGACTTTGGAAGTAGTCAATACCAAGACCCCAAAAACCGGAGATAATGTAATGCCATTATGGCTTGTTTTGCTGCTTCTGGTAGTAACAGGTGGCTGTGGTATATATCTTCTGAAGCATGAACCGAAGAAAAAGTAGGCGCTGGCAGAATCCTTGCAACACCTGATTGTATATGTTATAATGTGCTTAGTTAAAGGATATGAAAAAGGATATAAATAATTCATATTGTTGCATACTTGCAACATCTGATTGCATATGTTATAATGGCATCAGCCAAAAGAAATAAGTGCTTTCAAGCAAACGAAACCCCAAAGGTGGCAGCCTCTGGGGTTTCTGCTCTTTTTACGGTAGAGCATCCGTCAGGCTAATTGTCGCCATCGCTTCCGTCTAACCATTTGCATATGTAATAAGAAACTACACCTGCCATGACGGAAATTAAAAAAGAAATAAGCATAGCTTTCAAGCATACACCCCCTTTCTGTTGCCAGAATGGGTGCGACAACACAAGTATTATACCATATGTTTGAACTTGTCACAATTCGTCATATTGTGGAAAAGAGTATTAAGAATGTAGAGCCATTAAGGCTCTTTTTTATTGTGAAAAGGAGGAATCATTATGAACAAAATATTTTTAATGGGACGATTAACCAGGGATCCGGAGGTTCGGTACTCACAGGGAGCAAGCCAAACCGCCATTGCAAGATTTTCTCTTGCGGTAGACAGAAAATGGAAACGGGAAGGAGAACCGGATGCGGATTTCTTCAATTGTACCGTATTTGGCAAGCAGGCAGATTTTGTTGAGAAGTATTTAAGACAGGGAATTAAAGTAGTAATCACCGGCCGGGTACAGAATGACAATTATACCAACAAGGAAGGACAGAAGGTATATTCCGTACAGATTATTGTAGAGGAAATCGAATTTGCAGAGAGTAAGAATGCTGCAACAGGCAATGCTGGCGGTTCTTCTTATCAGGCAGATTCCAGACCGTCTCCGAGTCAGGCTGCAGATGATGGATTTATGAGTATCCCGGATGGTGCGGAAGAGGAGCTGCCGTTTAATTAAAGGAGGGCTGGTGTATGAAGATTATCATAATTGTAGTTTTTCTGATTATCTGTGCCGGGTTTTTTGTATATAGCAATAAACCACGAAAAGGCAGAAAGAAAAATAACCGGGAGAGTGTTCAGGATTTTATTAATGTTCAGGATATTAAGAACGGAATCATTCATACGAAAGATAACTACGTAATCGGATTTTTACAGATATCCGGTGCTAAAACGGATTTGCTATCCGGCAGGGAACAGGTGGCACAAACGAAAGCACTGACTGCAGATATTTCAACGATTTCTTCAGGGTGGCAAATACTTGCTGTTTCCCGGCCGGAAGACAATGCCGCACTGATTCAGCAATATCAGGATATGATAGACAATGCCAGCCCAATCCGGAAGAAGCTGCTACGGGAAGCAATCCGATTCCAGAACGAGCAGTTATTATCCGGGGAAAATATGGAACGCCAATTTTATATTAAAATCTGGAAATACCAGCATGACGGTGCAGAAAAAGAAGTAGTAGATAAACTTTATCAGTTTGCCAGATGCTTCAATATTTCAGGTTATTTGTGTGAGATTGTTAAGCAGGAGGAAGCAGTTCAGCTCTGCAACCTGGTACATAACCCAACGGAAGTGCTTTATGATCCGGATGTAAATGGATATAGTTAGGGGTGGTTAAATGAAACAGAAGAGAATGAAAGAAAATGCAGCATTGTTAAATGTTATATCACCAATCTCTTTGGAATACGGACATAATTCTATGCTGATTGGCGAAAACAAGGCAAAGGGATATGGAATTATCCGTTATGGTACGGAGCCGGAGTATGGCTGGCTATCCAAAGTGACCAATCTGCCGAATTCAATTGTTTCCATTACATATGAACCTTTGGATACGGAAGATATGATTAATGTATTAGACAGTAATATTAATGCTGCCAAGAAACGTGCAGTGGATGCCAAAAAGGCTTCAGATGAAACCAGGGCGGAAAAGGAAATTAAAAACAGCAGGAAGATGCTGGATGAAATGGATGATAAAAATGAATCTGTCGGGTTGATGTCTACGGTTGTTGTTTCACTGGCAAACGAAGAAACCTTTGATAAAGCAGACCGGAAAGCAAGGGCGACGGCCAAAAAGGCAGGCTGCCGGTTACGGTGCTTAACCAATCTGCAGAAGGAAACCTATAAGCAGGTTTCACCGGCATACATTCCTTCGGAAGATATCCGGCAGGTAACGGGAAGGGTAACACCACTTTCTACACTTATAGGAGGGTTTCCGTTTGCTAAATCCGGATTAAATGATGGAGAAGGTTATTATTTTGCCAAAGATGATGATGGTGGAATTGTTACACTAAATCCTTGGAAAAGAGTTGGAGATCGTACAAATTCCAACATGGCAATCCTTGGTGGTTCCGGAACAGGAAAAAGTACGAAAATGAAAGATTTATTAACGGATGAATATATGATGGGAAGTAAGATTATTGTAATTGATCCGGAAGATGAATATAAAGAACAATGCAAGGTTTTTGAGGGCAACTGGTTAAATGCGGCTGGTGGTGCATCCTGCAGAATCAACCCATTGCAGATTCAGACAATTCCCAAAGAGGATGACGATGAATATTACAGGGATGAAGGACATGGAATGGGTCCGTTGGCATTATACTTAAAGCATTTAGAGACCTTCTTCTCATTATACATTCCGTCTTTGGATGATTTTTTGTTGGCACACTTAAAAATGCTTTTGATTGAGTTGTACAATTCAAAAGGGATTAATTTCCAAACAGATGTTACAAACCTAACAGAACAGGACTATCCAATCGTGGAGGAATTAGTACAGCTTGCAAAAATAAAAGCAGATGCCTTTGTTGCATCCGGAAACTCCGGAGAAAATTATTATGAAAAAATAGCACTACTGCTTTGGGATGCTGCCTTTGGAGCAGATGCATTTTTGTTTAATGGTTATACAACTATTATGCCGGAAAATCAGTATATCTGTATTTCAACATCTGGATTAAATGATGCATCTGACCGGATTAAACGTACCCAGTATTTCAATATCCTTACCTGGGCGTGGAATGAAATCAGTAAAAACAGGAATCAGAGGGTAATTCTTGTCTGTGATGAAGCATATTTGCTCGTTGATCAGCAGATACCACAGTCATTAATCTTTCTGAGAAATGCTATGAAACGGGCAAGAAAGTACGAAGCGGCCATATGGGTTATCACACAGAATATTGTGGATTTTCTGGGCGATTCTGTAAAGACATACGGGCAAGAACTGCTAGACAATCCAACTTATAAGATACTCATGGGTGCAGATGGAGCAAATCTGCAAAAGCTCGTAGAACTTTATCATTTGACTGAACAGGAAGCCGCTACACTGGAGGCTAAAAGAAGGGCACAAGCAATCCTGATGTTAGGAGCTAGAAGAATGAAGATACATTTTGATATTCCGGATTATAAGTTTAATTACTTTGGAACAGCAGGTGGACGATGAAAGCAGGTGGATGATGAAAAAATGGATTTTAATATTGACCGGACTGGTGTTTGTATTTGCCTTGGCCGTATCGTATTTACTGATGACGCCCCTGTCAAGTCTAATTACTGTAGGTGGCAGTGGAGAAAACTGGACACAATTAATTACGGACTTCAAAAAGAATACACAGGGAATCAGTCAGGAATATGGCTACTATGACTGGGAGAACATGGAAGTTCTTCCCGGAGAAATACCGGTCGTATATTTTAATCAGGCGGATCCGGAATGGGCAAATATTTATTATGATACCCGGTTCTTAAAGAAACAGACGATTCGTTCCGGTGGTTGTGGCCCGACTTCTTTGGCCATTGTATACTGTAGTTTAGTTGAAGCAGATATGACACCTGCAGATATGGCGGCTTTTGCCATGGAGAACGGGTATTGTGCAGCTCCTCAGGGCAGTTATCGGTCCCTGTTTACGTCCGGTGCAGAACAGTTGGGATTAACCTGCTATTATTCCGGCGAAGACTTGGAAACAGCACTTTCTTATTTGTCGCAGGACTGCTTAATAGTATCGCTCATGGGGCCCGGTATATTTTGTGATGGCGGGCATTTTGTAGTGATTCGGGGGATAACAGAGGATGGAAAAATCCTGGTTGCTGATTGCTGGAACGAAGCCAACAATGACATAGAGTGGGACATTAATACAATTGCCCAGAACCTAAAAAAAGATGGTAATGGGTGTTTATGGGTTCTTGGCAGGGAGGTGAGCGAATGAAAGCGGATAAAAAGAAGTTAAATGAATGTTTTTTATGGATAGTTTTGTTTCTGATATGTACAGTAATTACGATTTTCTACATGGCGAAGGATAACAGGGAGATACCTGGTACTGATACAAAAGAGCAACCTTCAGTAACAGAAGAAATAATGGAACAAGAGGAAGGTCAGATTCCTTCCGGAACTATTACATCACAATAAAAAAGAAGATGCCAATTCGCAGTTGGCATCTTCTTTTGTCTCTGCATCGCTGGATGCAAAAACGAAACAATTTGAAACAATTTCAGTATAGCATACAAAAAGGAAAAGTCAATCCTTTTCTTTTCGGTATCCGTACTGGAGGAAGGAGAACGCTATGGAACGATTTGAAACAAAGTATGACCTGTTAAATAGAGCATACAAAGATACACGCTTAAAACGCACGACAAAAGCATTAATGCAATATTTAGTAGCAAAATCAGATGGATTAAGCTGCCATCCATCGGTTGCGGTCATTGCAGCTTCAATTAAGATGTCGGAACGGACGGTGCAGCGTCATATGCGTCAGTTAGAGCAATACGGTTATATCCGGATAAAGAGCCGGTTTTACCGTCAGGAGCAGTTGACGAACCAGTATGAATTCGTTCTGGATGTCGTAGATGCTCCAGAACTGCAATACAATAGTAAGCAAGAGAGAAACACCATAAAAGAGCAGGCAGAACAGTTCTGCCGGGAAGCATGCAAATTTAACAAGATGGATTATATCAGGAAACTGGCCAAGACCGGACTGTCCAATAAGGAATGCCTGGTCTTAATTTATTTTGTTCATAAAGCAAATCAAAATGGGATTGCTTATGGTAGCATAAAGTCTGTTTGCCGGGAACTCCATATCTCCAAGCGGTTATTATTGCAGGTGATACTTGAACTTCGTTCCAAAGGATATCTTATGCTGAAGAATCGGAGAGGAAATATAATAGTTAAACTTTTGACAATAGCGGACGTTTGTATCGAGAATGTAGTGCATAATCATGCAGATAAAAAGGAAATTTTATATCCTGAATCGAGAAAAGTATACAGTGAGAATAGCGGTTTCGTGTGTCATGGAAGGGATGCACGTTGGCAAATGGGTAGACAGAAGCGAAGTTGGAAGCAGTTATTAAGGTTTGTCTGGAAGAAATTACAATGGACAATAATGCATTTCTTGTCATAGTGTCGATTTTGTCACCCAGTCTATACTATATGATACCGAAAGCAAACTTATTTACTCTTTTTGTTGAATATTGGATTCTAATATTGTACAATTGACACATAATGGAAATTAGGGTAATGAATAAGCAGTATTATAGATAATATAAAGAATAAGGTAATAAAAAGAAATGATATAAAATAATTCTTTATGAAATTTCATGCCATGATGTTATATGATACATCATAGGAAGAGTGGGTGAATAAATTATGATTGAACAATTACAAAATGTAAATAATATATATGATTTGTTAGCATTATGCTGTTCATATATATTAAATGAATTTAAACAATCAACTTATGAGTTTGCTTCTTTCAATGAAGAAAAATATGAAAGCGTATTTAATGCTATAGAGAATTATATTACGGCAAAAGAGGAAGAAGGGCATAAAAAAGCATTCGATGAACTTAGAGAGTTTTTAATAGATTTCTTTCGGAAAGGCATTAACATTGAAAAGACTTATGCAGTTGTAAAATATATTGATGATTTAGTTGAGATAGAACTAGTAGGTAACTTATTGATAGATAAAGGTATCATACAGTATGCTACATTAAATTTACAATATACAAATCAAATAAGGATTATTCCTAAATTGAGAGAAACGTTAATGACAAGAAGTGAAGCACATTATCTGATAGAAAGTGGAGGGAAATACTCTTATTTACGAGATAGGAGAGAATGCCCATGTTCAGTATTAGATGCTGTGACTGTGAATTATAAAATATGGGATAAGCAGAGAATTGATCAGTACCCTTTGAAAATTTATCATATCGAAGAAAAAAATCCAATAGCCAAGCATTTTATTAATCGAGACAGAATTGTACTTGGAATTGTTCCATTTACAAAAAGAAAATTAGAAGATATTTTTGATATATTATTTGAAAAAGGGTGCTTTTGTATAAATAATATGAAAGAAAGTGCGGAACAAGAATTAAAGAAAAGATATGTTGAGGTGTATGAAAGAAGTAGGAAGGCAGATATTGATTTTTTGATTTTCCCTGAGATGCTAATGACAGAAAATATTCTTTCTTCTATACAAGAAAAAGAAAAGAATGGTGGACCACAAATTATTATTAATGGCTCAATATGGAAGGATAAGATAAATAGAACTATAGTTACTAATAATGTTGGAACTGAAATTCTAAGCTATTGTAAAAAGGAACCATTTATTTACAAAAAGAATAATAAGAAATATAAAGAGCATTTGGATAGAACTAAGAATCGTGAATATGCTATTTTAGAAATTAATAATGTTGGAAGAATAGGAATATGTATATGTAAGGATTTAGTAAATGAAGATGTGAAGTTATTTCATAAATATATAAATACTGATTTATTAGTTGCTCCTGCGTATACGAAATCAATGGATTTAATGTCTGCTGCCGAAGAACTTTCAAAAGATTATAAATGTATCGTAGCTGTTGCAAATGCTTGTTCTGCTATCGAGGAGAAAGAAGTATTAGAGGACCAGGAGAAGATAGGATTTATTTCAATTCCTGCCAAGAAAGGGAGCGAACGTTCAGAAATTTTGAAATTTTATTTCAAAGATAATTGTGTAAAAGAGTGTGAAAATAAATGCATGGGAAAGGCTATTAATATAATATTTATGGATACTCAAGAATATCTAGGAGGAATTGGTATCCGAATTGAAGATGAAAATTTTTGACGCTTAAATGTAGGAATTTAGGAAAATATTATGGTAGGTGAATTGTATGAAAAGTTATGGCATTCGTAAAGATTCATTCATTGATAGTAATGATCTGGAAAAGGAATTGTTACTTAATGAAATGGAAATTTCTGTTCAAAGATATATAAAAACTGGTGTTAAAAATCAGCAGTTAGAAGAATTGTTAGATTTAGAGGAAGAATTTCAGACGCAATTTACACACCGTTTTTATGCTGGAGATATAGCGAAAAGAATTTCAGAATCTAGTAAACAGAGGTTTTTAGAACAACATTATTTGCTGGAAATTTGTAAAGATAGTGGAGGTCAACCAACTGAAAAAAATAATGCTCAACTAATCAAAAAAAATTGTGACAAGATTTTCGATGTACTTGAAAAAAATTTAGAAGAATATTTGTCAGAAGTCCTAAAGGATGCTGCATATTTAAGTCATATGAATCAACTCTATGAACTCTATGAAAGAGAGAAGCAATTAAGACAACAAGAAAAGGAATTTGAAAAAGTACATGAAAAATTTAAGGAGTTGTCCGAAATAACAAAACTGCTTAGTAAACAGAAAAGGATGGAAATAGAAGAAATCGAAAAAGAAATCAATGTATCTCAGGAAAGATTTATTTTAGTAATGAATCAATGTGATAAGTATTTCAATGTAAAAGAGCAAGGCAAAAAATTAAAAGTTTCTTTATCCCCATATGGTAGAAAATATAATGATTTTATTGAAAATGACAGTCGGAAGTTTTCTGTAGAGTCATTAAATCAATTGGTTTTTAAGAACTGCAATAACATAATGAATTCATTGAAAAAATCTCTTAATTTGGGCTATGCTGTTGAACTAAAATTAGATGGGGTATTGCCAAGACATGAAAGAGTGATAAAGAATAGATATTATGATGCGTTTTATACCATTATGGAAGATAGTGAGGATGGCTATAAAATCAGACTAAATTATTTAAATGGAGAGAAAGTGAGTGAGAACAATGAATATGAAAAAGATAGATTTAGAATCCCTGCCGGATGGAATGAAGAAAATTATTAATTTGTTTTATGAATTATTAGAAAAATGTCATTTTGAATTAAATCAATTTGTAAGTGGCGAATCATTAACAATTCCATCTGATATATCAGAAATTCTTGATGATTCACTGAAAGATTTTTTAGATTCGATTGTGGATGAATATCGAAAAAGCGATAATAAAGATGAATTCTTTAATATATTCTTATCTGTTGGTGATTATGAAAAGTTTGATAAGTTTATAAATTGGGTAGAGAAGTATGCAATAGCGAAAGTAAAACCTTTATTAGAAGCAGAATTTTTAACAAATATAACTATTGATGAATTTGAAAAGATGACTGATTATTGTTTTGAAAATTTTGTGCTAATGGATATAGGAGACAGCAATATTGACAAAGAAATATGGGATGTTAAAAGTATATTAATAATGAAAAAGGTATTATATACTTTTATTGATATATGTGTTGTGGGAAACTATTCAAAAGAAAATGCGTTTTCAAATATGAATAGAATATTTGGACTAAGTAAGGAACGTTGTGAAATATGGTGGAAATTGGTGGAAAGTAATAGTGAAAAATTATGGAAAATATTATTAATGAAAAAATATACTAGAATTGAAAATAAATTAGATCATTTGCTGGAATGTCTAGAAGCTTAGAGACTGTTTCAAGTTTTGCGTAAATTTCAAAAATTGAAATAAGATATGAAATAGTTATGAATAGGCAGATTATGTTTAAAAAGGATAGGTTGATTTATAAAGTAGATGATGCCAGTATTTATATATTAGTTTGCAGATACCACTATAATGAAATAAAGAGAATGCCCTGAGGTTGTGATGCTTCAGGGCATTCTCTTTTGAATTATCTATAAAGTAATGTATAGAATAAAATACGATTAAGTCTCTTCAATATTACTGGAACTGTTTCGAATAAACATAGCGTTATAAGGGAAGGTTAAATCTACACCATGTTCAGGTAGTTGAAAGAAGCCTATCTCAGGTGATTTCTTCCAGATTTCTTCGTTTATCATGAAATTATTCTCATCAAGTAGTGGTTTGACTTGCTTTTTCAGAACCTCCGAAAAATTAGGATAAGCTGAAATACAATATGTATATATTTCTTTTTTAAAACGTTCAGTAATGGAGTAAATCGGAAATTCAGAGAAAAATACAAAATGTGGAATTCCGTATAAATCAGAATTCCTGCATTCAATTATACCAATATATTCACTGTGCTCTGGAAGCTTATTATCTAATATAATCCAAGAGGTTGGAACATAGGCATATCCAGTTCTTATTTTGATTCTTTTCATCGGAATGTTTCTGGTAGTACATTTGCCATTTGTTAAGTAGTAGATAAGTTCATGGCATGTTTTTTTGATTGCATCTGCTTCAGAAGAACGAAAACTGCTAGAATTATTATATTGAAATGTATCAGAATTTAAGTAATCTTCACATGTTATTGCAAAGGAATTGGCTAGCTCCTCTGGCAGGTTCAAAAAATTTGAAATTAAAAAATTTACAACACTGCTTGTTGAACAGTTATTATGACAGTCACAGTATTCCTTTAATTTCTTATAGTTTTGTGGCTCAAAATCAATAGACATTTTTTTTCGATTTATAATATTATTCATACATGACCTCCTATTAATAACATGTTGTGTTATGTTTTATGTTATTATATCACAAAAATACTTAAAAAGCAAATGTTTAATTGATATTAATTTTGCATGTTAATTTTCTCCTGTTCCTGATGTAATTTCACTATTCGTTCAGAAAATAATACTGATTCCATTCTGATAGCTAGATGAATAATAGTAAGACTATTTACTTGCTTGATATATGAAAACTATTGGAGATTGGTTGAGAATATAAGGTTAGAGTATTATAATTGTATTGTTGTCGCACCCATTCTGGCAACAGAAAGGGGGTGTATCGTTTGGATCTATTAATTACTTTTTTTGTTTCTGTTATGGCAGGTGTGGTTAGCTACTACATATGCAAATGGTTAGACGGAAGCGATGGCGACAATTAGCCTGACGGATGCTCTACCGTAAAAAGAGAAGAAACCCCAGAGGTGGCGACCTCTGGGGTTTCGTTTTGTGTATCGCTTGGATACTAATTACTTTTTTTGGCTAGTGCCATTATAGCATATGTAAAATTGAAACGCAATATGCCAAATGATACATCTAACTTAGTAAGTATATTATTGCAAATTTAAGTGAATTACCTTCGGATTTTCCCCTATCCGATATCTTTTTTCTTATGTGTCTTTTCTTCCTGCTCCCGATGCAGCTTCACCATTTCACCTAGGATAATATCCTGATTTTCCTCTGATAGCCGGTTAAAATATGTGAGTGCCTTTCGAGCATTAGGATTAACAGTTGGTATTACAGCATTCCTAGAATTAGTTAAATCAAGTAAATAGTCTACGGAGACATTGTATATTTGTGAAAGTTGTATCAGAATATCAACAGGAATCTGGCGTTTCCCGCTTTCATAAAGTTGATATTGTGGTTGATTAATGCCTAATCTAGATGCTATATCAGATTGTTTAAAATCATTATCTTCTCTTAGGTCACGGATGTGTTTAAACATATGAATTCCTCACTTTTTTTAAGATTATCATATATATAAAAATGAGTTGACAAATGAAGTTAAATCAATATAATTATATGTAAACGAATATAATTATTTTCGTGTGAATATGTGATTTTGGCATATTTTTGGAGGGAATATATGGAAAATATAATTTCTATGGATTATCCAATTGAATATTATGCATATAGTATTCTGTTATTAATGATGTTGATTACTGTTGCATATTTAATAGGAATGACTATTTTAGCAACAATGAAGCAGGAAAAAACAAACAAGAAAAATGGTAGAGGAGGTGGAAAAGGTGGCAGTACCAGTCGGAGAAAGGATAAGAGAAGCAAGGCATAGACAGGGATTATCTCAAGCTGTATTGGCGGATAAATTAGGAATTGATCAAAGCGAAATATCCAGAATCGAATCCGGCGAGCGACAGGTAAAAGATACGAACAAGCAGGCTTTAGCAGACATTTTAGATGAAAATATTATGAATCTATTCTTTTAATAGAAAACAGCATCCCCCAACCGACCAAAGTTTCAGGATGCTGCTTAACCACAAGAATCTGATTCTAAATACAAACTAGGGATTGCATAAAATCAAACTCACCTTTGAATGTATTATAACAAACTTTATGTAATTGTCAAAGGAAAATTTTAAGAAGGAGGAAGGAAGATGAAAGTTACAATCTCAAATGAGATTATTGACCGGGTGGAAGAAGATGGAATGGTAGTCAGTAGAATTCCTAAAACCAATCAATATTTATATCTGAAGCCGGAATCAATTCTGGCAACGGGTGAACATTCAATAGTAGCGAATTTAGAACCAACAAAACTATATACGGTCGGAGAGAAGAATCCGGAGCAACCTGGCACAATGATACGTGGAGAAACACTATCAAAGTATTATGAATATGAAAAGCAGTATGATCCGCAGGAGCAGGCGGCAAGAAGACTAGAACAGCAAGCAAGAAAGCAAACGGAAACGCAGCGACAGCAGACAAACAATGTTCAACAGGCAGCAACCAAGCAGACTATTTCGCAGCCAGTGCAACAACAACCGGTACAACAACAGGCAGTTCCACAACAGGCTCCACCTGTTAGTTTGGAACAGAAATATTCCAAGGAGCAATTCAAACAGTTGAAGTTGGGACAAAAGCACCATTTAGATATTTCCCAGTATTGGAATATCCAATTATCTGCCGGGCAAATGAAAGAATTACGTTTGATGCAAGAGAACGCAGTAAATATTGAGAAACTGGGATATAATCATCCGTCTGTTCCGGTTGATGTGCTAGAAGAATTACGACTTGGGCATAAAGCTGGTTACGATATGAGTAAATTCGACTGGAGGAACATGTCCGCAAAACAATTAACACAGATTCGCTTAGGCTTAGAACACAACGTGGATGTGTCAAAATATGCATTCAGAGCTTATTCAGATGCCCAAATGAAGCAATTGAGATTAGGACTGCAAAACGGATTAGATATAACATCCTATCGGAATCCAAGATTTACAGATAAGCAGATGTATTCCATGCGGTGCAGTCAGTTGTTTGAACGAATCATGGAAAAGTTGAGGGATTTGTTTGAAAGCGTAAAGCGATTCCTTCAGGAGAGTTCATTAAACCAGATACGGAAAAAAGTCATGGAAAAGGTATCAAATGGTTTGGAAAGAACAGCTGATGTTATCTCTGGTGAGAAATCAATGCAGTTTTTTATGAAACAGCAAATACCGGAAGAAACATTAGATGCACGTATTAATGAGACGGTTCAGGATATCAAGGAATTACTGGTTTCCCAGGAATTGGTTTCGGAGGAAGTGCTACATAACCAAACAATATCGGAGCAGATGAATACAAGAATCCGAGAGGCAGTTGATAAATTAATGCAACCGGAAAATATTCAAAATACAGTAAATCAGGAACAGATTATTGAAGAAACAGCAGAGAGTGTGGTTCGGGATGCCGGAGCAAGAATACAAGAACAACCAATGCAGCAAGAACAGGAAAGTTATGAACAGCTTAGTGATGTTAAGAAACTTGAGAGAGCTTATAACGAGGGTAGGGAACTGACGGAAGAAGAAGCAGCGATTGAAGATAGATTGGAAACAAAGGCAGAGTATGATCCGGAACTGGAAGTTGAATATGAGGATGACTGGAATCAAGAAGGATTATCAGATAGAGAACTATTTGAACGGATTGGTGAAGAGATGAGAATGGAAGCAGAAGCTGCCGGTGAATGGACGATGGAAATGTAACCCCCAGCCTATCAGGAGACACCTTAACCGGTGGTTCGGTTCGAGTCCGGACATAGGCTTTCAACTGAATAAAGAACCAAATACACCGGAAAGGTGTAGCAGCTTAAATGCCCAAGTTGGGATAGCTGCCGCTATTAAGCACTCATAGCGTTAACAAAATAGTCTTCAGGTCGTTGATAGGGCCTGCCGGGAAGGGGTAGCGTAATTTACGAGCCGCATGCCGGTTATCTTGTAAGAATGAGACTTGTCCATTCGAAAGATTATAAAATGCGAATCTATCAATCCATCGGGGAATGGATAGGAAAAAATGAACCTTATTTATTATATTGAATTGAGACAAGCTGGAATGCGTATATATAATTAAGTCCGTTTAGGGAAGTTATATATGAATAATTGGAAACAGGAGGATAAAGATATGGGAAAAGAACAGGCAAATATCATGATTAACATTATGAAACTGCTACAGGAAGAATCGCTGATCAGTGAAGATGAACAACGAAAGGCAATACAAATGATTGAAGCTCAGATGTTAAAAGAGTAGAAGGAGGAAGCTGGAGATGGAACGAGCTGTAAATTACTGCCGGTGTTCCACAGAGGAGGAAAGCCAGCGGGATGCCTTAAAGATTCAGACAATGGAATCCAGGGAATGGATACAAAAAATGGGCTGGAAACATGTAGATGAGTATGTAGAAGCAAAATCTGGTACCCAGATGAAAGGGCGTACAGAATATCAGAGGTTATTTGAAGATATGCTGGAGGATAAATTTGACATTATAGTAATTAAAGATCAGGACCGCTTAATGCGGAATACGAAAGACTGGTATCTATTTTTGGACCGAATGCTGCAAAATGGCAAACGGTTATTTATGTATTTGGAAAACAAGTATTATACGCCGGATGATGCACTAATTACAGGTATACGGGCAATCATGGCGGAAGAGTATTCCAGAACATTGAGCAAGAAAATAAATAATGCACATAAGGGAAGACAGGAAAAAGGATCTTCCATAGTTATAAATTCCAATGCATATGGTTTTATTAAGGTTGGTAGACAGGCTCCGGTTATTAATGAAGAGGAAGCAGCAGCGATTAACCGTATGTATGACTTGTCCATAGAAGGCTATGGAGCAAGTCTTATATCAAAGCAATTATATAAAGAAGGCTATACAGACCGACAGGGAAAACCTTATAAAGATGCCAGAATACGCAGAATTATTCGGAATCCACTTTATATGGGAACTGCAGTCATGAATAAACGCCATTTTGATTTTGAAACAAAACAAATGATTAAGAATCCACCGGAGGAATGGATTTATCACGAAAATATAGTGCCTGCAATTGTATCGCCGGATAAATGGCAGAAAGCAAATGCTGCCATGAATGAACGAATGGAACGGGAAGGGAACTTCCAAAACTGTAACAGCAGACATGTACACATTTTAACACATAAAATACAGTGTGGTTTATGCGGAGAGGGTTACTATCGGACTTCCAGAACAAAAAAAACGGGAATTGTTAAGGAATGGAAATGTTCTTCCTACTTAAAATATGGACGAACAGAAGCAGTAAGAAAGCGGAAAATCGAACAACCGGCAATTTTGGGCTGTGATAATATACATCTAGACGAGACAATATTGATGAAACTGTTAGAAGACATCCGGAGAGAATACTATTCTCCAAAGGAAGGAAATCATTTAATCATAGAAAGTATGCTGCATCTGTTAGAACAAGCGTTGGACAGCCGGAATAGTGATAAGGATAGAAAAATACTGGAACGGCAGATAGAAAAGATTAAGCACCAGAAGGACATTCTGCTGGATAAGTTATTGAATGAGGTCATTACAGATGAAGATTTTACGAAGAAAAAGATGGAATTAGATATATCAATTACGAAGCTACAGGGTGAACTGGAGCAGCAGGAGGAAGATAAGCTTGCTACGACTCAACTAGAACAGAGGCTTCAGGTCATTCGGGCATGGATGGAAAACGGTGGTTTGGAGAAAGCAAATACTGTGGATATGATAGCAGATATTCAGAAGATAGTAGTGTTTCCGGATTATTTAGATATAGAGTTATTACCAGGAAAATTTAAAAATATGAATTTAGAAAAACAGGAAACAATTCATATTAAAGCAGTCTATCCATTTTCTTGGACTACTCCGAGAGGTAGGGTAGAAACTGAAGAAAAAATACTTTCGATATGGAAAGAAAGACCGAAAACAACGGTGAAAGAAATATCAGAAGAATTAAATATACCTTTTCGGGCAATTCTGGGCAGAGTTGAACACTTGAAACAGATGGGGAAGGTACAGTATACTGGAAAAGGTGGAAAGGGTATCTGGGAAATCAAGGATATTTAATCATATCATTTACGCACACAGGTAAATACCTGACTTCCATAAATAATCAAATACCCAAGACCGGCCCGTGCTGCCAGAAATTCGCCGATGATGACACCTACCAGACATAGACCAATATTGACCTTCATAACACTTAAAATATTTTCCAGACTGGCAGGTATAACCACCAGACGCAGACAGTCCAGACGGGTTCCACCCAGAGTCTGAATCAATTTTAGTTTATCAGACTCTACCGTGACAAAACCGGTATAGATATTCAATATACTGCCAAAAACAGCCACCGATATGGCACAGACAATAATTGTCTTATAGTTGGCACCCAGCCAGACAATCAGGATAGGGGCCAGTGCTGATTTGGGAAGGCTGTTCAGAATTACCATATAGGGCTCTACAATCTTGGAAAGCTTTGGGTTCCACCAAAGTAAAATGGCTATAAAAATACTCCCCAGAATCACAATAGCAAAACTAATGATAGTTTCTAACAGAGTAATACCAATATGCTTGAATAGGGTACCGCCCTGCAGCATCTCCCAGAAGCATTTGGCAATCACGGAAGGACTGCAGAAGATAAAGGAATTAATTATTTCATAGTGGGCAGTTATCTCCCAAAGAATAAGAAATACAATGAAAATCAACCATTGTATTCCCCGTATCTGTAATCGTGTATTTCGCTGTTTGCGAAGAAATGCTGCTTGTGCCGGAGATATATTCGTAGGAATTGCCTGATTCTTCTTTTTTGATTTGAAATAAGATTTAGCTGTGTTCATTGTCTACCTCCTTCCAAATTGCATTAAAGTAATTTCGAAATTCCGGTGCATTTCGAGAAGTACGAGGTGTCCTAGGAGTAACGCTCAAATCAATAGGAAACTCTGCTTTCAGGGTGCCGGGACGGGCAGAAAGCACAAAGACCCGGTCTGCCATACTGATTGCTTCTGATAAATCATGGGTCACTAAAATAGTTGAAATTCCCTGCTGTTTTATAATATTTCCAATATCATCTGCAACATTTAATCGTGTTTGATAATCCAAAGCACTGAATGGTTCGTCTAGCAATAATAATTCAGGTGATAGAGCTAAGGTTCGGATTAAGGCTGCCCGTTGTCGCATGCCACCGGATAAATGTCTTGGATAAGAATTGCGAAAATCATCCAGGCCATAGGTCTTCAACATGGAATCAATATTTCGTTTGGCGTCTTCCGTTAGTTTTTTCTGGATTTCTAACCCTAAGGTAATATTTCGATAAATGGTTCGCCATTCAAGAAGGTGGTCTTTTTGCAACATATATCCAACAGGCTCTTTGTAATCATCTCTTGACATGCCGTTGATTAGGAGCTCACCTTGTGATAAAGGGAGCAGTCCTGCAATTATATTTAATAAAGTGGATTTTCCACAACCGCTAGGTCCAACAATGGATATGAATTCTCCCGGATTGACAGAAAAGGATATGTCTTTCAAGGCAACTGTTTCTCCAGCGGTGGTGTGATACGTGTAACCGACATTGCATAATTCCAATATTGGCTGCATAAGAATACCTCCGCAATCTTGTGATAAGATATTTTATGCAAAAAAAAGGCATCGGCTACTATTTAAAATAGTAACAGATGCCAAATTGACAAAAGATTGATATTACGAATCCGCTTCTTCAATTACATAAAAATCCAAATAATCAAAATCAATTGCATCGATAAAATTATCTTTTGTGAAACGGGTTCGTGCATGACAGATAAAGTCTTCCTGATTGGAGGTTAGCCAAACTGGTTTGGACAAATCAAACTCATAACACATTTCCTCTAAAGCGGCATAGACCTTTTGGGTTCGACGCATTTCCGGATTGTCAATACAAGCCACATAATCCCGAATTAAATGATTATCCTTAATAATTCTTCCCCACACACGAAACATATTCAATGCTCCTTCCGAAATACTTATACCTAGTATAGCATAGATAAAGAAGCTTGCCAAAACAAATTTGGTCTATGATTTAGCCTGTGTTTTTTCCTGCTTAATGACTGATTGAAATGCCTGCATATCATTTGCAATTTCTTTGCTTAAAACCAGAAGGCAGATAAGGTTAGGAATTGCCATTAAGGCATTGGCAATATCAGAAAGATTCCAAACCAAGTCCAAAGCTGTAGTAGCACCTAAGTAAGCAATGAAAGAGAATACCACTCTGTAAATAATATTAAATTTGTGGGTATTTAATAAGTATTCAAAGGCTTTTTCGCCTTGGTATTCCCAACCTAAAATAGTGGAAAAGGCAAATAGAGTAATGGAAATTGTAACCAGCCAGCCACCTGCCTTGCCTAATGCAGTGGAAAATGCCTGAATGGTTAAGGCAGAACCAACGTATAGTTCTTCATAACAATAAGTGCCGTCTATATAGAACTTAAATATATTGCGGTTTTGATCAATCCAGGTTCCCATCAACTGACCATCTGAAAATGTTCCTGCCTCATATGGATGATTGGCTAAATCGCTTTTAGCAGCTTCCTCCCGGGTACAGGCAGTTAGCTGATAAGTGGTTTTCTGGTCGCTGGATGTTAACACAATGCAGTTATCTTCCTGACGGATGGTGTAACCGGTTGTAATGGTTCCCTGCTTATTATTCGTGGTGTTCAGCATAAGAATATCAGATTCATAAATGTAAGTATTATCCTGTGTTACATGTGTTGTACCAAGGACACCGGAGCTTGCGATACATAAGCCGGTGATAGTACATACAACAATTGTATCCCAAAAAGTACCAGTCATATTAATATAACCTTGACGAACCGGATTGTCAGTGGTCGCGGCAGCAGCAGTGATGGCGGCAGAGCCCATACCGGCTTCATTGGAGAAGACACCCCGGGCAACACCATACCGCATAGAGTTAGAAAAGGAAGCAACAACCGTACCTAAGATACCGCCGCTGACAGAACGGAAATGAAAGGCAGATTGGAAAATGATTCTTAATCCCTCCGGTACATTTTGAATGTTCATGATAATAACAATACATCCGGCAACAATGTAAAAAAGAGCCATTAAAGGTACAACAATTGAAGAAACCTTTGAAATGGTTTTGATGCCACCAACAATAATAAGGAATGCCAGTACAGTAATGATAATACCTATAATCCAGGTTGGTACGCCAAAGGTATTATTAATAGCAGAAGAAATGGAGTTTGCCTGTGTCAGATTTCCGATTCCAAAGGAAGCAACGACTGCAAAGAATGCAAACAGCCAGCCCAAAACAGAACCTGATTTCTTATGCTTAATGGCATTCTTCATTGTGTACATTGGACCGCCTGACATTTCACCCTTCTCATTAACCTCACGATATTTAATTGCCAGCATACATTCGCTGAATTTAGAGGTTAGACCAAAACAGGCAGAAATCCACATCCATACCAAAGCACCGGGACCGCCGGAAATCATGGCGGTGGCTACACCTACGATATTACCGGTTCCGATGGTAGCCGCCAAAGCTGTTGCCAGCGCTGAAAAGGGGGATACATCGCCGGTTCCTCGTTTCTTTGTACGGGCTTCTTTACTCAAGGTACTTTTTATGGCATATCCCAGATTTCGCCAAGGAAGAAATCTGGTTCGTATGGTTAGATAAATACCGGTACCAACCAGTAAGACCAGCATAACCGGTCCCCATACAAAACCATCAATGCTTTCAATTATGTTAGAAAAATGCTCCATGAACTCTCTCCTTCCATAAAATAGGAGACTGCGAATGATTGTATTCGGAGTCCCTTTACTTCCACTCTTTATAGATTATTGTTGTTTTGTCACAAGAATACCACTTGTCAATAAGTAATAAACGTCTTATAATATATTTATGACATAAATGTCAAAAAATAATGCTTAAGGGGGTAAATAATGATTAAGTTAAACAATGTATTCAATAACCAGAACATGAAGTGTATTGCACAGGCAGGACAGTATTATGTCTATGAACATCAAAAGGATATGAGTGTTTCTCCATATGAGGCAGCTACTGCTTATTTCATGGATGAAATGAATGTGAGAAAGCGTCAGGTATTGGTGTACTTGAATAATACATCCGTACGGATTCAGGCAGGTGCAATGCAATGGATGGCAGGTGGAGTTGAAATGGAATCCGGTGTCACCGGCGTTGGTAATCTGTTTGGAAAGATGGCAAAAGGAATGGTAACCGGTGAATCTGCTGTAAAGCCAATTTATAAAGGTGTTGGATATTTGATGCTGGAGCCAACCTATCGTTATCTGTTATTAGAGGATGTTGGAAGCTGGGGCTCCGGTATGGTTTTGGACGATGGTTTGTTCTTGGCCTGTGATGCACAATTGCAGGAACAGGTAGTACGTAGACAGAATGTATCATCTGCAGTTCTGGGTGGCGAAGGATTATTCAATCTTTCCTTATCCGGTCAGGGTACGGCAGTCTTGGAGAGTCCTGTTCCAAGAGAAGAGTTATTTGAAATTAATTTGGAGAATGATGTATTGAAGATTGATGGAAACATGGCAATTGCATGGTCTTCTTCTTTACAATTTACAGTAGAAAAGTCTTCTAAGAGCTTGATTGGCTCCGGCTTAAGTGGTGAAGGTTTTGTAAATGTATATCGCGGAACCGGTAAAGTGTTAATGGCACCAACCATATCTGGTACAGTACATGCGAATCCAAACGGACCGGAACAGACAGCAGCAACTTCATCACAAGGAATTGCATCTAGTGTTGTATCCAGCTTATTAGGTTAGTGGAAAGACACAGGACGTAGTGCAGGTTGATTAATAATGAATCACATGTAGTAAGAAAGGACGTATCAATATTTGGTACGTCCTTTTACATGCATTTTAATCGCATCAAAGCTTTCTTTGCTAATTACGTGCTCCATGCGGCAGGCATCTTCCAATGCAATGGCTTCCGGTACACCCAGTGTTATTAGCCAGGAAGAAATAAGTTCATGACGCTCATAAATCATTTCCGCAATTTCCTTACCTTCATCCGTTAAGTAGATATATCCTTCATCAGTTACCCGAATTTGGTTTTTGGTGCGGAGATTTTTCATTGCAATACTGATACTGGATTTTTTATATCCTAGTTCGTTAGCAATATCAACAGAACGCACAACCGGTAACTTTTTGCTTAATATTAAAATGGTCTCTAAATAGTTTTCAGCAGATTCATTGGTTGCCATGGCGTCAACTCCTTACAGTTCTTTTCGTATGTAGAATATAGTTACTGGAATGATTCAAATACATTTGATGTGATATCTGTCCAATCATCAAGATATCCGGCCATTATATCAAAGGATTCCTTGGAATCATATATTTCCACACTGTCAAACCCAATAAGATGCTTATCATCTTTATATACTTCATGGCAGTGGAATAAGATACAAGCCTCATCATATTCAAAGTACATGATATAATTCTTCTGTGCATTGACTTCGTCATCTGTAGCATCCTTCTGAAAAGGTGTAGATAGTTTACTATAGTTACCATATATCTTGGTTGGTTTACCAAGTGTTGAAACCAGTAAATCTTCATACCACAAGAATCCATTCTCATAGTAATTACCATACTCGTCTTCTACATATGGATAATTTTTAGCTTGGATAACATATGGATTATATGGGTATTGCTTAGATATACAGTAATGACTATCTTCTGTGAATAACAATGTGCTGGACTCAGGATCATCACCATTGATGTATGTCATTGTTCCAAACTCAGACATCATATATGTCGTGTCATCCATGCTTCCGGCAGTGGCGTTAGTATTTCTCTTACATTCTGCTTCATCATAGTCATAACGTACGCCCAAATAGTAAATCGGAACGTGCTGTTGTTCCTTGCCAATAATTGAATCAAATGGTTCGTAAATACACTTATAGTCATCTGTAAAGTCCATCGTATTAATACACACATTATCATTCTTTAGTGACTCAATACTAAATGGATAGTGCGCGCCACAAATAGATAAATCGTTTGGTGCAGATAAATCTTCTAACTGGTTAAAGTCATAAGTTGTAACCCATGTTGGAATCTCGTTTCCATCTGTCTGATTACTATCTGTATTGTTATCCTTTGTGTCGTTAACCTCATTATCGGTATTGGTTGTGTTATCCGACGCATACTCTAACCCTTCTTGGCTAAGCTCCTTCAGCGGATTGGTACAGCCGGTAAGTGACATGACCAAAGAACCAATAATCAAAATGCTACTCGCAATTCTTCTTTTCATTGTTATATTTGCTCCTTTTTGATAAATGACTTGTTTGAGTTATCTAATAATTTTTAATTAAAAAATAGTATACTTCATCCCATTTTTGGTGTCAAGATTTCTGCCTTGAATGATGCATATATGAGAGAAATAAAAATAGTTATTGACAACTAATACAAGTTAGTATATACTAACCAATGATTGAAAATACAATTTGTGTAAGGAAAGAGGATGATATGATGCCGTTGTCAATGGTAAGAGAAGGCGAATCCAATGTAATAAAAAAGGTTGGAGGAAAAGAAGAAACAAAGCGATTCTTGGAGAACCTTGGGTTTGTGGCAGGTGGTAAGGTAACTGTGATATCCGAAATTGGTGGGAATATTATAGTAAATGTGAAGGATTCACGTGTTGCCATTGGGAGAGATATGGCAAACAAAATAATTGTGTAAAGAGTTCTGCAAGTAAGAGGAAGGAGAATAAAAATGACATTGCGTGAAGTAAAATGTGGTGTAACCGTAACAGTAAAAAAACTGTCTGGTGAAGGACCGGTAAAACGCCGGATCATGGACATGGGAATTACGAAAGGTGTTTCTGTTTATGTAAGGAAAGTTGCTCCGTTGGGTGATCCGGTTGAAGTGACTGTGAGAGGGTATGAATTATCTCTTCGCAAGGCGGATGCTGAGATGGTTGAAGTGGAGTAACTATTTTTTTGAATATAGGTTAGTCAAAACTAATCATAGTTAATATGCCATAACGTAAGATAGATTTGACAAATATAAAATTCAATGGAAAAGGAGAATGAAAATGTCAATTACAATTGCACTGGCAGGGAATCCGAACTGCGGTAAAACAACATTATTTAATGCCTTGACCGGTTCCAATCAATTTGTTGGTAACTGGCCGGGTGTTACAGTAGAGAAGAAGGAAGGTAAGTTAAAAAACCATAAGGATGTCAGCATTATGGACTTACCGGGAATTTACTCGTTGTCACCATATACATTAGAAGAAGTGGTAGCCAGAAATTATTTAATCAATGAAAAGCCGGATGCCATTATTAATATTGTAGATGGTACCAACATTGAACGAAATTTGTATCTTTCCACTCAGATTATGGAACTTGGTATTCCTGTTATCATAGCTGTAAATATGATTGATATTCTGGAGAAGAATGGCGATAAGGTGCATATTGATAAGTTGAGCAAGAAGTTGGGCTGCGAAGTGGTAGAGATTTCTGCTCTGAAGGGTACCGGAATTGAAAAAGCGGCTGAGAAAGCGGTGGCCTTGGCGAAGAATAAGACGGCAACTCCATCGGTACATGAATTTTCGGAAGGAACAGAAAGTATCATCCGTTCAGTAGAAGAAAAGCTGAGTGCAGATATTGCGGATGAACAAAAACGTTTCTTTGCCATTAAATTACTGGAAAAAGATGATAAAATAACAGCTTTGATGTCACAGACACCGGATGTAACAGAAGAAATCAGGAAGCTGGAAACAGAATTCGATGACGATACAGAAAGCATCATTACAAATGAACGGTATGAGTATATCTCTTCAATAATCGGAGAATGTGTAACGAAGGGAAAAGCAAAGAAATTAAGCGTATCCGATAAAATTGACCGTATTGTAACCAACCGTTGGCTGGCACTGCCGATTTTTGCGGTTGTTATGTTTGTTGTATATTACGTATCTGTAACAACAGTAGGTACATGGGTGACTGACTGGACGAATGACGGCCTGTTCGGGGACGGATTTTCATTATTTGGGACGGATGTATGGGTGCCGGGTGTTCCGGTGTTAATCGGAAATCTCTTGGAAGCGATTCATTGTGCAGACTGGCTACAGAGCTTGATTTTGGATGGCATCGTAGCCGGTGTTGGTGCTGTCCTTGGTTTCGTGCCACAGATGTTAGTATTGTTTATTTTTCTGGCATTTCTAGAGTCTTGTGGTTATATGGCGAGAATTGCCTTTATTATGGACCGGATTTTTCGGAAGTTTGGTTTGTCCGGTAAGTCCTTTATTCCGATGCTGATTGGTACCGGTTGTGGTGTTCCGGGTGTCATGGCATCCAGAACCATTGAAAATGACAGGGACCGCAAGATGACTATCATGACAACAACCTTTATTCCTTGTGGGGCAAAGATGCCGATTGTGGCGTTGATTGCCGGTGCATTTTTTGATAATGCATGGTGGGTTGCATGGAGTGCGTTCTTTATCGGAATTGCAGCAGTTATCTGCTCCGGTATTATTCTGAAGAAAACGAAAATGTTCGCTGGCGACCCGGCTCCGTTTGTTATGGAATTACCGGCATATCATATGCCAACCTTTGGTAACGTTATGAGAAGCATGTGGGAGCGTGGCTGGTCATTCATTAAGAAAGCGGGAACCATTATCCTTTTATCTACAATCGTTTTATGGGCTTTAATGAGCTTTGGCTGGGTAGATGGAAGTTTTGGAATGTTAGAGGCAGAACAGCTTGACAGTAGTATTCTTGCAAGACTGGGAAGTATTATTGCTCCGATTTTTACACCACTTGGCTGGGGAAATTGGAAAATGGCGGTTGCAGCTGTTACAGGACTGATTGCAAAAGAAAACGTTGTTGGTACTTTTGGAATTCTATTTGGGTTTGCTGAAGTTGCAGAAGATGGAGTTGAAATCTGGCAGGCACTTGGTGCAAGCATGTCTGCAGTTGCAGGATTTTCATTCCTAGTATTCAATCTGCTGTGTGCTCCTTGTTTTGCAGCAATGGGTGCCATCAAGAGAGAAATGAACAGTGCAAAATGGTTCTGGTTTGCAATTGGTTATCAGACCATACTTGCTTATCTGGTTTCTCTTTGTATTTATCAAATTGGTACGTTGATTACAACCGGTACTTTTGGAGTGGGAGCAGTGATTGCATTCCTGTTGGTAATTGGATTTATTTATCTGTTAGTAAGACCATATAAAGAAAGTAAGAATCTGAAGGTTGATGTGAAAAAAGTTGTAGAAAGCAGGTGAGTCATATGGAGGCTGTTTTTTCAAATGGTATTATTGGAACCATTATAGCAGGTGGTATATTGATTACAATTATAGCAATGATAATCCGAAGCATGATTCTGGATAAAAGGAAAGGTAAATCGTTACAGTGTGGCGGCGATTGCAAGCATTGTGGAGGACATTGCGGTCATTGAGGGAAGAAAAAAAGGAAGTGTAAGAATCAGAAGAAGTATTAATTTAATAGAAAGTAGAGAGGAACTAATATAGCCAGAAAAACAATACTATAAAGTGTAAATGTAAGCAGGTAGCGACTCGTTTTGCTATCTGCTGTTTTTACATACAGCTTATAAGAAATCAGACTGGCCAGAGAGGCAATCAGAGTTCCGAGTCCGCCGATATTCACACCAATGAGCAAAGCCGGCCATTTATCGGTAAAACCGGATAACAGAAGTGTTGCCGGAACATTACTGATAACCTGACTGGCAAGCAGACCGCTTAAGAATTCATGGTCCGTGATGACGCGTGACAGAAACTCATGAACAGCCGGAATATTCTTCATGTTGCCAATAAAGATAAAGAAGCATAGAAATGTCAGCAAAAGAAAGTAATCCACCTGCCGAAATACTGCCCGGTCAAAAATCAGTGCGGCTATGCTCACAAGAATCAGTACTACCGGAAATGGTAATACATGTAAGACAACCAGCAGACATAAAACAAAGAGAATACTGTACAGGATGAGTAATCCTTTGGTAGGAAGTATTCCTTTTGTCTGCTCTTTGGCAGATGCATGTTCATCTGCCATCTGAATGGAAATGCTTTCCTTACGAATGAACAATGTACAGATGACCAGCAGCAAAAAAGCTACGGCAGAATAGGGGAGCAGTGTTAAAATAAAGCTTCCGAGACTCATGCCGGAAACGGTATAAAGATACAGATTCTGTGGATTGCCAAGTGGAGTCAACATACTTCCAAGGTTGGAAGCGATGGTTTCTAATACTACAATCGTAATCAGACGATCCATTTTGTTCGCCAGTTGTAATATCAGAACGGTAAATGGAACAAATGTTATCAAGGCCACATCATTGGTAATTAGCATAGAGGAAAAGAAGCACAGACAAATGAGCACCAATGTCAGAGCTCTGGTTGTTGATAGTTTTTTAAGAAGAGTCTCTCCCAGCTTGTGAAAGACGCCAATCGAAGCAAAGCCCTGAATGACTATCATGAGACAGAACAACAAAGCTAATACCCGAAAATCTATATAATCTATGTATTCCTTCGATGGTGTGACAAAGAAACAGGATACCACAGCAAGGAGAAATGACAGAATAAATACTATTTCCTGTTTGATGAATGCGATTGCTCTTTTCTGCATTGGAAGACACCTCACTTTCATTCTTGATTCCTTAAATTGAATTTAACATAAAAACAGAAAGATGGCTACATTATTTCCTTGCATTTATTCGAAAAATGAATATAATTAGGGCAAGAGCGTTATTACGAAGGGGCAATCGCGTAATAGCGCTTTTTTTGTTGCAAAAGCCCGACAAGCGACATCGAGCAGGCGACAATCTGAGATTGTATAAACTAAGATTGAAAAATACCGAAACAGGCAGATAGGGAGAGTGGAAGCATATGGAGCAAACGGAAGAAGCCAGAAGAAAAAATAAGCATAGAATACCGCCGATTGGTAAACGAATTCTGAAATCCAGTCTGGGTGTTTTGCTTTGCTATGTGATTTATCTGCTGCGGGGCAGAGAGGGAATTCCCTTTTATTCCATGTTAGCTGCATTGTGGTGTATCCGTCCCTATATTGGCAATACGCTAGAAATGGCAGGGCAGAGAACCCTGGGTACTTTAACAGGTGCTGTATATGGTTTGGTTTTACTGCTGGTACGGCAATGGTTGTTACCGAAAGGAACGCTGGGGGGAGAATTGATATATGATTTGCTGGTGGCAGCCATGATTATACCAATCATTCATACAACTCTGATTATGAAACACCAAAACGCATCTTATTTTTCCTGTGTGGTATTCTTAAGTATTGTAGTGAATCATGTGGTAGATGCCAATCCCTATTTTTTTGCATTTCAACGGGTACTGGATACCATGATTGGAATTATAATAGGGGTTGGAATTAATTCGTTTCATTTGCCGGTAAAGAAGCAGAAGGATATTCTCTTTGTGTCCGGGATTGATGATACGCTGATTGAGAAAAACGAGCAGCTTTCGGTGTATACCAAACGGGAATTGAATTATTTGTTGGAGGATGGTGTGAATTTCACCATTTCCACCATGCGGACACCGGCATCCTTGCAAAACGTATTGGATGGAGTGAATCTAAGACTTCCGATTATCGCCATGGATGGAGCAGTATTGTATGACATGAAAGAAAATGCATTTATTAAAACATTTGTTATCTCCTATGAAACAGCAAAAGAATTGTTATCCTTCATACACAGCCATAGGCTTCATTGCTTTTCAAATGTAATTATAGATGATTGTCTGCTGATTTATTATGATACGCTTGAAAATCCGGCAGAGCAGGCGGTATTTGATAAATTGCACACATCACCCTATCGGAATTATATTCATGGAGAAGTGCCGAAGGGAACTTATGTGGTGTACTTTATGTTATTAGATGAGACAGAACGGATTCAGAATTTTTATATGGAATTGCAAAAACAGGGATATGACCGGAAGTTAAAGATTCTTCAGTATCCTTCCCGGGATTATCCGGGATATTCTTATATGAAAATCTATAATCAGAATGCAAGCCGGCAAAATATGCTGGAATATCTGAAAGAAATGACAGGACTTGCAAAAACAGTCACCTTTGGTTCGCTTGAACATACCTATGATGTGACAGTAAAATCCGGAGAAGCAGATAAAGTGGCAAAGACATTAAAGAAAATGTATGAGCGCCCAATATGGAGTAAGAACTAGAATTGCAAATAATTTAAAACACTTGTTTTGCAAACTGCTTTAAAATTGGGATAATAACTGTCTGTATCTGGTCTTCCGGAATCTTCTGGCAAAGCAAATTGACTTCACGATAAGTACTTTTTAAAGAATAATCAGGGTCAAAGAATTCAGAAAGAGTAATACCACAATATTCACAGGTGCGTGAAAGAACATCATAAGGAACACTTTGTTTTTCTCTGCGGACATCAGCAAAATAGCCTTTATTCAAATGCAATTCCTCACTAAGCTTAGCCGGAGACATTCCGGTATTTTCAATTAATTCGAACAAACGCTCGCGAATAAAACTATCGTTCATGGTTCCAACTCCTTCTTTTATAAGTATAAACCATTAAAAAACGATTGATACGGAAATGTTCCTTGTTTTCGTGAGAGAACAACATAAAAATACGGAATAAATCCGTACAATAAGAAAAAGCGTCATAAGGTGTCGACAGACTCTGACAAAATATGAGGATGAAAAATAATAAAACAGGTTGAGAAATGTTAAGAAGCAAGATATAATTAAATGTGGGAATCTATTTATACTTGGTTTTTCTTAGAGTATGTTTGGATGAGAGGTGATAGCAGATGAAACGAAATTCTATATTAAAGCTTTGGATTTCTTTGATAATTCTGGCAATTGTTTTGATTTTCTCCGTAATTTTTTACATAAACAATTTAACAAAGAACTTTGAGCAGGAAGTGTTGCAATCCATGGAGGAGGTTTCCGGTCAGGGAGTTATTTCCATTCAGACAGAGATTAACGGAAAAATGAATCTGCTAGAGGACTTAGCAACGATTATTAAGATAGATACCGAGCAGGAACCGGAAGATATCCTTAGGGATGTTCGCACGCAATTTACAAAAGTCGTAGAAAGCAATAATTTTCGAGGCATGGGGATTATTTTGCCGGATGGTACTGCTTATTCAACAACAGGTGAAATTTATAATGCCGGTCAGTCCGGATTCTATAACAGTGCATTAGAGGGTAATTCTATCATAACCGGACGTATTGCTTTGGACGCAGACATAACGGGATATGTGAATCTGTACATGACTCCAATTCTGGATAAAACAACGAAAGAACCAATAGCTGTACTTTATGCGACTTATGAAACGGATAATCTTCGATCAACTTTGGAAGTAGTTTCGTTTCACGGAGAAGGGTATTCCTATATGGTGGATGGAAAGGGAAATACAGTTGTAGATTCTGCACATCCTACATCCTTTCAGGGAATGACCAATGTGCTGGAATCTATGGAACAGGCAGATGCCGGTAACGCAAAAGCCGTGGAGGAATTGAGAAATTATCTGGAGAACAACGAAAGTGGAAAAATTATTTTTCAAAACGGAGTAACGAAATACATGTATTGCAGACCGGTAGGAATTAATGACTGGTATCTGCTTACAGTTGTTCCGGAAAGTGTTATAGATAATCAGATGAATGTAGTAATTCGAAATACAATTGTACTTGTAATTGTACTGGCTGTTATTTTTTCTGCATTGATTATTTTATTAGTCAGACAACAAAAGAAGAAGCAGGAAGAATTATCGACCCTTGCTTATGTTGATCCGGTTACCAAAGGTCATACCTTTGCAAAGTTCCAGCAGATATTCGCAGATACAATGCGGAACCAACCAAATCATAAGTATGCATTACTGTCACTGGACTTGAATAAGTTCAAGATGATTAATGATTTATATGGTTATGAGGAAGGTAATAAGATTATTTATAAAATGAATGAACTCTGGGAAAAGGAGTTCCGTGCGAATGAATGCTGTGGGCATCGTACGGCAGACCGTTTTGTTGTATTGTTGACATATGTGAATAAAGATGAATTAGAACAACGGATACAGGACTATCGGATACGGCTTCAGGAAGCAACCAAAGGAAAGTATAAATTAAGCCTTAGAGTGGGAATTTATCAGATAGAGGATGTTACGGATTCTTTTTCAACTGCTTACAGCCGTTCTATGATGGCTTTTGCCGCAGCAAAGGATTCCGGTAAGCGTTTTATGGCTTTTTATCAGGCGGATATGGAAGAACAGTTGATTTGGGAAAAGAACGTGGAAGATGAATTTCAGGAAGCCTTACGCAAGCATGAATTTGAAGTCTTTTATCAGGCGAAGATTAATGCAGAAACAGGAGAGGTGTCCGGTGCAGAGGCTTTGGCTCGCTGGATACGTCCGGATGGTACAATTGTACCACCAAACCGCTTCATACCGGTATTGGAGAATAATGGAAGTATTGCGGAATTAGACCAGTATATGTTTAAAGAAGTATGTTTGCATCAAAAGGCATGGCTGGATGAGGGCAAGCCAATTGTTCCGGTATCTGTAAATTTATCAAGAATACAGCTTGCCGACAGTAATTTTGTTGATGCTTATAGAGAGATTCTGGAATCTGTAGGGTTACCGCCTGAATATGTTGGCTTGGAATTTACAGAAAGTGCAATGTTTGACAATGAAGAAGCACTGAGAAGCATCGTTGATCGATTGCATGCTTTAGGAGTGAAGGTATTGATTGATGACTTTGGAGTGGGCTATTCCTCTATGATGTCTTTAAAAGTAATACCGGTAGATATATTGAAGGTAGACAAAAGCTTTATTGACAGCATTGGGGATGAACGTGGTGACAAGATAGTAATCAGTATCATAGAGTTTGCACTTTCCTTAGGTATGAGTGTTACGGCAGAGGGAGTTGAGAATGATAATCAGTATCGTTTTCTACGCAACCATCGTTGTAATGACATACAGGGATATTATTTTTCCAGACCGGTTCCAGCGAAGGAATATTGCCAACGCTTTTTAGCGTCAGCCTCACAGTAACTATGGAATAGTATCAGACTGTGTGAAAAGACGATGTTCTGCCTCCCTCTGAAATATGCATCTGAAATAGGTGGAAAAATCAGAAAAGCCATGATAGAATAATGTGAGATTGTTCAAAGTAGGAGGCTGTTATGGCAGAAGAATATAAAAATGAAATTGAAAAGCGCAGAACATTTGCGATTATTTCTCATCCTGATGCGGGAAAAACAACATTGACGGAAAAATTCTTATTATACGGTGGAGCCATTAATACCGCCGGTTCCGTCAAGGGAAAGGCAAATTCTAAGTATGCTGTTTCTGACTGGATGGGAATTGAAAAAGAAAGAGGTATCTCGGTAACCTCATCCGTATTGCAGTTTAATTATGATGGTTACTGTATCAATATTCTGGATACACCGGGACATCAGGATTTCTCAGAGGATACCTACCGTACCTTGATGGCGGCAGATTCCGCCGTGATGGTTATAGATGCTTCCAAGGGTGTAGAAGCACAGACCATTAAGCTTTTTAAAGTTTGTGTTATGCGGCATATTCCAATTTTTACATTTATAAATAAAATGGATTTGGAAGCGAAGGATTCTTTTGAATTACTGGATGATATTGAAACAGTGCTGGGGATTAAGACATGTCCGATTAACTGGCCGATTGGAGCCGGAAAACGGTTCAAGGGTGTTTACGACAGAGAAACCAGACAAGTTTCAATGTTCAAAGCAGTTTCCGTTGGAGGTGCCAAATCCGCAGCAGAAACAGATTACGATATTGATGACCCACGACTGAAAGAAGAAGTGGGAGAAGAGTTATATCAGCAGTTATTAGATGAAGTAGAGCTGTTAGATGGGGCCAGCGATACTTTTAATCAGGAATTGGTAGATAAGGGTGAATTGACACCCGTATTTTTTGGGTCAGCATTGACAACCTTTGGTATTGAAACCTTTTTGGAGCATTTTCTGAAGATGACCTTATCACCGTTGCCAAGAATGTCCAATGAAGGATTGATCGATCCAATTACAGCACCATTTTCAGGATTTATCTTTAAGATACAGGCGAATATGAATAAGGCACATCATGACCGAATTGCCTTTATGCGGATATGTTCGGGAAAGTTTGACGCATCGAAGGATATCTATCATGTACAAAGCGGGCGGAAGATGAAATTATCTCAGCCACAGCAGATTATGGCACAGGATCGAAAGGTAATTGACGAAGCTTTTGCCGGAGATGTAATCGGCGTGTTTGATCCGGGAATTTTTTCCATTGGTGATACCATCTGTGCTCCCGGTAACAAGTTTGAATATGAGGGGATTCCAACCTTTGCACCGGAACATTTTTGCCGTTTGGTGTCCTTGGATTCTATGAAACGAAAACAATTTATTAAAGGTGTTACCCAGTTGGCACAAGAGGGTGCGATTCAGATATTTAAAGATTATTCTCTGGATTTATCGGAAATTATAGTAGGAGTAGTCGGTGTCTTGCAGTTCGATGTTTTGAAATACCGTCTGGAATCAGAATATGGCTGTGAGGTTCGGCTGGAACCATTACCATATAACTATATCCGCTGGGTAAAAGACCCATCTACCGATTTGAATAAATTAAAACGTGTCAGTGATTGTAAGAAGGTAAAAGACATGAAGGATAATCCATTGCTGTTGTTTGCCAATGAATGGTCAATACGAATTGTATTGGAAAACAATGAAGGATTAGAGTTAGATGATTTCCGAAAGAACTAAACTTACGTTTTCTTTACACAATCGTAAGAAATTGTAAGAAATTACAGATTGTAAGAAAAATGGATTATGGTAGAATAAAGGTAGTCTATTCTTAATAGAATCATGAGAGAAAGGGGCGTACAGTATGGGAATATTAGGAAATGCAGGGATTATGGTATTAATTTGGCTGGCGCTGGTGATTGTGTTTATAATCATTGAACTGGTTTCACTGGGATTGACAAGTATCTGGTTTGCTGCAGGTGCTTTTGTTGCCGGACTGGTTGCCATGTTTGGCGGTCCGTTTTGGCTGCAGGCAGTGGTGTTCTTGATTGTATCTGCCGTGTTACTTGCCTGTACACGGAAATTTGCAAAACGTCATTTGGATAATAAGCTTGAAAAAACCAATGCGGAGAGTTTGATTGGAAAAACATCCATTGTAATTGAAGCCGTTGACAATGCTTCTGCTACCGGGAAAATACGGATTGGTGATGTTGAGTGGACAGCAAGAGCAGTGAATGAAACACAGGTAATACCTAAGGATACGAAGGTAATTATCCGGGAAATCAGAGGAGTGAAATGCATGGTGGAGCCGGTATAAGGCAACTGTGTATGGAATAAATCATGTGCGAAAGAATATAAATAAAACGTGCATAGAACAAGTAGAAGAAAATGGAGGTATGAAACATGGGAGGAATTGGAATTAGTGCTGTAGGTGCAGGTGGATTAATTGGTGGTTTTATAGGGCTTGGGTTCTTTGCCATCGTAGTTTTGTTAATCATTGCATTAACGTGTATCAACATTGTACCACAGGCACATGCATATGTAGTAGAACGACTGGGAACTTATCGGGCTACATGGTCGGTAGGTTTTCATTTGAAGGTGCCGTTTATTGATAAGGTAGCAAAGCGTGTTACTTTAAAGGAACAGGTTGTAGATTTCGCACCACAGCCTGTGATTACCAAGGATAATGTTACCATGCGGATTGATACGGTAGTATTCTTCCAGATTACAGATCCAAAGCTGTTCTGTTATGGTGTTGAGAATCCAATCATGGCAATTGAGAATTTGACAGCAACTACATTGAGAAATATTATTGGTGATTTGGAATTAGACCAGACATTAACCTCCAGAGAAACCATTAATACAAAGATGCGTGCAACCTTGGATGAAGCAACAGACCCTTGGGGTATTAAGGTAAATCGTGTAGAGTTGAAGAATATTATTCCGCCGGCTGCTATTCAGGATGCAATGGAGAAGCAGATGAAGGCAGAGCGTGAACGACGGGAACAGATTCTGATTGCAGAAGGTGAGAAGAAATCAGCGATTCTTCGTGCAGAGGGTCAGAAGGAATCCTTGATTCTTCAGGCAGAGGCAGATAAGCAGGCAGCGATTCTTCGTGCAGAGGCAAAGAAGGAAGCTACGATTCGGGAAGCAGAAGGTCAGGCAGAAGCTATTCAAGCCATTCAGAAAGCAAATGCTGCCGGTTTGGTTTACTTGAAAGAGGCAAATCCAAGTGAGGCAGTTATTCAGCTTAAGAGTCTGGAAGCATTTACAAAGGCAGCAGACGGACAGGCAACCAAGATTATTATTCCTTCAGAAATTCAGGGAATTGCAGGTCTTGCAAAGTCTGTGGTAGAAGTGGCAGCAGAGAAATAATTACTTCGAAAATCATATTGATAGAAGCGTTCCAAACGGGAGTCCATATCGGATTCCCGTTTTTTTGGTTGCGAAATGCCGGAAAACATACTAGGATAGTAACAGAATGTCAATAGAAAGCAGATTAAAGGATAGTAACAGGGTGATGGAAACGAAACATAAATTTACGCGGAACAAAAATATGGCTCATAAGAATATATCCGGCTGTCCCTATGTGAAAAAATGTGGTGGCTGCGATATGAAGGATGAGGATTACAAGGCACATCTGGAACAGAAACAGCGTATGGTGGAACAAAAACTAAAGTCTATCTGTAAAGTCATGCCTATTACAGGTATGGAACATCCGTATCACTACCGAAATAAGGTTCATGCTGTATTTGCACATACAAAGCAGGGGATTATTTCCGGCGTCTATGAGGAAGGTACCCATCGTGTGGTATCCGTGGAGCATTGCAGGATTGAAGATGAGAAAGCAGATGCAATTATTCAAAGCATCAAAGAATTGGCAAAATCATTTAAGTTAAAAATCTACAATGAAGATACCGGATATGGCTGGCTGAGACACGTGCTGATACGTAGAGGATTTTCCAGTGGTGAGGTTCTTGTGGTTCTGGTGGTAGCATCGCCGGTATTTCCCTCCAAGAAGAACTTCCTTTCTGCCTTGCTGAAAAAACATCCGGAGATAACCAGTATTGTGCTGAACGTGAATAACCGGAAAACCAGTATGGTACTTGGAGAACGGGAAATTGTAATATATGGAAAAGGCTATATCCGGGATACCTTGTGTGGAATGCAGTTTCGTATATCGCCCAAGTCTTTTTATCAGGTAAATCCGGTGCAGACGGAGCATTTATATAGTAAGGCCATTGAATTGGCAGAACTGACAGGGAAGGAACGAATCATTGATGCATATTGTGGAATCGGAACCATTGGCCTAATTGCCGGTCAGCAGGCAGGAGAGGTGATTGGCATAGAGTTAAATGAAGATGCTGTTCGGGATGCCAAAATCAATGCGAAGGGGAATGGAGTGACCAATGCCGGATTTTATCAGGGGGATGCAGGACAATTCATGGTTCAGATGGCTAAGCAGGGTGAAAAAGCAGATGTAGTATTCATGGACCCGCCAAGAGCAGGAAGTGATGAAGCATTTTTATCATCTGTCGTTACTCTGGCACCAAAGCGAATTGTCTATATATCCTGTAATCCGGAAACACTGGGACGGGACGTGAAGTATCTGATAAAGAGGGGATATCGTATAAAAGAAGCCTATCCCTTTGATATGTTTCCATGGAGTGACAAACATGCGGAGGTAGTAACGGTATTATATAAGAATTAAAAATCTTGCTGGTTAGTGTTATCTGTGATACACTAGGGAAAGCGTTAGCAAATGAAAAAGAGAGGAAGAGGAAAACATGTTATCCACAATTAATTTTTGTATTATTGCAACCATTGTGCTATATCTGTTAGTCATGCTTGCAATTGGTTTTGTGTTTAGTAAGAAAAACAGTAACAGTACGGATTTTTATCTGGGAGGCAGAAAGATGGGTCCGCTGGTAACTGCAATGAGTGCAGAAGCCAGTGATATGTCTAGCTGGTTGTTGATGGGATTACCGGGATTGGCATACTTAGCAGGCGTTTGTGATCCGGCTTGGACCGCAATCGGACTGGGAATCGGAACATGGTTAAACTGGTTCTTTGTGGCAAGAAGACTTCGCCGGTACTCTGCTAATATCAATGCAATTACAGTGCCGGAATTCTTTTCAAAGCGGTATCATGACAGCAGTAACGTTTTGAATGCCATCGCTGCAGTTGTAATTATCGTATTCTTTATTCCATATACGGCATCCGGTTTCGCTGCATGTGGTAAATTATTTAATAGTTTATTTGGTGTTGATTATACGGTTGCTATGGTCATTTCCGCCCTGGTTATTGTGGGATATACCATCATGGGTGGTTTTAAGGCAGTATCAACAACCGACTTTATTCAAAGTATTGTTATGACCCTTGCTTTGATTGTAGTTGTATGTTTTGGAGTTTCAAAAGCAGGTGGTTTAGAGGCTGTTATGGACAATGCGAAGGAATTATCCGGTTATTTAGCCATGAATGCGACCTATGATGTTGCTACAAATACAGCAAAACCATATGGTATATTGACGATTGTTTCTACGATGGCGTGGGGCTTGGGATATTTTGGTATGCCTCATATTCTGCTTCGTTTTATGGCAATTGAAGATGAGAAGAAATTGGTTCTTTCCAGACGAGTTGCAACCGTTTGGGTATTCATCGCAATGGCAATTGCAATCTTTATTGGTGTTGTAGGACTGGGCATGACCAATGCAGGTGCTTTGGAATTCTTAGAAGGCAGCAGCAGCGAAACGATTATTGTTAAAATTGCCGGTCTGATTAGTCAGCATGGTATTCTTCCTGCTATCATAGCCGGATTGATTCTTGCCGGTATTCTGGCAGCTACCATGTCTACGGCAGATAGTCAGATGTTGGCAGCGGCTTCCAGTGTATCTCAGAATATCGTACAGGATTTCTTCCATGCGAAGCTGTCAGAAAAGCAGAGTCTTCTGATTGCCCGTATTGCCATTGTTGTGATTAGTGTTGTTGGTGTATTTTTAGCAAGAGACCCGAATTCCAGTGTATTTAAAATCGTTTCCTTTGCCTGGGCAGGCTTCGGTGGAGCCTTCGGTGCAGTTATGCTTTGTTCCCTGTTCTGGAAGCGGAGTAACCGATGGGGTGCTTTGGCAGGTATGATTAGCGGTGGTGTTATGGTATTCGTATGGAAATATCTGGTACGTCCGATTGGCGGTATATGGGATATTTATGAACTGCTTCCTGCATTTCTGGTATCCTTGCTATTCATTGTTGTTGTAAGTCTTGTAACAAAGGCACCGGATGAACGTATCCAATCAGAATTTGAAGCAGCAAAAGTAAGTAAATAAATAGTTCTAAATAGTAATTTTAATTCATTAAATGCCATTTTCCGAGGATGAGTGAAACGAACTTATTCCGGAAAATGGCATTTTTTTTCATTTGATTTTTGCAGAAATTTCTTGCTGTTTGACTAAAATAATGATATTGTACGGATAACGTACAAAAAGATTCAAAGTGTCAATCAAAGAATCGGGTATGAAAAAGGTGAAGGAGGAATTGCATGATGACATATGCAGAATTTTTTTCAGAAGTAAAGGGAGCATTTGTAGGAGTTGATATTAGTGATGTACAGGAGCATCTGGCTTTTCAGTTTAACATTATTGGAGAAGCAGAGGGAATCTTCTATGTAGAAGCAAAAGAAGGAAAATTGTACATTGAACCATATGAGTATTTCGAGCGGGATGCCATTTTTATCTGTACTGCAGATACCTTAAGAAAGTTAATCAGTGGTGAATTGGATCCAATTGCGGCATTTACCGTGCAGAAATTAAGAGTAGAAGGAAATATCGATAAAGCATTAAAGTTAAAGGAATTAGTGGATAAGAACAAAGCTCAAAAAGCAGCAAAGAAGACAACAAAGAAAACAGTAAAGAAAACAACAAAGAAAGAGGCTTAGGTGAAAAATGAATAAAAAGATGCAGTGGAAGCAAAGAGTTATACGGACCTCCGTAGAGACTCAGAAAAGGTGTCCAATGCATTGAAGGAGTTGGGCGAACAGGGAAATCATATCGCACTGACGGGTATGACTTCTTATGAATGGATAGCTGCATATCTGGGAATTGTAAATAGCGGAAGTGTAGCGGTACCATTGGATGTATCTTTGCCGGCAGATGAGATGTGTGAATTAATAGACCGTGCAGATGTAACAGTGCTGGTTTTGGATGAAATCAGAAAGGATGTAGACACCATTGTCTGGGAAAAGTGTCCGAAGCTTCAGTATGTGATTTCCATGCAGAAGGAAGAGAGCGAAGGTTCTGTCCTTTCTATGAAGCAGTTATTGGCGAATACCCAAGCCGGTTGTGATTATAAGCCGGAACCGGATCAGTTATGTACCATTATGTTTACTTCCGGTACTACCGGCAAAAGTAAAGGCGTTATGCTGACCCACCGTAACATGGCAGAAAATGCAACCTGTCTGGATATGAAGATTCCGGCAAGAACCGTGATTTTATCTGTATTGCCAATTCATCATGCATACTGTCTCAGTATGGATATTCTGAAAGGTCTTTCCCTTGGCAGTATTATATGCATTAATGACTCTCTCATGCGGGTAGCAAAGAATATTAAACTGTTCCAGCCGAATATGATTCTGATGGTTCCGTTGATGATTGAGAGCATGGCAAAGAAATTAGAAGAGGCAGCAGGACTTCCACCTGCCATTGTAAAGAATGAGGTGTTTGGAGAGCAATTCCATACCATTTGCAGTGGTGGTGCCTATCTGAATCCGGCATATATTGATTTGTTCAATCAGTATGGAATTACCATCTTACAAGGCTATGGTATGACAGAGTGTTCGCCGGTTATCAGTACCAGTGTCAGCTGGAATATAACAAAACAGCACCGGCACATAAGCGGGTATACCGTTTGAAGGTGCGGGAGACTGAATTCGAAAAGACACCGTCTAAGAAGATTAAACGGTATTAATTCTTTACATTCTGTCGGGGCTTTGATAAACTAATTATGAAGTGTTTATTAACAGGGGATTAAGTAGTTTTCTTAGCCCCGGAGAATGGAAAGGAGAAACTTTTATGCTTGAAAAATTATTTAAGCTGAAAGAAAACAACACGTCAGTGAAGATTGAAGTCATTGGCGGTATTACCACATTTATGACAATGGCATATATTGTGGCACTGAATCCGAACCTGTTAACGAATTTTGCTGTAGGTACTCCACTGTGGAATGCAGTATTTATGGCAACTGTTATTTCTGCAGGTGTTGGTACTTTATTAATGGCATTTCTGGCAAATAAGCCATTTGCTCTGGCACCGGGAATGGGATTGAATTCCTACTTTGCTACCGTTGTTGCAACAATCGCTGTTGCAAGCGGTATGACCTATGAACAAAGCTTCCCGGCAGCTCTATCCATCATATTGATTTCAGGTGTGCTTTTCACAATTCTCACCTTATTCAAAGTTAGAGAGAAAATCGTAGACGCAATTCCAAAGGCAGTACGACTTGGTATTCCTGCAGGTATTGGTTTAATGCTGGTAAATATTGGGTTGACCTCCAATGCGGGTATCTATACCGCTGACGGTGGGCCATTCTATATGTTAAGCCAGTTCTTCTCAGAAGGACCAAGTGCTACCTTGGCAACAATGGGACCGGAAGCATATAGCAAGATGGTATTGTATGTTATTACATTCTTTATCGGACTTTTTGTAATAGCAGTCTTAAGTCATAAGAAGGTACGTGGTGCCGTTTTGATCGGTATGGTAGTGTCAGCCGTTGCGTACTGGATTGGTTCCTTTATCTTGGGCGAGAATCCATTTGCAGCATTGAGTACAGCAACCTGGATGCCACCTTTTGCTGATATGATTCAGACAACCTTCTTCAAGTTCGATTTCAAGGGCTTGTTCAGTATTGGTATCTTCTCTGCAATTATGACCATCATTTCCTTCTGTATGGTAGATATGTTCGATACAATCGGAACCTTGTACGGTACAGCTAAGAAGGCGAATATGCTGGATGAAAATGATAAGATGCCGGGTATGAATAAGGCATTGTTATCAGACTCCTTGGCAACCTGTGTTGGTTCTGTAACAGGTACAAGCACTGTAACCACATTTATTGAATCAGCATCCGGTGTAGAAGCCGGCGCAAGAACCGGTCTGGCATCTGTAGTAACCGGTATTCTGTTCCTGGCTTGTATGTTCATTTCGCCACTTGCAGCTTTGATTCCGGCACCTGCAACCAGTGCAGCATTGGTATATGTTGGTGTGCTGATGATGGGTTCATTGAAGGAAGTAGATTATTCCGATGTATCACAGACCGTTCCGGTTGTTCTGTTGTTAATCTTCATGATGGGAACCAGTGGTATCGGTAATGGTATTGGTATCGGCTTGATTGCTTATACAATTATTAAGGTATGTACCGGAAAGATTAAGGAAGTGTCACCATTGACCTTCGTCCTTTCTGCATTGTTTATCTGTAAGTTCTTCATTACCTTCTAGGTAGGGGAGAAGGACTCGAATAGATGTAATTGAATTAGAAGTAATAGATTCCCCGGTTGCAGAGTTGGTTGTGACCGGGGAATTTTTAAGATTGACAGGATGAATTTGAAAAATTATACTGGTTATGTAGGAATGAGGAAAAGAGTTAAGACTTGTTTTTTTCTTCCTATGCTTGTATATCTGTATCAGTCATTGTGTTCTTAGTTGTTCAGTGCGGAATGGTGGGGAGGAGCATTCCGAAAAGTGAATAGAAAAAGGTATTGTGTTCCCCTAGGCACAGTTTATTAACTGCGGCCTGGGGGATTTTTTATATTATGAGTAATTTATTACACATTAGATGTGATACAATGTGTAGAAGGAGAAGCATACATGAATGGTAAACGATTGGTTGGAATTTACATATTGGAAATTCTGAACCGGTATTCCGGTCCGGAACGAAAGCTGCTACAGGGTGAAATCCTTGAATATTTGGATAGGGATTATAATGTTTCAATTACACGAAAGACCTTATCTGAATATGTCGGAGAAATGCGGGAGGCCGGGTATGTGTGTGGCATGCGTGGCATCTATGGAACGAAGCGATTCAGTGATAGTGAGCTGCGGTTGTTGATTGATGGAGTTCTCTTTGGTCAGCATGTTCCGGAGAAGCCTGCCAATGAACTGATTGGAAAGCTAAAGGAGCTGTCGCCAAGTGGTATCAGCCACAGAATGAAGCATATCTGTTATCTGGAGCGGATGAACCATACGGTGAATGAGAAGTTATATGATATTATCGATGCCATTGATAGTGCAATTGAGAAGAATCGTAAGGTGGAATTGACCTTCTGCTCATTTGATATTCATGGTAACTTGAATGACTGGGGAACCAAAGTGGTGGACCCCTATTATATGGTCACAGACAAATGCAGATACTACCTGATTTGCTATGCAGGTCGTAATGATGACTTAGAGAATCGAAGGCTGGACCGCATCTCGAATGTGAAAATCTTAGAAGATGAGGTGCGAACCCCGATTCGGGAATTGAAGAAATATTCCAATGGATTCGATTTGGCAGATTATATGAGAGAACATATTTACATGTTTTCGGGAGATTCTGTTCCAATCGCTATGCGGATTCAGAAGAAGAATATCGGGGATTTCATTGATTGGTATGGTAGGGATTACCGAATCGAAGAGAACAATGAGGACGAAGAGACCGTTCTTATCCGGCTGGATGCCAATGAAAATGCGGTATTCTATTGGGCGTTGCAGTATGGTGGTATTGCGGAGGTTGTGAAACCTTTGCAACTTCGTGACCGAATTCGGAAAGAGCTGATAAAAATGATGGAGAAGTATACGGAAGGAGGTATCTCTTATGAGTGAATATAATAGTGACAACCATTGTCCTGACTGCGATGGAACTGACGGTAATCACTTTCCCGGATGCGATTATGATGGAACGAAAGATGGAAGAGGATATTCCAGAGGATCGGCTCCGTCGTTTTTCAAATTCATTGCAATTCTGGTTATAGGGTTTATAGGAGTTTTGTGCCTACTTGTGTTGGTCGGTGACCTTTTGGAAAGTCCTGCACTTACAATTATTGTCATAGAACTTCTGGTCGTTGGAGTGGTTGTTGGTGGATTGCTGTTTGGGTAGTGTGCCTCTGAGGGCTGGGTACTTAATACTGTGATGTCCGTACCTACGAGAGATGAAAGGACACAGTTGACGACGATGGTGTTTGAGAGGGATAAGGTGTAGGTGTACGCAGTATATAATTATTTGAGGATATAAGGCGAATATGCTATACTATGACTGTCGATGTTTATGAGTGTTAGCTTATAAACATCGACAGTTGAAACATAAGAAAAGTATAGTTTTGAAATTAGAAAATAGTTTGGAGGAGCGTAGGAATGGCAGATATTGAAAATAGCAGGGATTTGATTAGTGTATTATGGAGTGGAGCAGATATTCTTCGCTCAAAAATGGATGCGAATGAATACAAGGATTATCTTCTTGGTATTGTGTTTTACAAATACCTATCAGATTCCTTTTTAATAAAAGTGTACGACTTGATTTATGATGAAAAACCGGAGTCTTTGAAGGTTGCATTAGATGCATATATTGAGGCACTTGAAGATGAAAGTGCTGATGAATTAAAAGAGCAGATACTGTTAGAGTTTCATTATCTGATAGAGCCGGAACTGACATATACACGCTTTGCGGAAGCAGCAAGGAATAATTCATTTAGTCGTGAACAGTTACAGAAGGCATTTAATAACATAGAACAGAGCGATCCGATATTTGCAGATTTGTTTACCGATATCGACTTGTATTCGAATCGTTTGGGAACCGGAGATCAGAAGCAGAGCGATACAATATCCAGTTTGATTAAAGAGATAGATAAAGCAGATTTGCTGAATTCTGATGCAGATGTACTTGGCAATGCATATGAATATTTGATTGGACAATTTGCGTCTGAAACAGGAAAGAAGGCCGGTGAATTCTATACACCACAGGCGGTGTCAAAGATATTAACAAAGATTGCAATTGCCGGACAGGAAGATAAAATGGGCTTATCCGTATATGACCCTTGCATGGGGTCAGGTTCGCTATTGTTGAACGCAAAGAAGTACTCTAATCAGCCAAGAACAATTAAGTACTACGGACAGGAATTAATGACATCTACTTATAATCTTGCAAGGATGAATATGTTCTTGCATGGAATTGCCCCGGAGAATCAAAAGCTTCGTAACGGTGATACCTTGGATGGAGACTGGCCAACGGGAGAAGAAACGGATTTTAACATGGTCCTGATGAATCCGCCTTACTCTGCAAATTGGAGTGCTGCATCCGGCTTTTTACAAGATGAACGATTTAGCGATTATGGAGTATTGGCTCCAAAGTCAAAGGCTGATTATGCATTTTTACTACACGGACTATATCATCTGAAGAGTAATGGAACGATGGCGATTGTATTACCACATGGTGTGCTTTTCAGAGGTGCAGCTGAGGGGAAAATAAGAGAGAAATTACTTCGTGCAGGCAATATCTATGCAGTGATTGGACTTCCTTCAAACCTGTTCTATAATACATCGATTCCTACCTGTATCATTGTGTTGAAGAAGCATAGAGAAGGGCGGGATGTGCTGTTCATTGATGCTTCACAGAAGTTCGAAAAGGGTAAAAAGCAGAATGCAATGACTGATGTGCATATCGAAGCTGTAATTGACTTGTATAACAAGCGTGAAACCGTTGAAAAGGAATCATATCTTGCAAGCTTTGAGGATATTGAGAAGAACGACTTCAATCTTAATATTCCAAGATATGTTGATAATTTTGAAAAAGAAGAAGAAATTGATTTGAATGCTTTGATTGCCGATATGAAGAAGACAAATCAGGAAATTGAACAAGTTCAAGGTGAGTTTGTTTCGCTTCTCAAAGAACTTACTTCATCAGACGAGAGTACAATGGCTATGCTAAACAGCTTCATTGGGATGATTGAGGGGTGATTTGTATGAATAAGCCGAAAATTAGATTCAAGGGATTCACAGAAGATTGGGAACAGCGTAAGTTTGGCGAGGTTGTAGAAAAATATGAAGATCCAGTCGAAACTCCAACAGAAGGATATATGAGATTGGGTATCAGAAGTCATGCAAAAGGAACCTTCCATAGTTATGTCGAAAAAGGTAAGGAATTAGAGACTGCAAAGATGTTTAGGGTGGCGTCTGATAAGTTTATTGTAAATATTACATTTGGTTGGGAACATGCTGTTGCAATTACTGATGAAGATGATGCGGGAAAGCTTGTTTCACATAGGTTTCCGCAATATAGCTTTAATAAAGGAATGGTTCCAAAGTTTTTCAGATATCTTATTCTTGATGAATGTTTTAAGCATCATCTCGAACTGTCATCTCCAGGTGGTGCTGGTAGAAATAGAGTTTTGAAATTAAGTGATATGTTGGAATATAAAATGACGTTTCCAACAGAGGCGGAACAGAATGAAATCGCATCATATTTTGACAGCCTTGACAAGCTCATCACCCTTCACCAGCATAAGTGTGAAGAATTGCAAAAAATCAAAAAATTTATGCTTCAGAATATGTTTGTTTAAGTAAAAATGGCAAAATAATTATGCAATCCATGAAGTGATTTTAGATTTATAATTAAAATCAAAATAGTATGGGAAAATATAGTTTGGCGATGTATTACATCGTAAGCCATTTATAACAAACATTTGCAGCTGAGTTATAGCGGACAGATGTCAGAGGACAAAGATTCTTCATAATCACAAACGATTTGTTACAGTAATGATATGCTTATCTTTGTATAAACTATTTTCAATAAAAGGTATTGTATTGGGCAAATAAGTATATTAATGTGGTTATGTACTGATTAGTTATTTGTGATTAGTATTAATGAATTGGTAAGTGTAATGTACAAGTATAATATTGGGAGGGGTTTGACATGATTCTATATCATGGTAGCAATGTGGAAGTAACAAGACCAAGATTGATTCCATCAAAAAGATTATTAGATTTTGGAGCAGGATTCTATTTAACGAGCGATCTTGAACAGGCTAAAAAGTGGGCATTGCGTACAACGAACAATCGTGAAACAGGAAGTCCGACGGTCACAGTGTTTGAAATTGATGAAAAAGAACTTGTGAAATTGGACTTACTAACATTTGAATCTGCAAACAAAGAATGGCTTAGATACATAGCGGCAAATCGGACAGGTAAACCAACAGAAGGTTCACATGATGTTGTGATAGGACCGGTTGCAAATGATCAGGCTATTAGAACTGTAAATAACTATTTGAAAGGTTATTTTCCAGAGGATGTGGCTATTCAGTTGTTGCTTCCTCAAAAATTGAAAGACCAATATGCATTTCGAACGGAAAAGTCACTTGATATTTTGAAATTTGTGGAGGCACAAAGCGTATGAAACGATTAGACCCGGAAATAATTGATTATTATAATTTTGAAGTAGTGAATATGATTGTTGAAAAGTATGGATATAGTCAGATGGACGCGTTTCGTATGTTTGTTTTGTCAAAAACACATGAAATGTTGGAAAATGAAGAGTGTGGATTAACTTCATTTGGAGCAGGCGCGATATTTGAGATGTGGGAAACTGAAAGGGGCACCGGAGACCCAAAGAATTCTGTTTATATACGAGGTGAGTGATATGTCAGAAGAAATGAAATTTTTTATGTATTTAGTAGAATACTATGCAGCATATAAGAACAAGAAAACCGGCGATGTTCTTAAAGAGTGGGATAACCATGGTATCACGCAGACAATCTTTGATAACTATTGGGGATATCATACAGAGCGAATAGAAAATGCATATATGGATATTGATAGTCTGCTGGCTACTGGAAAACACGCGTGGTGATTGCTCTATTGAATATACAGAGAGTTTTTTGAAAGAAAAAGGGCTTCTTAACTAACGATTGGGAACAGCGTAAGTTTAGTGATTTCGTATCAGAGGTTGGAGACGGATTACACGGAACTCCTATATATAGTGATGAAGGTAGTAAATATTTTATAAATGGAAATAATCTTGTTAATGGTAAAATTGAAATAAATGAAGAAACAAAGAGAGTTGACGAATCTCAATTAAGTAAATCAGATAAAGCATTAGATGATAATACTATTTTAATGTCTATTAACGGAACTATTGGCAATTTAGCATACTATAATGGCGAAGAAGTAATGCTCGGAAAAAGTGTAGCCTTTATTAAGGTGTCAAATTCTGATAAGAGATTCGTATATTCTTATTTGCAAACTCCTAATGTTCATAGTTATTTTATGAATAATTTGACAGGAACAACAATAAAAAACTTAGGTCTAAAAACTATTCGGGAAATGGAGCGGTATGCACCACAACATATAGAGGAACAAGCTAAGATAGGTGAATACTTCGATGACCTTGATACCCTCATCACTCTTCACCAGCGTAAGTGTGAAGAAACAAAAAAGTTGAAAAAATATATGCTTCAAAAAATGTTTCCGCAAAATGGATCATGTTTTCCGGAGATAAGATTTGAGGGATTTACTGAAGCTTGGGAACAGCGTAAGGTTGCGGATGTGTTCAAAGTAACAAGAGGATATGTGCTTGCAGCGAAAGAAACATCACCAGATATTTCTAATGATAATATATATCCTGTATATTCATCTCAAACTAAAAATGAAGGTTTAATGGGATATTATAGTGACTATTTATATGAAGATGCAATAACATGGACTACCGATGGTGCAAATGCAGGAACAGTAAAGTTTAGAAAAGGAAAGTTCTATTGTACCAATGTTTGTGGGGTTTTATTATCAAATGAAGGTATTGCAAATAAGGCTGTTGCCGAAGCATTAAATGCAGTTGCATGGAAATACGTATCACATGTAGGAAATCCTAAATTGATGAATAATGTGATGTCAGAAATTGAGATTATGATTCCAAAGTTAGTTGAAGAACAACTGAAAATTTCAGAGTATCTTGATACCTTTGACAACCTTATCACCCTTCACCAGCGTAAGCCACATCTTGAAATAGATACTACGGTTTTCGTTTGGGAACAGCGTAAGTTGGATGATATTCTTCAAAGGAGAATTGAACAGAGGAAGCAATCGGAAGAATATCCTCGTTTAGCATTTGCCTCTGGGCAGGGAGTTATACCTTTAAGTGAGAGGAAAACGAATAATAGAGAGCAGCTAACAAAAGATGAATTTACAAAGAAATATTTAGTTACTGAATTAGATGATATTGTTTATAATCCAGCAAATGTTAAATATGGTGCAATAGATAGGAATAAGTGTGGTAGAGGCTTGATTTCGCCTATTTATGTTACATTTACAACATGTGAAATTCCAGGATTTATTGAGCGAATTGTTACGTCGCACGATTTTCAACAGAGAGCATTGCGATTTGAGGAAGGTACAGTTACAAAACGACAATCTGTCAATCCTGAAGATCTTGTTACATTGGATATATTGGTGGCTCCTCAGAGAGAAGAACAGTGTAAGATAAGCGCATATTTTGATGAAATAGACAACCTTATCACCCTTCACCAGCATAAGCGAATAATACTAGTATTACATATCGAAATCACTTGGAATCATCGTAAGTGTTGTATTTTCTTGAAATTTCAAATAGTAGATAAAAGAACGGATAAAGGAGATGAAATCATGTCAGAATTAGAACAGGAAATTGAAAAAAGACTGATTGATCAATTAGTGTATGGAGACTCTCAATGGGTGTATCGGCCGGATTTGAAGACGGAAGAGCAGCTGTGGGCTAATTTTAAATACATTTTAGAACAGAACAATAAAGATAGATTGAACGGAGAGAATCTAACGGAAGCAGAATTTGAACAGGTAAAGAATCAGTTACAGTTTTCTTCGTTCTATAAGGCTGGCGAATGGTTAGTAGGTGAGAATGGAAAAGTAATGGTTCATGTTCAAAGAGACACAGAAAGATTACATCTTGTTGTAATGAACCATGAGCATATTGCCGGTGGAAGTAGCGTATATGAAGTGATTAATCAGTACAGTACGCTGGAATCAGATGAAGAAAATGAATTGGCATCTCAAAATAGGAGATTTGATGTAACGCTTATGATTAATGGGTTACCAATGATTCATATTGAATTAAAGAATAAGCAGCATTCTTATTTGGAAGCATTTAATCAGATAAAGAAGTATATCGGCGAAGGCAAATTTACCGGCATTTTTTCTGCAGTTCAGATGTTTGTTGTTAGTAATGGAGTTGATACAAAGTACTTTTCAGCGGCAAGCGATACGGAATTGAATCCTACATTCATGAGTGGCTGGGTGGATAAGGATAATAATCCGGTCGCAGATTATCTTGATTTTGCAAAATGTGTGCTTCGGATTCCGGAGGCACACGAAATGATTGCAAGGTATACGGTGCTGGACGAAGATGCGAAAAGACTGATTTTGTTGCGACCATATCAGATTCATGCAATCGAATCTATCCGTGAAGCATCCAAAGCCGGAAAATCAGGGTTTGTATGGCACACGACCGGTTCAGGAAAAACACTTACTTCATATAAGGCGACCAGGAATCTCTTGATGGATATTCCATCGATTAATAAAGCTATTTTCTTAATTGACAGAAAAGATTTGGATACGCAGACAACTATGGCATTCCAAGCATATGCAAATAATGATTTGGTGGACGTTGATGAAACGGATAACGTTAATGATTTAAAGAAGAAACTGAAGTCGGACGATAGACAGGTTATTGTTACAACTATCCAGAAGCTGCATATACTTGTTTCAAAGCGATTACAAGAGGATACACCGGAGAACAATAAAATTAAGAACCTAAAAATCGCATTTGTTGTGGACGAATGTCATAGAGCTGTTACGCCGAATGCGAAAAGAGAGTTAGAGAGGTTCTTTGGTAAATCATTGTGGTTTGGTTTCACAGGGACTCCTCGTTTTGGAGAGAATCCGTATCCTCAATTGGGTGATTTGCCGCGTACAACAGAAAAGTTGTATGGAGATTGTTTGCACAAATATACCATTCAAAATGCTATTCATGACAATGCAGTATTGGGATTTCAGGTGGAACATAATGGACCAAAGAATGTTGCAGATGAGACGGACATGAACAATTATAACAATGAGGTTCATATGCTAAAGGTTCTGGAGGTGATACTGAACAAGTCATATCACAAGCTGGGATTTCAGAATGGAAGAGGAATGACTTATGAGGGATTACTTACGACGAGTTCTATCCAGCAGGCGCAGAAGTACTATGAGTTACTTACAAAAGTAAAGAATGGGGAAACGACACTACAGATAGATGAACGGGTTAAGAAGGTGCTTCCGGATTTTCCTAAGTTTGCTATTACATATTCTGTATCAGAGAACGAAGAGAATTCAATGGTAAACCATGATAAAATGAAGAATTCTCTTGATGATTACAACAGAATGTTTGGTACCAAATATGATTTATCACAAATCCAAGGATACAATGCCAATCTGAATAAGCGTCTTGCACGAAAGGATGCAAAGTATAAGAGCAGAAATGAACAATTAGATTTAGTTATTGTTGTAGATAGACTTCTTACAGGCTTTGATGCTCCTTGTTTGTCGACAATTTTTATTGATAGACAACCAATGGGACCACATGATTTGATTCAGGCATTTTCAAGAACGAATCGAATTTTCAATAAAATGAAAACATATGGTCAGATAGTGACATTTCAGGCACCGGTATTATTTGAGCAGAGTGTGGATAAAGCAGTCAAACTATATTCAGCAGGTAGTACGAAAGACGTGATGGTTGCTGAATGGGAAGAGACGGAACCGGCATTTAGAAAAGCACTTGCGGCACTTCGCATATGTGCAGAGAAGCCATCAGATGTTGTGAGTATGTCAACTAAGGAATTGCGTGTCTTCGTGAAGATGTTCCAGGAATTTGACCGCCTATTTGCACAACTTAAATCATTTACACAATATGATGCTTCGATGTTAGAAGATTATGGTATTACGGAAGAAGAGTATGACGATTATGTCGGCCATTATTTGAATGCAAAAGAAAAGATAAAAACGGATCCGGATAATCCTACAGATGAACCGGGTGTTACCGTTGATATTGATTCGGACTATGAATTGATGGCATATAGTAGCATTAAGATTGATTATGAATACATCATCAATTTGATTCAGAACATTGTATCCCCAAGTGACGGTGAGGAAAATGTCACACCGGAGGAACGTATGAAGAAGATAGATGAAGTGAAGCAGTATGTTGAGGAACTTCGGAAGGATAATCCAAAGATTGCTGATATTATGACAGGATTGATAGATGAAATTGCAATAGATGATAGTAAATTCAGGGGACAGTCAATTCTAAATATTGTCGACACGATGAAGCGTGATTGTATAGATCAGGTTGTATCTGATTTCTGTGATACATGGTATGCATCCAAGGAACATGTTATGTATGCTGCAATGCATTATCGAAATGGTGAAATCCCAAATGTGAATGCTATTAAAGAAACGGTTGACTATACAAGTTATAAAGAGGTAACGGAGAATGCATTACAAAAGTTCAAATTCTATTCGCAGATGATTGCAGATTTGAAAAAAACATTAGAGGAAGAGATTAAGCCACTTATTTATCATTAATGGGTTGCAAAATGTATCTGAATGGTGCGTGAATGTTTATATCAGCGTAAGTGAGTACAGAAAAAGGAGGTACTTATGCTAAATGATATGAACAAGGAGACTTTATTCTATGATTATTACAAACAATGGGTAGATGTATATAAAAGAGGTGCTATTCGAGATGCAACGATGTCAAAATACCTAATGACACAGAAATGGGTTGAAAAGCTTGTTCCGGATGTGCGGATATCTGAACTTTCAAGAACCGTTTATCAGCAATTATTAAACGATTATGCCAAAGAGCATGAGCGTCAGACGACACTTGATTTTCATCATCAGTTAAAGGGAGCAATTTTGGATGCTGTTGATGAAGGGTTGATTGATAGAGACCCGACGAGAAAGGCAATTATAAAAGGAAAGACACCAAGAGCAAAGAAAATCAAGTATTTGAACCAATTTGAGCTTCATACCTTGATTGCACATTTAGATATTAAGGAAGAAGCAAATTGGGACTGGTTTATTCTACTTGTTGCTAAAACAGGAATGAGATTCTCGGAAGCACTTGCTATTACCCCTGCGGATTTTGATTTTGCCAGACAAACGCTATCAATTAGCAAGACGTGGGATTATAAAGGGGATGGAGGATTCTTGCCTACAAAAAACAATTCTTCAGTAAGAAAAATTCAAATCGATTGGCAGATTGTTGTGAAATTTTCGGAACTTGTAAAAGGGTTGCCTGAAGATAAACCGATTTTTGTAGGTGAAGATAAGATATACAACTCGACAGTAAATGATGTTTTAGCAAGACATTGTAGGGCTTGTGGAATTTCATCTATTTCAATTCATGGACTTAGACATACACACGCTTCGTTGCTATTGTTTGCGGGAGTATCAATTGCAAGTGTAGCACGACGACTTGGACATGCAAGTATGACAACAACACAGAAGACATATTTACATATTATCCAGGAGTTGGAGAATAAGGATGTGGATTTGGTAATGCGAACATTATCAGGATTGTAATTTATTTTATGTAAGAAGTGGAAAGCTTACGCTGGTAGACTTTGTATTAATACATTTTGCCGATGAAATGAAAACATGCAAATATGAGGGGGATGATTGTTTGATTCAGAATAATACCGATAAGCCTATTATATTGACAGAGGAAAATATCAAGCATATTAACACGGATGATATAGTTGCATGGACATTTGCTTCACCGGGAGCAATGGGTCGTCCGGGCGAAATTAGTGTAATTACAGTGCAGGAGAATTCTATGTGCTTATATCGATGTAATTACATATCACATTCAATTGTTCGGGAAGTGTTAACAAGAAGATTCCCGAATGTATTTAAACGTGATTCAGAAGGATGGAAAAGTATAAGTATGGGAATGGGGAATGCCCTATATTTAAGAGAGAATCTTGTGTCGGATTTCGAATGTAAGTTACAGGAATCAGGACAACGTATATACTCAAGTCATTTATATTTGCTATATCAAGTGCTTGTCGATAAGAATTATTGTGAAGACAGTGGTAAATTTGGTAAGGTGGCTAAGGCTGTTTCTTTGTTTAGGTATAATGAGAATTACTTCATATATGAAATGCTAGATTATTTTTTGAATTTGCCACCCAAATGTTGGAAGTACTCGACAAAATTAGTGATTGATGAATGTAATATAAGTGCTGAAGTACAGACACTGCAGTATAAAAGTAATAATGTAGAAATATGTGTTGAAATGCAAATGCGTGAAAAGAAGAATTGTTATATTATGCAAGACGTGACTATTGAGTATGTTGATACAGAAGGTGGAAAGCTAACATATAGCTCTCCTAAAAATGTATTCTATCAAAAAGGTGCTATTTTGTATGATAAGCTTATAAAGCTTGTACATGAACGTCCACGATATAAATATAGTAATCAGATGAAGGATATGATTCTGAAAGACGGAATTAAGCATTTCATTATTGATGGAATGGATTCCAAACTCATGCAGTTTGAGAAAAAAATGGAAAATGGACAGTGTCTTTATAAAAGTGATTATCTGGATGGCGAAATATCTATGGGTTATGATGATCAAAGTAGTTCTGAAAACGACAGTTATGAGGATGCTTACATTAGGATAATCATTGGTGATTATCTTGAAGTGAAAGCGGTTCATTCTATTGATAAAGAGTTGTATACAAAAATAACGGGTAGAAGACTAATTCGAAGGATGCAGGCAAAAGATGTGATGATTCGAACGTCTAATAGAAACTGTATTGAAGTCGATCATAAATTAATAGGAATGACCGCTTATGTTCCTTTGTATGTATCTAATATCGGATTACAGCAAGTACAGATTAATGTATACTACTGTGAAGTCTGTCAAAGATATTACATTTTGGAGAGTACATATAACAGTCTAAAAAGTCGAGGTAATATTTGCTGTAGGGTGATTGATGCGAAGAAATTGGTTTATAACAAATATTCAAACTGGGCGACGGAAGCGATAATAAAGCAATATGGATACAATGTGAACACAAATGAAAATCTTTCGGATTACAAGAGACATGTTATTTTAGAATTCATTATTCAAAATGAAATCATGACGAAAAGTGAAGTAATAGAACACATTAGCTGGTTGATTCGAACACATATTGACAAACCAAAGTATAGAGATGCGGTTGAGAAATGGACTCGTGATTATGATTACTTGATGGATGGAAAGTCTATTATACCTCCAGACAGTATTATTGTGGAAAAATTCTGGAAGAAATAGTATTTGCCATAGTTTGGCAAAGGGTGGGTGTAAAGTGGAAGTGTAGTTAAGCACATGTTGAAGCTAAAATTGAATGATTTCGAGGAGGTACAATTATGGATTGGATGGATTTTAACAGAGACGGTGAAGTGGATGCAGCTGAAGAATATCTTGCGGAAGAAATGCTATGTACAAGCAAAAAAGAACACGAGGCTCTTTTCGGAGATGCTGGTGACTTTGAAGATGATGAGGATGACGAAGAGGATGAATTTGATGAAGATGAATACGAGTAATGCTGATACATTTGATGGTAGGCAGAGAAAGTTTATTAGGTAATCCGATATGCCACATTTTGAACACCTTTAAGTCCGGTCGCTTTCCAAACGATCGGACTTCACTCTTCTTCGTGTATAATATAACATGTAGGTAAGAGATGTATGAGAAGTTTGACCAGAACAGAGGAAATCTTCGGGATTTAAAATGGGATGATGAATTGAACCAGCATTTAGAATGGATTTAAACATGGTGTATGTGCCATTTTTTGTTTGCCACTACATAAAAAAGTGCAAATGCACAAAAAATAGTAATGGATATTGAAGCAAAAAAAAGTAAAGTGGTAAAATGGCATTACTAAAATCAGTGCAATGCACAAAAACAAGGAGTCACATCATTGAGATTGCGTTAGATGGTATTGAAATAGGGCTACCGCAATCCCACTGGCTTTAGACGGTGGGCTAAGGTAGCCAAAAGTGGTAGCTTGTGCTATGCTTGCGTTATGGGAACATGGAAATCAAAAAACAGACACAAGTATTTGTTACAGTATCATATTATTTTTGTATGCAAGTATAGAAAGAAATTGCTGTTGTCAAAACAAATATCAGATGATAGAAACAGAACCAACGATGTCCATTAGTAAAATAGTAAATCTGATGAAGAGTTATACAACATATCATATTTGGGAAAGATATCCGAATTATTTACGAAACATTTCTGGAAAGAGCATACCTTTTGGACGGACGGATATTTTGCCTGCAGTGTAGGAAATGTTTCGGAAGAAATGCTGCGTAAATACATAGAAAACCAGGGATAGAAGGCGGTGACAGTAAGTGTTAAAAGCATATAA
>JAGAOO010000080.1 GCA_017623675.1 Lachnospiraceae bacterium
CTTAGATAATTCTGTAATGGAGAACTTTTTTGGGTTATTAAAATCTGAATTACTATATCTGCGCGAATTTGAATCAATAGATGAGTTTAAAACAGAACTAATAAAATATATAGATTACTACAATAACAAGCGAATAAAGAGTAAACTAAAAGGACTGAGTCCTGTGCAATACAGACTTCAATCCTTTGTAGCTTAGCTCTCAAATTTGTCTAACTTTTTGGGGTCAGATCAGTCTGGTAAACTTTGGCGGTTATTTTTATAACTAACATATATCAGGCTAACCGTCTATCGGTAGCACCTTTTCTATTATACTAGCATCTAACCGCTTTTATGTCAAACATATATTCTGTTTTCAATCTTTCCTACAAATTCAAGTTTATCGTGGCGCCCATTCGCATTCCGCTTCGCTTCATGCTCATGTCGCGCTGGCGCGCTATGCATCCAGTCTGAAATACAGCCTTTGGCGAGCAAGCTCCCCACGGCTGCTTCCGCGTTTAGTGCAATATACATTGTAATTCGGCAGGAACACAATCGAAAAAAGGATTTTTTAAAGTTAGAAAAACCTCCGCTGACGAATGGCAAATGTGCGGAGGTTTTCTCTATGGGGAGGTGCGAAATCAATTCGACACTTTTGAATATAGTGAAAAAATGTGATAAATCTGTGTTTTGCATCTTAAAGAAATGTGTTTAAATCCTTACGAAAGGACTTACGATTCTTTCAACTATCCCACTGCTGTAAGGTGCTTACCAATAATGGTACAATCTGTTTTTTACGAGAGACAACTCCCGGCAGATAGCAGACATTTCCTGTTAATTCGGTCTGGAAAGACTCTGCAGCTAATTGGTCTGCCTGTTCTCCATAACAGAGTAGATTGGAGGCTTCATCTAAAATATTGGTCATGACGAAGAAAATCATATCACATTTGGTTGTAAGATAAGCATCCTTCAAATAGTCGTGAATTCTGGTCTGCAGGTCTGCTAATTCCTGACGGTTCATCGAGCTAATCTGTCCCACGCCAAAGGTAATATCACCCACATGGAAGGTCTTAAAATCCTGATAGAAAATCTCTTCCGGTGTTTTCCCAAGTAAATCACTTCCGGCAGCAAACATTTCCATGGCATAAGTCTCAATATCAATCCCTGCAAGCTTCGATAGCTGTCGGGCAGCAGATTCGTCCATAGGTGTACAGGTTGGAGAACGGAACATTAATGTATCCGAAAGAATGGCAGAACAAAGTAACCCTGCAATGTGCTTTGGCGGAGTCACCTGTTGCTCTAAAAACATCTGGTATACAATCGTTGCAGTACAGCCAACCGGCTGATTGCGGAAATATACCGGATTGATGGTTTCTAAAGAGCCAATTCTATGGTGGTCGATGATTTCCATAATTTCTGCATTTTCAATTCCGGCAACAGCCTGAGAACGTTCATTGTGGTCTACCAAAATCACCTGTTTCCGACGCATGGCAAGTAAGTTCCGGCGGGAAACCATACCATAGTAATTGCCAACATCATCTGTAATTGGAAAATCACGATGTCGTAGCTTTGACATCACTTCTTTTACACTGTCTAACGTATCATCTAATTGGAAGGTGACCAGATTAGAACTGCGCATAAAATATTTAATCGGAATACTTTGATTGATGATTCGGGCAGCCGCATAGGTATCCAGATAGGTGGTAATAATATTGCATTGATGTTCTTTTGCAAGAGCTACAATGGAAGGTGATACCTTAGCGTTCAAGCAGACAATCAGACAGGAAGCACCCTGCTCAATTGCTTCCATCTGGGCATCCTCCCGGTCTGCAACCAAGACTAAATCATCCTCTTCAATACATGCTTCCATAAGGTCACGATTGGCGGCACCAATTAATACCTTACCATTGACAATCCGGGCATGGGGATTGCCGCAAATCAAAGTGCCGTCTAATACCTCCAGCAGATTGCTGATTGGTGTTCGGGCAAGAGCAAGAATATTGTTGTCAAATACATCCATATAGGATTTGGCAATGTCGTTAATGGTAATCAGACCTTCTAATTTATTTCCACCCTGAGTAATGGGAAGGGTAACTACATCATGTTCCTTCATCAGAAGCCAGGCGGCACGAATGGAAATGCTATCCTTTACCCCTTTTGTTTCACGGAAATCAATATCCCTCATTTGGACATTTACATCCTCTAAGAATTCCGGCGGGGCAACGTTAAAGTAATTCAGTACAAAATTCGTTTCGTTATTGACATTACCGGCACGACGGGCCGCGTAGCATCCGGGATGTTCAATATTTTTTAAATATGCATATGCAATGGCAGAGCAGATAGAATCCGTATCGGGATTCTTATGTCCAATTACATAAGTTAATCGTTGTTCCATTTCACACCTCGATTCTAAACTATTAATTCTTTCTAAAATTTTCAAGAAAGTTGTAAATTTCTTCTGAATTGTATTATTATAGTATAACACATAACTTATTTCAGTGGTATAGTTAGGCGAAAATTCATGAAGAGAGGAATAGAAAATGAACAAGGATAATGAAGTGCTTGCAACGGAGCCGGTGGTACGATTATTATTTAAGCTTGCCATCCCAACTGTAATCGCTCAGTTGGTGAATTTATTATATAACATGGTAGACCGCGTTTACGTTGGACGGATTCCGGAGGTAGGAACTGAAGCTCTGGCTGGTTTAGGGGTGACATTTCCAATTGTTATGCTGGTGGCTGCTTTTGCCGGATTGGCAGGTATGGGTGGCTCATCCAGAGCAGCAATTGCCATGGGAAAAGGGGACCATGAAAAGGCAGAAAAATATATGGGAAATGCTACGACATTATTATTGATTTTTTCCATTGTGCTGACAGTAGTATTTCAATTGACAAAGAATCCAATTCTGCTGATGTTTGGTGCCAGCGAGCAAACATTGCCCTATGCCAGCAGCTATTTGACAATTTATTTAATCGGAACGATTTTTGTTCAGATGGCTTTAGGATTAAATACATTTATAACCAATCAGGGATTTGCCAAAACCAGCATGACTACGGTCTGTATCGGTGCAGTATTGAATATCATTTTGGACCCGATTTTTATCTTTGGTCTTGGGCTGGGTGTTCAGGGTGCTGCGCTGGCAACCATTATCAGTCAGGCCGTGTCTGCTGTCTGGGTGTTGCGCTTTCTGACAGGAAAGAAGACCCATTTGAAATTGCGGTTAAAAAACATGCTTCCGGATATAAGAATTATCGGTTCCATTCTGGCGTTGGGTGTGTCACCATTTATTATGCAGTCTACGGAAAGTTTGATTCAGCTTATTTTTAACACCGGAATGAAAAATTATGGAAATGATATGTATGTCGCTGTTATGTCCATTCTCTTTAGCATTATGCAAGTAGTCTGGTTGCCGATGCAGGGATTTGCACAGGGAGCACAGCCGATTATCAGTTATAATTATGGTGCGGGGAATCTGGAACGGGTAAAGAAATGCTTTCGGACTCTGTTTGTTACATGTATGGCATTTTCATTGGGAATCGTTTTGTTGGTAGAATTATTCCCGGGAATGTTTATGGGTATTTTTTCTGATAATCAAGAACTGATACAATTGGGAATGCCGGCACTTCGGGTTTTCATGGCAGGAATGTGCCTGATGGGCGCCCAGACAGCCTGCCAGCAGACATTTTTAGCCTTGGGAGAATCCTTGGTATCCATGTTCCTTGCCTTGTTGCGGAAGGTAATACTGCTTATGCCACTGGCACTGCTTCTTCCGTTTGTGACAGGCTGGGGCGTTTGGGGATTGTTTATTGCGGAGCCGATTAGTGATGTGATTGCGGTAAGTACTACGGTTGTGATGTTTGCGGTTCGGAGTAGGAAACTGGGGTTATAAATTAAGGTTTAGTGTAATACCTGCGACCGCGGTTTTAAGGATATATATTCCCGCACGACACGCTTGCGCTCCAGCCAGCACGTAGCGGTACGTAAGGCTGTGCATCAATAAGTCTATGTTTTCTTATTACAGAGCACAGCCTAAGTACCGACGTGCTTCTAAGGTCGTTGCGGAAACATATACCCTCAAAACCGCTGTTGTAGGAATGGATAAGAACCATAATTTA
>JAGAOO010000081.1 GCA_017623675.1 Lachnospiraceae bacterium
ACTCTCCGGAAAAGAGTAGGTAATCCATACCGAATTCCGAACTTACGCCTTTTTTTGAAAAATAAGTCGTAGGTCTATTAAGGTTACCCTTTTGCATGAAAATCTTTTTAAAATAACTCTTGACTATTTACCAAATTGCTTCCTAAAAATGGGTATAAGAAAAGCACCTACATTTCTGCAAGTGCTCTCTATCACCATAATTTAATTTTATCTGTTCCATTTATTTCCTTTTTTATTATCAAAAAATAATAATAGGAATTCTCTGTTTTTACAACAATACTATTGCCAGATTTTGTAACATCATCATTAGAACTAACGATTCCTTTAGTTAACAATATTCGCCCTTCTTCTAATGGATGCCATTGTATATGTTGAGAATCATTATCTGCTATAACCAGCAATAGTCCTTCTTTTCCAATATATTTTTCACTCCTCCAGTCTTGATAAGGTTCTTTCTGTAATGTGGTAGCATCTTCAAATACTACCACATAAGATTCTTTAATTTGCATATACCAACTCGTTCTTATATTGACTCACAGAAAGAATCAATAATGGTGATATGCTATTTCCATTGTCATCTGGCTCCAAGATTGATGCCAAAGCTTTTACTAACCAATGATAACGAATCTGCTTTGCCAAAGGAAGGCAGCTTTTTACTGCTTCACTTAATTGATAATGTGCTCTACTATGTTGTGGTATCAACTGCATTGCCTTGTCCACATACTCTCCAGAAGTAGCTTTCCCCTCAAAAACTGAAGCAACACCTAACCAATCTATACATTCTGGATGCTGCAATAAAACGGAAAAAAGTCTTTTATCTCTTGATGTCAAAACTGTCATAACTATACCTCCTCATGAACATAAAGCTGTACGTTTGAACTATTTTTACCTGCAGGTTTTACACCTTCTAATTCTCCTCTTTTAACAAGATGATAAAAATTCCTTCCAAGGGAAAGTTTTGTTCCTCTCTCAATAGCATCCCAGTCAGAGAATAAAGACATCACAGTAAATGGTTCTCCTGAAGGATGTGTTTGAGCCTGCTCTTTAAGAAATTTGTAACGCTCATCAAATTCCTTACCAGTAATCGGAAAACGTTTTACATACTGTGCAATCGTTAAACCTATCTTCGGTGCTTCTACCTTGACCATATCATATTCTTTTTCTGTCAATGTAACTGATACTGTAATAGACATTTGCATCTCCTCCTTTCTGATTTTACAATCTAATATTAGCACGCATTTTTAGAAATGTCAATATTTTTTAATAATAAATAAGCCTCTGTCATCATAAACAGAAGCACTATATAATTACCGCCATTGGAAACAATCTAATAAAATAAATTCTGTTTCTTTTATCTCTCCTTTTTTTACTCATGGTCTGTCTCTCCTTTCTGCCTTAAGAAGAATATAGGCGTTTGTGAAACGCCAGAACCCGCATAAATATGGGATTCTTTTTGTCACAAAATAAAACAACTCCTCACTGGTTCATGGTAAAATTGAGTTGCCTAGAAACAATCAACCATCCACCAGAAAGGAGTTGTACTTATATGATACCATACAAACAGCTTTCTTTGGCAGATATTTTTACCGATTGCCAAAATAAATTTGATAATGATAAATATCAGTTCCTTGAACTTCTCGATCAGACCATTAACCTCGATGAAATTGTTCCGGTGTCTTTCGTTTCTCATTTTCACGCTGCCACCGGCAGACCCCGCAAGCATCTTCTTTATCCAATGCTCAAGGCTCTGTTATTACAGCTTATTTTCTCAATTCCAACCACATCTCTCCTGATTGTATTTCTGAAATACTCTCAGGAACTACGGGATTTCTGCGGCTTTGATGTTGTTCCGGATGCTTCTAAGTTTACCCGCTTCAAACAGGATTTTCTGCCGGACTTACAATCCATGTTCGACCATCTTGTTGACCTGACCGAACCAATATGCCGGCGTATTGATAAGCAGAAAGCGTCTATGCTTCTCTTTGACACCTCCGGCATTGAAGCTTGGGTGACTGAAAACAATCCCAAATATGCCAACCGTATCATCAAACAGCTGAAAGCCTTCAAAAAAGCGTATCATCTGGATGATTCCTATGACCCTTACAAGGCCGCCTACGGCTCTATGCCTTCTCACTCCGCCGCCAATCCGGCCATCCAGCAGATGTACATCAACGGACATTTCTGTTATGCCTTTAAATTCGGCATCCTTACAAATGGGCTTGGCATTGTCAGGGATAAAAAGCCTTGCGGATTCCAAAGCTCTCATTCCTGTGCTGAAGGACTTTTTTAAGAAACATCCTCTTATCAGCCCCAAAACATTTCTGGGGGATGCCACTTTTGACGCCATAGAGATATATCAATACCTGTTACAGGAAACCTCTTTTGAAAAAGCATACATTCCTTTGAAAACCAAACTTAAGATCGAAGGAATTGACTATACCGTTAATAAAGAGGGAATCCCCTGCTGCCCGAATGACTCTTCTCTGCCAATGAAACGGGAGGGAAGTAAGTCCCATTTGCGCTGCGGCCTCCCAACCATGAAATTTGTCTGTCCAAAAATGAAATGGGAATACGACAAAGAAACCAAAAAATCCAAACGTGTCTGCCGCTGTGACAATCCCTGCACTGCTTCTTCCTGTGGGAGAATGGTCTACATTTATCCGGAACAAAATCTCCGTGCTTATCCCGGCACAGCCCCGAGCACAGAAGAATGGGATTCCACCTACAAAATCAGAGTAAATGTTGAGAAATCCATCCACCACTTTAAAGACAGTTTTTGTGTTGCCGGGCGTAAAACCCAGAATGAGAAAACGCTTCATGCAGACCTGCTTCTCGCTGGAATTACCCAGCTCGTTACGGTAATGGTTGCTGACAAACTGCATAAACACCAATATATACGCAGCTTAAAACCTCTGATTGCGTAATCGTTGATTATACATACCGCTTCACCGGCAGATATTTTTAATCTGCTTTATTTTCATACTCTAAAATCCTGTTATCCACATCCACCTCCTGAAAATCCGGCATGACCGGATTTTTACCCTACCGGAATCAGGCTTGCAAACCTGTTTCGCAATTACCTAAAACTAATATATTGAATGCCATAAACAATGTCTTAAACATTGATTCCCATTTTTTTAAGTTTCTTGGACGAATACCATTTATTTAATTTCATTTTTTTAAATGAAGAATTTTTTACGCGAAATTTATTTACTACACCATCTTCTTTAAGGCTAATACCTGGAAAATTTGCATAAAATCCAATTGATATGTTTGAATTTTTTGCTAATTTAAATTTAAATTGTTTCTTTGGGAATTTTTTTGAAAAAACTTTTTTAAGAGGATGAATTAATTTTTTGTACTCTTTGCTATTTTTCTTAAGTCCTACAATATCCACTGTCTTATTTTTGTCTCTGTTTGAAACATACACCCAAGGATTAAATTTTATAACTTTTACATTAGAAACATCTTTGACGATTTTTACCTTGGCCTCCATTTTTCTCATTTTAACAATCTTTATTCCAGGACCACCATTGCATCCAGGATATAATACAGCAAGTATATTTGCAACAATTTTTCCATCAATAGATACCTGTAAATATCCATTTCCGCAAACATTCTCTTTCCATACTAACTTACGATTATTTTTAATAGTGAATAATTTTTTATTTAATGACTTAAATTTGGCCTTTTTGGCATTGTTTTTGCCTTTTATTAAAAGTGATAAATCATTTAATTCTAACCAGTCTATATTGTGGGTTTGATGACTCAAGACCGCAAAATAATTAGTTTTTACATAATCATTTACTTCATCTAATTGATTATTTATTTTATTATCATTAATCTTAATTTCCTCTTCATCATCAGCATTGCTCTTTCGTGTAAGTTTGACCTTTAAAAATTGCACACATGACGTGTACGAATCATGGTCATAAATACACATTTGGTAGACAGATGTGACCATCCCACCATTTTTACTGTAAGATAACATTTGATACTTTATGTTAATTTCACCAAATAAACCAGAACCTGTTGACTCTAATATAGTCCCGTCATTTAACACGACCGAAGTTATGTTAACATCTGGATTTTCCTCACTATTTAAAGATGAAGCCTCGATTATGTCTCCTTTTACATACGCCTTACCATCCACGTATATCTTAACTATCCTACTTGCATATGAAGCGGACGATTTCACACTCGAACCCGACGCAGGGATTGTTTCCGCCGAAACACTAAATCCATTAAATGATGACATTACCAACGCAAAAATCAGCATAATTGCCACAAATTTTGTTTTTCTTTTCATAAAAAATCCCTCCTTTATATTTGGATTTTGCTTTTCTGTAATTAAGGGCTATTTCAAAATGTACATTGAAATAGCCCTGTTTTTATTATATATTTATCTATCGCCTGTAAATCCCCACTCTACGAGTGCCTACGGTAAAGGGATTGACAGGCTTATAGAAATGAATGAGCAAAACAATATAAAATCAACTCTTTTTAATTGAGTATCAACTTCCCATATGCTATAATTAACTTGTATAGTTGAAAAGAATTTAGGATGCGATTTTCCGAGAACTTTAGTTCTTTAGATGCCCTCTAGTCTTTTACGAAAGAGGGTGATGCCCTATGAGTATAATGGAAGTTTTAACATTATTACTTGTGTTATTTGCGGCTCTGTCTTACATAGATAATCACAGAAAGAAATAAGCATCCTCAACCGCCTAAAGTGTAGGATGCTTATTTCTAAATCATTTTATCACTGAGGGCAATCGGAGATTCAATTCCGATTACTTCTAAGTAGATTATACACTAGAGCCGCTTGATTTTCAAGTGGCTCTTTTCCTTTACTGTTTTTTTTCATGTCCGAGTTTGGGTCTGTTATAGTGCATTGTATCAAAAGTGGTAAAATCGGGGTAAATTTCTTTTATATTATTCTCGAATCCTTGATTTTTAGGAAGTTTGGGAGATTTGTTAACGTCCTGCCGTGGCAGACGAATAATATTTTTATCATATATTTAAACTCCTTTGATTATAGGTTTTTCCTTAATTTTTCAGTGTTTTTACAACATTTCATTTTCTTTGTAACTAGCATATTTTAGCATAAATTGGCATAAATTTTCACCCAGAAGTTGTAAAATTATGCCTCCACAAGCACCTCAATCTCTTGCATATTTTTTATCATGTCATTAATACGACGGTAAATAAAATATTCTCCCTGCTTGGCTTTGCAATGTTCGCAAAGATTCATCGGATAACTTCGTTTTTGTGTTTTGCTATATTGCATCTTTATCGTTTCAGGAAATCTCTTTAACAACATTTCCTCCAAATCATCATTTCCTCCTATGACTTTTAAACCATAATATTCAATACTGGGATCTTGAAAATGTGCAAATATATCCTGATTCTGTAATAATCTTTCTTTATCCCATGGAAATATAACATCCTCATTTTTACTGTCCGAAAACACTATATATGTATAGATGGTTGTTATTTATTTCGATAGAATATGCATTTTTAATCTCTTTCGATCTCTTATCTAAAAATTTCATGTTCCGCTGTAGTATTCCTTTCATGCTCTAATCAATAACTCATTATACCAAAATGTTTTTTTAATTTGCAAAATCGTATGAGTTCATTTTCAACACTTTATAATTCTTATCATCAATTATAAAATATGGGTAGAAGCAATTTTCCATGATCCCCTTCTCCGAGATGAACTGCGAGGATGGTATCATAGAAAAGACCAATTTGTAGAATATAAATATAGAAACCGTTTCTATCTGGATACCTATGGGGCAAAGTGGCTGGGATTTGATAATGAAGTGATTCGATAGTTAGCAGTACAATGTCCCAGTATTTCCAGAATCTGAAAATACTGGGGCTTTTGGGGATTCAATTTGGCTTTGAACGGCCGCCTTATCATTATTCAGTTTTTTATAATTACTTCATTGGTTATATTTTCACCCTTTTATTTGATAAACTAAAAATTCAGCTTTAAGATATACTGTATATTTTTACTTTTCTAAAAATCTAAATCGTTTCTATTTTTCCAAATAATCTTATCTGAACCAATTGCTAAGAATGGTTTTTTCAATTTTTCCCACTGATTTTTCGACAGTTTAATATCTTCACCTCCTGTGCTAAATCTATAGTCATTTCCATTATTTCCGAACCAGACACAACCAACTTCCACCCCTTTACTATCAAGAACTATATAACCATCACCGCCCGATTCCGAAGCTCCTTTCTGGAGTATCATCCCATTATTGAGGGGTCTGTTATATCGGTCCCCATCATACCATTCCACAAGTTCATGGTTCTCCATGGTATGAATCGTATATGAAATATCTGTTAGCACATGTAATTCCGGCATCCCGTCGCCAGTCATATCAAACAAAGCATAACGAATTCCATCTTCTGTTTTTCCTGGAACAACCCAATTACAATAATCAGTCAAATAGTAAGATTCCTTATTCTCTTTATCTTCTGACCTGACTCTATCCTGTAGGAAAGCTTTGTATTGTTTTAACCACACACTTAATTCATCCGTTTCCTCTGTCCTTTGTGTATCGGTAATGGTTTCACTTTTTTGATAAATTTTCTCATTTGACAAACAAGCTGTAAGCAAAAAACAAACAGCAAACAATAAAATAACGAGTACATAACTTTTTTTCAAACTTACACCCCTCCTATAGAACATTAGCGAATATTAGCAGAAACTCCTTGCTCCATGAAATCCATCATATTTTATGCAATACTAATAACACTTGTCTTTCGTATTTTTTACACGATCATTTTAATTATATCATTCATTGGCATGTATCTCAATTACCTTTCAAAAATTACTGGAACAGGCTCTGCCCCCTCATATAACACCACAATCTCATATCCAATAGGTATCACTCCTCGTATAATAAGTTTGTAAGCATAAAACAGCTTACAGACTTATTCTTTTTTTGATTAGACAGAAGGATAATTCTAAACATCCTTTCCGAAGATTCTTCTTCAATCATGCTGGTTCATCCGTTCTCTGTCTATTG
>JAGAOO010000082.1 GCA_017623675.1 Lachnospiraceae bacterium
CGCACCTAAGCACCAACGTGCTTTTAAGGTCTGCTTGCAACTATCTATCACCAGAAACCGGTAGCCAACTGTACGAAATAACCCATAATTTATATGGGAAGCAAAGTACCGCTCCGCGCAAGGTATCAATGACTGCGGAGCCATACTACTTTTCCCAATATAAATTATGGTTCTTCCCATTCCTACAGAAGCGGTTTTGAGGGTATATGTTCACGCAACGACCTTAGAAGCACGTCGGCACTTAGGCTGTGCTTTGTAATCAATAATACATGATATTTATGATGCACAGCCTTACGTACCGTTACGTGCTGGCTGGAGTGCAAGCGTGTCGTGCGGGAATATATATCCTTAAAACCGCGGTCGCAGGTACTACGCTAAACCATAATTTAATAAACTTGCTATTTTGGCAGATAGAGTATAAAATCAACAATATAAGAAATACTATACTATTAAAGATTGCGAGGTACGAGACTTATGAAACCTTACATTATTTCTACGGATTGTATGGCTGACTTACCAGCCGATTTTATTAAAGAACATAACATTTCCCTTCATCCTCTATATTATGTGATGGGAGATGTAACTTATAATGCCTTAGATGGAGCTCTTCCTGAGCCAGAATTCTATAACCGGATGCGGAACGGAGAAATGCCAACCACTATGGCAAGCAATCCCGAATTCATTGAACAAAGCTTTACCAAAAATATTGAAGATGGATATGATATTTTCCATATCAGTTTTTCTTCCGGTTTGAGTTCCAGTTATAACAATACTGCCGTAACTGCTAAAGAAATGCTGGAAAAATACCCAGATTCTAAAATCATTGTGATTGATTCTCTATGTGCTTCTTTAGGCCAAGGTTTATTAGTCTATTATGCCTGTAAGAAGAAAGAAGAAGGTGCCACAATTGATGAATTGGCAGAATATATTACTGACCTAATCCCGCATATCTGTCATCAGTTTACTGTTGATGATTTGTTTCATCTTCATCGGGGTGGTCGTGTCAGCAAAGCAACTGCTATTTTAGGAACCATTGCAAATATCAAGCCGGTACTTCATGTAGATAACGAAGGAAAGTTAATTAATATTTCTAAAATCCGAGGCAGAAAACGTTCCTTAACCGCTTTAGTTGATAACATGGAAAAAACTATGGGCGATTATAAGAATCCGATTGTTTTCATTAGCCATGGCGATTGTATAGAGGATGCTGAATTTGTAAAGAATCTGGTAGAAGAACGTTTTGGCATTCATGATTTTATCATCAATTACGTGGGTTCTACCATTGGTGCGCACTCCGGTCCCGGAACCGTTGCTCTTTTCTATCTTGGAGAAACCCGTTAAATGTTGCAAATGTAACTATGTACAGATATTAATATCTATATAAACAAAATCCCCTGTCGTGTTATGAGCATCCTCAACGTTTTCATTGAGGAATAACCCATTTCCCAGACAGGGGATTTTTACATTTTTCACAAACTCCATTTATATTGGATTTTCAATTTCTATTTTGAATCTGAATCTTCATCATCCATCTGTTCTAACTGTTCAGCAATATTTTCCAATTGTCCGGACACCTGCTCCAATTGCTCAGAAAGTGTATTCGAAGGTTCCTCTTCATCTGACCAGTCAACGTCTGTCACATAAGAAGGTTCCTGTTCTGTATCCTCCTTACTCATTGTACTTTCAGTAAAAATACTGCCCTCAGGACTGATTCCCTTTTCCCGATTAAAGATTTCCATGAATTCTTTTCCGGTAATTGTTTCTTTTTCAATGAGGTATTCAGCCAGCTTATCCAACAGTGCTTCATTTGCCTTTAACATATTAAATGCCTGCTTATAAGCTTTCTTCAACATTTTCTGTACTTCTTTATCAATTTCCGTAGCTGTTTCTTCGGAACAATTTAACACTCTTCTGCCATCCAGATAACGATTCTGTGTTGACTCCAATGCAACCATACCGAATTTGTCTGACATACCATAGAGAGTTATCATTGCTCTCGCTTTGGCCGTTGCCTGTTCGATATCATTAGATGCTCCTGTCGTTACAGACTCAAACTTGATTGCCTCTGCAGCCCGTCCGCCTAACGAGGTTACCAAATCCGCCAACATTTCTGCCTTGGTACTCAAATATTTTTCTTCTTCCGGCACCTGCATTACATAACCCAATGCACCCATGGTTCTCGGAATAATCGTAATCTTCTGTACCGGCTCCGTATGCTTTTGCAATGCAATAATTAACGCATGACCTATTTCGTGATAAGCTACTATTTTCTTTTCTTTCTCACTTAGAATACGGTCCTTCTTTTCCTTGCCGGCAAATACCACTTCTACCGATTCGAACAAATCCTTCTGGCTTACATACTGTCTGCCTGCCTTTACTGCTGCCAAGGCTGCTTCATTGATTATGTTTGCCAAATCCGCACCAACTGCTCCTGATGTAGCCAATGCCAGTTCTTCAAAGTCAACTGTTTCATCCATCTTTACATCCTTTGAATGAACCTTTAAGGTATCAATACGTCCCTTCAAATCCGGCTTTTCTACAATAACACGTCTGTCAAACCGTCCCGGACGTAACAATGCCTTATCCAGAACCTCAGGACGATTGGTTGCCGCAAGAATTACAATACCCTTGGAAGTATCAAAACCATCCATCTCTGATAACAACTGATTCAATGTCTGTTCCCGTTCCGAATCACCACCATGTCCGGCAGTATCCCGGCTTCTACCAATGGCATCAATTTCATCAATAAATATAATACATGGTGCCATGGCATTGGCATCCTTAAACAGGTCGCGCACACGGGATGCGCCCACACCTACATACATTTCTACAAAATCAGAACCGGATAAGGAGAAAAATGGTACATTGGCTTCGCCTGCAACTGCTTTGGCAAGCAAGGTCTTACCGGTACCCGGAGGACCTACCAGCAACGCACCCTTTGGCAGCTTTGCACCAATTTCCAAATACTTCTTAGGATTATGCAGGAAATCTACCATCTCTACTAAGGATTCCTTTGCTTCCTCCTGGCCGGCAACATCTGCAAAGGTAACTCCGGTTTTCTTTTCAACATAAACTTTGGCTTTGGACTTTCCAACGCCACCCATCATGCCATTCTTCGTCATCAGACGCATAAACAATGCCATAACCAGATAAATGACACCCAGCATCAGCAGAAACTGTAAAATATTCAGCCACCACGCATTGGAATTGTCCTGTGCCTCTTCATATTCAATACCGGCTGCTTCTAATTTATCAATCATATAGATATCATACACCCGTCTGGTAGTATAGGTTACCTTCTGCAACGAATGGCTTCCTTCTTCTTCCACAGGATGAATGACAATTGCATTATCTGATATTTCAACTGACTGGATTTCTCCGTCTGCCAACATATCCATGAACTGACTGTACTTTATTTCCTCTACCGTTCCCTGCTTATATCGCTGCAAGGTTCCCCAAAATAATAAGGTCAGTCCAACTGATATAATCAGCATAATCACTAATGGCTTCCATGAACCATTGGAATTTTTATTTTTATTAGAATTATTTTCGTTCATCGCTATCCTCCTTCGGTTTCAATTTCATTGACACCGTTTGCTTCATTGTCTAATATACTAGGTTCTTTTTCATAAATCAAATAAAACTTATGGAAAGAATGTTAAAGTTATCTAAAATATTGTCTAAAATATTCAATAATTGTGTTTTTCCCTTTTTTATAATTAAACAATGATTTCAAATAAGTAGTGTTCCCTGCTTATTTATGTACTAACCAAAAGACAGGGGAGGAGAAATATGGCAGTAAAATATATTTTTGTAACAGGTGGTGTTGTTTCAGGTCTTGGCAAAGGTATTACAGCCGCATCACTGGGACGTTTACTAAAAGCTCGTGGTTATAAAGTTCACAGTCAGAAGTTCGACCCATATCTCAATATGGATCCGGGAACGATGAATCCGGTTCAGCATGGCGAAGTATTCGTCACGGATGACGGCATTGAAACCGACTTGGACCTTGGACACTACGAGAGATTCATCGATGAAAGTCTGGATAAAAACTCCAATGTAACAACCGGAAAAATCTACTGGAGTATCTTAACCAAAGAACGTCGAGGCGATTTTGGCGGACATACCGTGCAGGTCATTCCACATGTAACCAACGAAATTAAAAGCCGGTTTTACCGGAATCCGGAATCCACCCAGACCGAAGTTGCCATTATTGAGGTCGGCGGAACAGTGGGCGATATTGAAAGCCAGCCATTTTTAGAAGCCATCCGTCAATTCCGTCAGGATGTAGGACATGAAAACTGCATCTTGATACATGTCACATTGATTCCATATTTGAAATCTTCCGGCGAAATGAAAACAAAGCCAACTCAGGCAAGTGTAAAAGAATTACAGGGGCTTGGTCTTCATCCTGATATCTTGGTTTGTCGTTCTGACTGGCCGTTAGACCAGGGAATCAAAAGCAAAATTGCTATGTTCTGCAATGTTGAACCATCTCACGTCATTCAAAATCTGGATTGTGATGTACTATATGAAGTTCCTCTGGCAATGGAAAATGAGCACTTAGCAAATGTAGCCTGTGAATGTCTGCATATGTCTTGTCCGGATCCGGATCTTAAGGACTGGATTGATATGGTTAACCGTTGGAAGAATCCAACCAGAAAGGTTACCATAGCTTTGGTTGGAAAATATGTCACTTTACATGATGCATATATTTCTGTTGTAGAAGCCTTAAAGCATGGGGCAGTTGCACACGACGCAGAGGTTCAGATTCAATGGGTAGACTCTGAATTAGTCACTAAAGGCAATGCAGCCGAAACATTTCAAGGTGTTCATGGCATTATTGTCCCAGGCGGTTTTGGTGACCGAGGCATTGAGGGTATGATTGATACCATTCAGTATGCACGTGAAAATAACATTCCGTATCTGGGTATCTGTCTTGGCATGCAGCTTACTATCGTAGAATTTGCAAGAAATGTACTGGGATATGCAGATGCTAACAGCAGTGAATTCGATCCAAGCTCCATTCATCAGGTCATTCATATTATGCCGGATCAAAATGGTGTTACGGATTTAGGCGGAACCCTCCGTCTTGGTTCATATCCTTGTGTTTTGGACAAAACGTCCAAATCCTATCAGTTATACGGTTCAGAAGAAATTACGGAACGCCATCGTCACCGTTATGAAGTAAACAATGATTATCGAGAGGCACTAACCGCACATGGCATGCGACAGGTGGGACATTCACCGGACGGACACATCATAGAGATGGTAGAATTAGAAAACCATCCTTGGTTCATCGGAACGCAGGCACATCCTGAATTCAAATCCCGTCCAAACAAAGCCCATCCCCTTTTCAAAGGATTTTTGGGGGCAGCCTTAGAACATCAGGAACAGAATTCTTAATAAAAATGGTACTGAAAGTATGTTACTCTCAGTACCTTTTCTTTATACTTTATTTTATTCTCAGCAGTACCTCAATTACAATTGCCATTGCAATACAAAGCCCTACTCCAATACACAAAAAAACATTTATTATCTTCACCTTATCTGCTGCCATTGCTTCCTTCTGTTCCGGTGTTTTCTTCGTAAACATTCCCTTCAGAATATAATGTCTCTTATTGAGATAAGCAATCAGATATATTAACAAAGCTGCCAGTATAAGTCCCATGATTGCAGGTATCAGCATCACTCCTGCCATTATCAGCATTTGTGTAGAATCCGCTGATGCTGCAGCTTCACTCACATCCATCATCTGATTAATCTCCTGCTGGCTCATTCCACTTTCTTCCAGCATACTATTACTCCAGCTCATAAGCTTTGGAAGCAGATACAATAGCGTAGTTGACGTTCCATTGTATATAAAATGCACAATCATTGTAGACAGTATACTGCCGGTTGCCTCCAGTATAATCCCCATCAGCACACCAAGTACCAAAGCATAAGTAATCTGGTTCAGATTCATGTGCATACTTCCAAAACAGATAGCCGAAAAGATAATTGCCGGCCATGGATTACTGTCCCTATGAAAACTGTTTAACAATACTCCACGAAATGTAATTTCTTCCACCAGAGCCGGTAACAATGCCATCAAAGATAATCCTGCAATATATGGCATTGAGGTTGAAATATCCTCCATAGTATTGGCAATCATATTCGTTGAAAAAGCCATACTGAACGCATTTATGCAGACAAGCAATGGTTCCAGTAAGTATACCAACGGTATGAGTAGCAAAACGGACCAGAAATTCATTTTTCGCAAGCGAATAATTTCAAAGAAATTTTGTTTCGTCACTATAATATATATGATTACCGGCACAATAATCAAAGCCTGAGCCAGTAAGATATTCATATAAATCGGCAAGCCACTCAAATCTAAGAATTGTGCTATCACATTAATTACAACTATTGCCAAAAATAAAATACTGGCACCTAAAACCATCTTTTTCTTTTCCATGCAAACCACCTAATCTTTCTAATTCCTCTTATGGATTTTTTAAGGCAATGGCTTCTATTTCAATCAAAACATCCTTTGGCAGTCTGGCAACTTCCACACAGGAGCGTGCCGGACATTCTCCATGAAAATATTCTGCATAGATTTCATTCACTTTACCAAAATCATTCATGTCCTTAATAAATACAGTTGTCTTTATTACCTGGTCACAATCGGAACCTGCTTCCTTTAATAATGCAGCCAAATTGCCAATTGCCTGCTTTGCCTGTACTGCAATGTCTCCCTCTACCAATGTATTGGTTGTTGGGTCAATGGGAATGACACCGGAAGTAAAAATCATTCCATTTACTTCAATTGCCTGTGAATATGGACCGATTGCTGCCGGTGCCTTGTCTGTTGAAATTACTTTTTTCATAATCTTGTCCTCCGTTTTTATATTTATAGTATTAGAATTTCCAGCCGGTATCAAACTAGCCTTATTTCTTTTGAATTGTTTCTGCCGTTATTTCAATCTTTCCTTCCTTCAGCAGTCTTCCTACCGCCCGCTTGAACTCATTTTTACTCATTCCAAACTCCTGCTTTATCAACTCCGGAGATGCCTTGTCCGTAAATGGTAACGTACCATTACAAGCTTCCAGTCGTTTCATAATCACATCACTGTCTACATCCATCTGTAAATAAGCCGGGCGTCGAATACTCAAATCCATCTTTCCATCCTCTCGGACATTCAGAACTCTTCCCTCTACGACATCTCCTACGTGAATCGGATGATAAATCTCACTTTTGGGAATCAAACCGGAATACTGGTCGTCTACGGCAACAAACGCACCCATATGGTCCTTCCACTCATACACGGTCCCCTTAAAAAAATCATTCTTTTCAAATGGAGGTTGATGGTTCAGATGAGAATACAACCGCATAGTTACGCAAAGTCGTTCACTCTTATCCAAATACATATAAACCAGATATTCTCTGCCTACCGCCACCTTGGTTGTCTGTTCTTTAAAAGGAAGTAATATATCTCGTTCCAGACCACAATCCATAAACGCACCTATACTGCTAACACTGACTACCTTAAGTTTTCCAATCTCTCCCACTGTCAATAATGGTCGATTCACTGTGGCAATTTTTCGATCCTGAGAATCCCGATAAATAAATACGTTAATCTCGTCTCCAATTCTTAAATCTTTTGGCACCTGCTTTTTAGGAAGTAAAACGGACTCTTCTTCCTTTCCGGCTTCTCCAAGATAAATACCAAATTCCTTACTGCGGAGCATTCTCAGAGTTTGCCATTTCCCTACTTCAATCATTTTCTATCCTCTTTCCATTCCTGTTCACTTATAATACAAATTCCGTGCTCACATGCATTTCTCCGGCTTCGTCATAAAACGCTATATAACAGTTGTCGTCAATCCAGCCTCGCTTTATAACCATGGTATCGCCTACTCTCATCTGCTTACGATAATCCACTCGAAGCCGTCTTACTTCCTGTCCCTCCGGGATATAATCCGATGCGATATCTACATACATTGCATTATTCAAATGCTGATACATATCCGCATAATGACGTTGCACCTTCATTCGATCTACCTCTGTCATTTCTGACGGAAGAGTAATCTTTCGTGGCTGATATTCCATATCCAGCTTAGGTTCTGAGCCATAGCATCCTGCCTCCTCCTCTGAGGTTTTTGCAGGTTTCATATCAGCAATATCCGTATGCAACCAGATGGCATACGCTTTCACTAACACTTCACCATCTTCTCCCAGCATCGTATAATTCCGATAACCAAAGGCTCCTTTGAAATCAAAAGGCCAAGTCTGAATGGTAAGTTTCTCATCATAGCCGGGCAGCCGCCGGATATCAATCTGCCATGAGGTCAGAAGCCATGCAAGATTCCGTGGCACCAGATAGGGCATTCCTACTCCTAAAGCTTCCGAATGTTCAATACTGGAATCTTGAAAATACTTTGGCAACTCATATAAGCGAAGCTTATTGTCTTTTCCTATATCACTAAACCGTACTCGAACTGAAATCTCATACATAGCATTATCACTCCAATCAAATCCTAACAAACACCTATGTTATTTCTTTTTATTCGTTTTTCCACTCTTTTTTATAGATTTTCCCTTTGCAATAGGCTTTTTCGCCGGTTTGTCCCACTTTAACACCTTTTGCCGGATAAATGCTCTATCCTCTTCACCGGCAGGCTCATATCCCAACTCCTGTAAACGGGAAATCGAGTTGGTCACATCTAAAATTGAAACTTCTCTATTGCGATTCTTAAAATCATATCCACGATACACATCCAATAGAATATATACATCCTTGCTTCGTCGATCCGGGCTTGGAATAACAGATTGAATCGTCCAGTCATCATATACTTCCTGTACCTTTGGCAGTTCCATATCCTTTTGTTCCATTCGCTTCACATATATATTGTCCGTATCGCATATTGCCCAAGGAACTATATAATTCCATCTGCTCATGTGTATCACCTCCTTCGCATCTGTACTATTATACAGGAAAGAATTTCATTTGTCATTTTATTTTCAAAACTTTAAAAAAATTTAAAAATATGCTTGCATTATCCCAATTCATCATGTATAATATCCATTGTTGTGAGTGATGGGATATCGCCAAATGGTAAGGCACTGGATTCTGATTCCAGCATCTGTAGGTTCGAATCCTGCTATCCCAGTAAAAGACTTGTGAGAAATCACAAGTCTTTTTCCTTTTTAAACATGAATGACGCTCCTCTTACTAGTCTATTCTATCTTGTCCAGTTTACATCTTCATTGATATAACTTTTTCATTTTTTCAATTTCTATCTTAATCTGTTCTTTTAAGTTCTCTGGCTGCACGACTTTTGCTCCGGCACCGAATCTTAAAATCCAGCGTATTACCTCCGTCGTAATTGCTGTTCGTTTCTCAAATAAAACTCCTTCTTCATTTTCTGTAAGCCGGTCTGCCCGATGTGCTTCATATTCCCGAATATATCGTCCGGTCTCAACATCAAATTGTATAATAAGCTGTTCTTTGTCCTTGCCACCTAAATAGATAAACTTATCCTCTTCCTTCTTATGATAGGTTTCCGGAATCTGAAATTGTTCTTTTAATACAGTTACATTCTGGATACGAGACAGGCGAAAGGTTCGAAGCTCCTTTCGCAATTCACAATACCCTTCCACACAAAGATATTGATCAATAAATGTCATACTATATGGATGAATTACTCTCTTTGTGGTTTCATCCGAATTCCAGCTATGATACTGAATCTCAATTTTATTCTGCTTCTCAATTGCTGCAGTTATCATCTGTTCAATTTCCGGCTTTACATCCTGATTCTTCCACTCGTTTCTATCAATAAAACGTATGGTCTTACTCAACTCTTCCAGGTGCTTTCGGTTCAGATTCCCTGTGTTAGACGCAATTTTTTGCAGCATCTCCTCTGCAGCTTTTCCCATAATTGTATGCTCATACTGTTGCACTAATTGCTGCATAAATGAGATTGCCATCAAATCCTGTATCGTTAAATCTACATTTTCCATACTGAATTTCCGTGCCAGAAAATACGTTTTTCCATTCCGTTCTTCTTCCTCAATGGCATAACTCATGGATAATTCATCGATATCCCGGTTAATGGTACGCTTTGTCAATACCACATCCCATTTTTTCAATTTCTCTACAATTTCATCAGCAGTATAGCCGATGGGATTTTGTGATAATAATGATAAAATATATATTTGTCGTTCCGATACACTGATTTCTTTTTCGTGATTTGCCATATCGTTCTGCTCCTGTGTTAATTACAATATTCTATTTCCTGTTTCGGGTATAAAGAAAGATGGAATGTAGCAATTCCATCCTTATCATATATCATTTTCAATTATTGTACAACGGTACTAAAGAAATACTTTGCATCCGCCGCATTTCCGGCAAGACCATATCTGCGAAAACTAATATTGCCTGATTTTCTATACATATCAGCTTCTACCTGTGGGTCGAACACATAGTCTGTACCATCAATCCGAATTACCGGCCAATAATGCTCTGTACTGCCTCCACGCGATGTTGCGGTACTGCCATAATACAACTCTGTATCATAGCCCAAAGCCCGTGCAACATACATAAATGCAGATGACCAATTATTACATGCTCCATATCCATCTCTCAAGAAAGCAGTTGCCCATGCCACAGATTTTGGTCCATTTCCATAACTGTAATTATAATTATATGCATAAGAATAGTTGCTTACCATATAACAATAGCAGGCTTTTAACTGTTCACTGCGACTCATGTCCTCGGTTGTTGCCTTCTGAATTAATTCCTGCACCATGGAATCCAGGTATTCATTCCCGGAGGATTGTACATCACAATATGTATAATCCAACATTCCATCAATATCACCATTTGCTCTTGCTTCAGCTAATAATTCTTCCCGTTCTGCTTCTAACTGTGCATATGTCTCCTCAGCTATTATCAACTGCTCTTCATCAATGTAAGCCCTTGCACTGCTGGATGCATTCTCATACAATTCTCTGGCTTCCTGCAGTTCTGCATAACTCGTCAAAGATACATGATCTATTTTCCCAATAATGGTTGCTACTTCCTGTGCTTCCATACGGGCAGCCATATCATTCTCTATGGATGCCAATGAGTTGCTCATTTCTACCGAAGCAACACCATCAACCTTTAATATTCTATGGTTATCTGTATAATTGGTAATCGCCACTAATGCTCCTGTTGCTGTAAGTACCACAGCTGTTGCGATTCCGGTTCGTAATAACGATTTCATATCTAATCTCTGCCACCTATTATTATTTTGCTAATGAACACAGTTCCTTAACAACATGTAACAGAATTGTAACATATTAACAATTATTACGCAACAATTATTTTAAACGATACAATATTTCTTCAAAACAGACTCCATCTTCTGAAGGAATTCCTCTCTGATTTGTAATAACCATACAGTCTTTAATAAACCCAACTGCCTTCCGTACAGATTGTGTAAAATCAACCTGATTCACACAATCTGCTGCAATAATGGAAGCAAAAATATCTCCGGTACCTGCCCGTTCCTGTGCCACCCATTTACTACGAATCATCTCTTTTGTTCCATTGGTTTCGTAAACAGCATTTCCCAGATAATCGCCCATTGCAATACCGGAAATAACAATTTTATCCGCACCAACATGACTTAATTTCTCAGCCATTTCAAATAATTCTTTTCTGCTCCAGCCTGTTTCTCTAAAAGGAACATCTGTTAAAAAACAACATTCCGTCAAATTAGGTGTCAAAATATCGGCATAAGATACCAGCTTTTTCATTTCCTGCCGCATTTCTTCTGAATAGGTTGGATATAACATCCCATTATCTCCCATAACAGGATCGATAATTACCTTAGTTCGTTCTGTTCGAAATTCCTGAATAAATTCCTCTACAATCTGTATCTGCTCCTTAGAACCCAAAAAGCCGGTTGCAATTCCATCGAATTCCAAACCCAACTCCTTCCAATTTCGAATATATTCTCTCATATTATGGGTGTAATCATCAAAAAAATAGTGTTTATAACCGGTATGATTAGAAAAAATTGAAGTTGGTAGTGGGCAGCATTGAAGCTTCATATGAGAAATAATCGGTAACGCCACCGTAATTGAGCAGCGTCCAAAACCGGAAATATCATTAATGACGGCAATTTTTTTCTGATTATTATGTGAAAGTTCCTGCATGTTAATCCCCTTTCATCTCGTATGAAAAGAAAAAGCCTAGTGAAAACACTAGGCTTAGCTTACTGCGTGCTAGAGGATTCGAACCCCCGACCTTTTGGTCCGTAGCCAAACGCTCTATCCAGCTGAGCTAAGCACGCAAACAACATAAGTTATCTGTTGGCACCAACATCGTTAGCACTCAACGTCATATATAATAGCAAACATATATATGAATGTCAAGTAGAAAACTAATTATTTTAATATATTTCTTTTATTCTTTTTATGCATATACAGTTGAGCATCTGCCTGCTCTAACTCATAGGAAATATTCACATCCTCGTGACAGGTAAAATGCTGCATTCCGGCACTTATGCTAACATAATACGGCTTATCATTTTCCCGATTCAACCGTTCTGTAATCTCATCTAACTTTCCACGCAACAACGGTTCACAATTCGCTTCATCCGTAATCAGATAAGCGCAGAATTCATCTCCACCTATTCTACCGACTTCTCCTGTTCCCTTCACATCATGGATTGCTTCTCTTAAAATCTGTCCAATCAGCTTCAATGCATAGTCGCCCTCTTCATGTCCGAACTGGTCATTTACCAGCTTTAAGTCATTCATATCTGCATATATGGCAATCACATTTTTTCCCTGATTCTCCTTAAGAATCACATTACGTTTCATACTGTCAAGAAATCCACGTCGATTATAAATCTGCGTCAGTTCATCAATCTTGGATATTTCCTCTAGAATTGCATTCTTTTCCCGTACCTGCTGAAGACTTTCCTCCAATGCAGCCGCCATTTTATTCTTATTCTGTAACAGCTTATTGGTTTTTAATGTATTGGAAATCTGATACGTCAACTGACTTAAATATCCATAATACTCGCCTTTCACATCCCAAATCATGAAACCATATTGATTCTCACCGGCATATAGCAATGTTATTACCTTAATCTGCTGCTCCTCCTCTGCTATATACGGATTAGTAAATATCTGTTCAAACGGAATCTCCTGCTTGTCAATTTCTATCTCTTTTATATCAACTGCATCCACCGGATAGTAGTAAACAGGCATTGGTTGATATACAATATCGGGAACTCGTCTATATGGTTCCTTATAATACGCCTGCAGACGAACTGTTTTCGGTTTCATCCACTTCTGACCTTTTTTATATTCCATTTCTTCTGTAAATGTATATAAATACACGCTTTGGATGTTTATCTTACACAAGCTGTCTAAAATCATATAGTAAATCTTATGATTTTCCTCTTCATAATTCAATACATTTCTGGAAACAGAAACCAAGGTGTGATTCAAGGAATCCAGCTTTGCCTGTATATTCAAAATATTTCCTTGATGCTCCACCTTCTGTTTTATATCACACCCACAGGAACCACGCATAATAAAGGTTGTGTCAACAATTAAATTATGCTGTTCCCCACGCAGCACACTTTCACATAAGCCAACAGCTTTATATCCTAACAGAGAAGAATCTGCTTTAATAGTGGTAAGTCCAGGTTTAATCTGACAGGAATATGGTGAATCGTCAAATCCAACTACGGCAATGTCTTGTCCAACCTTCATTCCTCTTGATTCTATTACCTGATATGCCGCATATCCCATCATATCATTGGCACAAATCAGTGCATCCATCTCCGGATATGAATCCATCAATGCCTCTATCACATCTGTACAATTTGAAGAAAAATCACCTTCCACAATCCGGTATTGCTGAGGAAGAATTCCATTCTTCTCCATGACCTGTTCAAATTCCTGCTGTCGTTCAACTGCATCAATATTACTGCTTGGTCCACTCACATATCCAAAATGCTTCTTTTGATGCACCTGAATTAAATGTTCAATTTCCAAAGCCAGTCCTGTGCTATTCTCAAAATTCACACTGGAATATCCCTCAATGGTATCTGAAATCAACACAACAGGAACTGCAATGGTATTAAGAAAATTAATTTTGTCCTCTAATTCCAACTGCGATGCAATATTGCCAAGATTAATAATCGCCACATCAATGTCTTTCTCAGAAATAAACTGAAACAGGCAATTATGCTGATAGGCATAGTTATCCTCAAATACCGGACTCTGTCTGTCATCTATAAATTTACCTGGGAAAATAAAGAGATTATATCCTTTTTCTTTAACAGCTTTCACCGCACCTTCACACAATGTATTTGCAAAAGGATCTTCAAATTCACTGATGAATAATGCTACATTTAATCGCTTCATTCCAATCCCCCATACTTCATTTTCACGTTCCACAATAACTATTTTTATTTTACTATAACTTTTCTTATTTGCCTATAAGTTTTTTTCAAAATTCACATAGTATTAACATTGTATTCATAATTTATGTGTACAATATTATAGTGTTTATTCTAATCCACTGATTTCAAGGATTCTGCCATATTGATTTTTTCCAGTTTTCCGGTCATTACTCCATTTACAAAAAAGTTAAATGCAAATGTCAACAGTACACTATATAGATAGCTTATTGGTAAAATACGAGTATCAAAAGATACCATATCTACATGTATTTGAGCCATAACAAAACGATGCAGAAATACTCCCAATACAAGCCCAACTACTATTCCTATAGCTGTTAATGCAATATTTTCCCGAAATACATAAGAAGCGGTTTCATTTCGAAAGAAACCCAGCACCTTAATAGTCGCTATTTCCCGCAAACGTTCCGTAATATTAATATTCGTCAGATTATACAAAACAATGAATGCAAGTCCCGCTGCAGAAATAATAATCAATAGCACTACATAATTCAAACTGCTCATCATTGTTGTTAGCCGGATTTTCGTATCTTCGTTAATTGCTGTAGATACCACCTGGGAATCCTGCATTAATTCTGCTGCTGCCTGATGCTGATCAACACCTTCTGCATAGTTAATATAGATGGTTTTAAATTCCGGCATTTCGCCCATCTGTTCTTCATAGGTTTCCTTGGAAAGAAATATATAATCATATACATAATTCTCAAATAATCCGGTTACTTTTACCCTGAGTTCCTGCATGTCTTCATTTCTCAGCAGAATTTCATCTCCAACTTCAATATCATTTTCTTCTGCAATACTGTTGCTTAAAACTGCTTCTCCCAGTTCCGGATATTCAATTACATCCCCTTTTTTTGTCCGTAATCTCATGTAAGAATCCATATGAGTCGTTTCTTCCGGAATCACCATATTAATATTCTTTACACTTCCATCCTTTACTATGTCCCAAGCGGATTCGCTGACATATAAATAATCTTGTGCTACCGTTTCTAATTTTTCAGCAAAAACTGCTCTAGAGCTATCACTAACGGCATCCTTAAGTCCTATGGTTCCATCTACCACCTGAATTTCCTCATATTGCTGCTGTGCAAATCCGGTAATGGAATCCTTAATACCAAAACCGGTCAATAATAAGGCAGTACACCCACTAATACCAATAACCATCATGAAAAACCGTTTTTTGTATCGTAACAGATTTCGAACAGATACTTTATGAAGGAACTTTAACCGTTTCCAGATGAATGGTATCCGTTCTAAAAATACACGTCTACCTGCTTTTGGTGCTTTTGCCCGCATTAAACTAGCCGCTGTTTCTGACAATTCATAGTGGCAGGAAAACCATGTAGTTCCAATGGAGCAAAGTAATGATACGCAAAGAGTAATAGCTGCCAATTTCCAATTAAACACATAATGGAGTGTATGTGACTGATACATCAGATCATATGCTGTCCAAATAACTCGTGGAAATACAACCGTTCCTACTGCATATCCAATCACACAGCCAAGCAACGCCGCACTGCCGGAATAAAACATATATTTTCCCATTATGGCTGACTCTGCATAACCTAATGCTTTCAAGACACCAATCTGTGTCCGTTGTTCCTCAATCATACGATTCATGGTAGTCATACAAACCAAAGCAGCCACCAAAATGAAGAAAATCGGGAATACTTTTGCTATCGCATCTACAATATCGGAATCGCTTTCAAAACATACGTATCCTACATTCGTTTCCCTCCCCAGTACATAACTATCCGGTTCTTCTAATTCATCTATTTCCTCCTGTGCATCAGCAATTTTTGTTTCTGCTTCTTCTATTTTTTCGTCAAATTCTTCCTTGGCATTCTCATATTCCTGCCAGCCTTCCTCCAACTCTTCCTTGGCATCCATTAATTCCTGTTCTTTCTGTATTAATTCATTTCTACCGGATTCTAATTGTGATTTTCCATCTTCTAATTGACTTCTGCCAGCTGCCAAAGCAACTCTTCCTTCCTCTATCTGCAGACTTCCCAAAGCCAATTGTACCATAGGTTCCATTCCCGGAATAGCAGACCACTGCTCTAACAATGCCTGTTTACCAGCATCATCAGTCTGTTGTAAACTCTGAACCATACCCTGTAACAATAACTGTTGGTCCTGCGGCAACTGCTGTATCGTATTTTCCAAATTGTTCTTTTTCTGTTGAAATTCCTGGTCTCTCTGTGCCAACTGCTCTTCCTGACCGGATAATTCAGTTTCATTTTCCTGAAGGGTTTTCCACGCCTTATTCAACTCTGCCCTGCCATCTGTAATCCGGTTTTCTCCATCTATCAGTTCGGTATAAGCATCCCCTAGTTCTGTTTCTCCTTCCTGCTGTTTGTCCGCCAATTCTTCCTTGGCATCCTCCAGTTCTTCCCTGGCATCCTTCAAAAGAGTTTCAAAACGTGTATCTACTCGTTTCCCACAGATATCTTCCCATAGTTCCGTCTTATTCTCCATATAATCTTCATACTCTTGCGTATAAATATCATAATCCTGATTAAAGCATATAAATACATCTGTATAATACTCACAGTCAAAGGCTGACGGTAGTACATATATGAATCCTTCTACCTTACCATTACCAATGGATGTGGTTCCCCGTTCAAAATTCATGTAATAAGAAGAATCCACCGTTCCTACTACAGTGAATTCCCGTTGTGCAAACGCCTCTAATGTATCATCTTCATTATCATTCGTTAATCGTATTACACTCCCCAATTCCACCGGAACATAGATTTCTGAATCAATCACGCACTCGGATGAAGACTCTGGCAAACGACCGGAAATTAAACGTATCCCATTGATTTGCTCCGGCATGGTATGAGTCTTTAATACCATCTCATTCTCCGTAATTCCCGAGTACAATGCATCAAACGTGTAAACACCTTCTGCATATCTGACATCTTCCTCTTGTGAGAATGCTTCAACATCTTCTTCCTCAAATCCAATGGTAGATAATAAATGTAAATCAAAGAAATTCTTCTCTTTCCAGTATTGATTCATTGTATTTGTCATGGTCTCTTTTGTTATCTTTACGCCTGAAAAAAAGCCCACTCCCAGTGCAATAATTGCCAATATTGCAAAGAATCGGCCAAAACTTCCTTTGATTTCTCTTATGGTTGTTCGTCTTAACATTGCTTTCATGTTATCACCATTCGATATCTTCCACATTTACTATGTGGTCATTCATCCTCATATCTGCTATCATTCCACTTTTTACTGTAATAATCCGGTCTGCCATAGCTGTCAATGCCTGATTATGGGTAATAACAACCACTGTCATTCCTGTATTACGACAGGTATCCTGCAACAGCTTCAATACTGCTTTTCCGGTGTTATAGTCCAAAGCACCTGTTGGCTCATCACAAAGTAAAAGTTTTGGATTCTTAGCCAATGCTCTGGCAATAGCTACTCTCTGTTGTTCCCCACCAGAAAGCTGTGCCGGAAAATTCGCCATACGCTGCTCTAATCCCACCTGTTTCAGCACAGTCTCTGCATCCATCGGATTCTTACAAATCTGTGCTGCCAACTCCACATTCTCCAAAGCAGTCAGATTCTGTACCAAATTATAGAATTGGAATACAAATCCTATATCATATCGGCGATAGGCGGTTAATTGTTTCTTGTTATAGGAAGATATTTCCTGACCATCCAGATATACTTTCCCCTCTGTTAAGGTATCCATACCACCTAAAATATTCAGAATTGTAGTCTTGCCTGCACCGGATGCTCCGACCACAACACAGAATTCACCCTTCTCGATTTGAAAACTCACATCCTGTAAGGCATGAATTTCTACTTCCCCAGTCTTATATGTTTTTTTCACATTTTGAAATTCAACAAATGCACTCATAATTTCTTATCCTTTTTATCATTTATTGTCTTATAGTATCACTAATTCGAAAAATGTTCTATTAAAAAAGTATAAATTATTAATGACATTCTGTGCGAGCACAATGTCACTTGTTGGGCTTTTGCGACAAAAAAATAGGAAACACTGATAAGTTCAATGTTTCCTCTAAAAATTCATGCCGGCGACCGGAATCGAACCGGTACGGGAGGTTAGTCCCGCAGGATTTTAAGTCCTGTGCGTCTGCCAGTTCCGCCACGCCGGCATTTCTAATAAAATTAGAAAATGGGACCTACAGGGCTCGAACCTGTGACCCTCTGCTTGTAAGGCAGATGCTCTCCCAGCTGAGCTAAGATCCCATATAATAATTATGTCATGTAATTGCATATAAACGACCCAGAAGGGACTCGAACCCTCGACCTTCGCCGTGACAGGGCGACGCTCTAACCAACTGAGCCACTGGGCCATATGACTATTATATTACCTGAAAGTGGACCCTCAGGGACTCGAACCCTGGACCGATCGGTTATGAGCCGATTGCTCTAACCAACTGAGCTAAAGGTCCATTTAACGAGTCTCAAAACCCGCATGTATTTGCTTATAGCAAAAAGCCGATAAACGGACTCGAACCGTTAACCTGCTGATTACAAATCAGCTGCTCTGCCAATTGAGCCATATCGGCTTATACAATAATGCCATAATCAGCAGTATTGTAGCTCCCCGAGTAGGGCTCGAACCTACAACCCCACGGTTAACAGCCGTGTGCTCTACCATTGAGCTATCGAGGATTATTTAGGTATACACCCTCAAAGCATCATACAGAAATCTAAGTCATCTAATCAGACGGTCATCTCGTCTACGCTTCGCTTGCCATCGGTCACTTCGATTCCGCTTCGCTTCATCTCAGTGTCCATTTGCAAGCAGACGGTCATCTCGTCTTCGCTTCGCTTCGACTCGATGTCACTTGCTTCGCAAGTGTTCCGGTCTGTGTTTCCATGCCTCTGCGTGCCAGCACGCTCGTCATTCCAACACATCCCCTGACCGTTTTCTCCTCTTTCTGGTCAAGCCCTCGACCTATTAGTACTTCTCAGCTCCATGTGTTGCCACACTTCCACCCGAAGCCTATCAACCTCGTCGTCTGCAAGGGGTCTTACTTCTTACGAATGGGATATCTTATCTTGAGGGGGGCTTCACG
>JAGAOO010000083.1 GCA_017623675.1 Lachnospiraceae bacterium
ACTGGTAGAGGGATTAAGACATATAGCATAAGAATAATATATAGGGCAGGGACTGCCCGAATTAACGCCTGTGGAGATAGTAGATTACGAGGTCGATGAAGCAGGAAGCCCATTGGCTTTAGACAATGGGTAGTTCACAATATGATAAGAGTAAAATTTGGGATATAGTATGGATAGCGGGTGCTTAACTTGCAAAAGCAAAAAATTTGCACTATAATATTGTTATTATAGAGTAGTATTTGGGTAACGGGGGTTATATCAATGCTGACAGGTTGCGAAAAGTTGTGGAAGTTATTGATTGAGAAGAATATGAAAAACAGTTTGTTTATGAATAAATCTACCAAACCAATGATGATACAGGGGCTGTTTTTCTCTCTGTTTTTTTGCATTTCAGCTTACGGAATTTACTGTAAATGATCGTGCTGAGATTCTGTTCGGAGCTAAATGGGTCAATACCGTTTATTCTGTCGGTATTGCCTGCACGGCTCTTGGCTTTCTCTCCTTTTCATGGCTTCGGAGATTATTTGCCGGTGAACGAAAACGAAAGGTTATCATTTGCATTGTAGGGCTGATTTCTATTTTAACCTCTGTCGCCTTATTGACTATAAATTCAAAAGTGCTGTTTTTGCTCTGCTCCTTCTTAGCACTTCTTTCTTACGGACATATTGGCGGAAAAATATATTATAGCGTTTCCATGACTTTTTCGGGGAGCGATTACACCGGGCGTTTTATCGGTATCGGGATGGGCTGCGCCGTATTACTGCAATTTGTTGTTCAAAATCTTTTTGTAACCAACGTCGCCTTTATCACAAGCATAGTCATAAGCGCCGCTGTTTTGGTGTATTTTGTTATAAAACCGCCAAAGGATTGGATGTTTGAAAATCCGCTTCCCTACTCCTCCGAAAACAAGACGGATAAAAAAGAGGTATCTATATTGATTGTGGCGACAATACTAATGTCACTGGTGATTGGATTGATAGATGGCGTGGTGGTAGCCAAACACGCAGAAGGAAGCCTTAGTGTTTCCTCTTATGCAAGACTGTTCTATGCGCTTAGTCTGCCCGTTGCAGGATTTGTTGCTGATATCAAGAATAGAAAATATCTGTCAATCGTAACAGTATGCACCCTGTTTATATCCACTATTTCCACAGCTCTTATGTCTGCCTCGGGTACTTTTTTCTGGGCAACGGCATTTATGTATGTTTACAGCGGTTTTTATGTTATGTTTTTAACAATATCCTTTATTGACCTGGCTCCCCGGACGAAACGGCCTGAGTTGTGGGCGAGTATGGGCAGAGTCATACGAAGTCTGACCACCGCTTTTACGGCGATTCCTGTAGTAGGGCTGTTTGAGCAATTTGGAAGCATCGCCCTGGTTGCAGGAAGTTGTATTTTATCCGTGATGACCTTACTGGTTTTATTACGATCCATTAGTTGTTCCATACTTCCACAGGAATCAGCAAAGGAGACTTCCGACGACGCATCCGCACCTCTTACCCGGGAGGAAGTAATACAAGCATACGCTAAACATTACGGCTTTACTCCACGAGAATCTGAGGTCTTTGAAAAACTCATATCCACCGAGGACGGCACTCAGCAAATTGCGGACAGCCTTTACATATCCCGCCGTGTATTGCAAAGATATATTGCCGCCATCTATGAAAAGACAGATACGAAATCCCGAATCGGTTTGTTTCAGAATTTCATCGCTTTTAATAAATAGAACATCCATTTGTAATCTGCACACCGTCTTCACTGTAAAGGCGGTGTTTTTTGTTTTATAGGAAATAAATGCTGACGCATACCGCTCGGGCGCGAAAGAGTCGCAAGCGACTCTTTTTTGGGATTTTCTTCACTTTGGCACACTTGTGACCTACAAAAATGCAAAGAAAATGCGTAAAATTGGAGTCACTATTTGACATTCACACTACTCCTAATAGTATGAATGAGCAAAAATTTACAGTCAAAGGAGAAGACAACAATATGATGAAAAACAAAACAAATGTAAAATGGAAAAAGCGGGCAGCTACCATTGTAATGAGCTTATGCCTGCTGATGGGATTGATGCCATTAAAGGTATTTGCAGCAGGCAGTCCTGCACAGCTTCCTGTCTACACGATTGAAAGTGCAGGCGGCGGCTATGTTGAAAGTGATGAAACGGCTACCTTTACATCAAGTGCGGATTTCACTCTTGGAGCGGTTTATAATGAGTACACCAATTGTGTGAATATTGATTACTATAATGCTAATGATCCTAGTATGCTAGACGATGGCTATGACATACTTGTGGAATGCAACATTTCACTTCAGTTTACTAATCCTACGGGTGACAGTCCTACGGGTGACAGCATAAGTGGTGAGATAACCATCCCCCTGCCTAGTGGATACGATGGCGCAACGGCAAGAACTATAGATGGTGTCACGGCGAGATCCTATACCGAAACCACCGTCACCTTCCCGGTAACACTAGTAGTATATAGCGGTAACGCTTTCACACAATTATATGTGGAATACCACACACACAGCTATGGCGACTGGCAGAAAGATGAAACGAATCATTGGCGTGAATGTACCTGCGGCGAAAAAGCGGATTCTGCAGCGCATTCCTATGATAACGATGCAGATACAACCTGTAATGTCTGCGGCTATGTGAGAACAGTAACGGCTTCGACACCGTCCATTACTGGGGGACAAAATGAAAAGTGGACACAGGGTTCCGCAAATGAACTTATATTTACCTCAAATGCACCACTTTCAGAATTTATCAGCGTCACCATTGACGGTCAGGTTGTTGATGAGAAAAACTATGTCAAAGAAGAGGGTAGCACGATTATAAAACTCAAAGCTGATTATCTTTCAACGCTGTCAGCAGGAAACCATACCATCAGCATCAATTCCACAAGTGGTTCTGCAACCACGGCCTTTACCATTGAAGAGACAGCAAAATCTTCATCCGGTGCGGCAACAGACAATACGCCGAAGACAGGAGACAACAACAACTTGTTTTTATGGACCACTATGTTGTGCATATCCGGCTTTGCAATCCTCGGTACACTTATTTACAGCAAAAAGGAAAAAAACATAAAATAATTATACGAGCATCCAAAAGTCCTTAAAGAAAAAATCGCTTAGACCATGAGGTTTAAGCGATTTTTTGGTATAATCAGTAGTAATAGCGAGAAAACAAAATTATAAAGAAGTAACATGGGGAATCTTGCTAAAGGTTCCCCATTAGATAATAAATTAATTTTTTTTGTTTCTTACCTTGCGTTTGAAGCGTTTCCATTGGATTTTTCTGAATATCTGGATATGAAGAAATTCTTTGGTAAAGAAATTCACGATATGGAAGTTGAATTTGATGAATAATTCAGCTCCGTTTTCTATTGGAAATCTTGTGGAGACATTAATTTCAGAAGGATTTTCAACCAAGCCGGCTACAGTTAGAGGATATATTGAGGATCTTCAAAAAGCAAAGATTGTATATGAGTGTAATAGGTTTGATTTAAAAAGTAAAAAGGCTATTAAACGTGATCAAAAATATTATCTGTCAGACCTGGCGATTTATTTCTCGATGAATACGGACAATAGATTGAGTTATGGTCCATTTCTTGAGAATATTATTTACTTGTTTTTAGTTAGCAATGATTATCAAGTGAGTATTGGAAAAATAGGAAAATTTGAATGTGATTTTATTGTAAGGGACCATAATCAGAATTATGCCTATATTCAAGTTGCGTATACTCTAAGATGAGAAGATGCAAAGGAAACTGAACGCATTAAAGAGAGAGAGTATAGACCATTTAGAGATATAAAGGATGGATATCCTAGATATATTATTTCCTTGGATAAGTATAGAGATCAGCAGGAAGGTGTACATCACATAAATGCGATTGATTTATTTTTGGGAAAAGAAAAAATAGGTGATTGATATTCGGAATATGGATATAAAGAAGCTTCCGGTAATTTATTGAATTCTTCTTACAGGGTGTGGAAGCAAGAAGTATAAAAAAGAGGAAATAGAAACTTCAGAAAAGGTTGCAACCACAGAAGAGGGAACCACCGGTGTCGATACAGAGGGAAAAGATATATCAGAGGAAGATGAGTGGAATGTTCCGATTAATTATACGTGGAATCCGCATGTATATGGAGATATTTTTAAGGAACTGTATGGGAATCACATTGGATTTACAGGCCAGAACCGTTCGGAGAAATGGAGAATTGATTGCGATTCATGGCAAGGAATTCGATTTGCTTTATGAACTCATGAAACGGCCCGGTGAGGTTATTTCTAAGGAAAAATTATTTAATGCAGTATGGGGCATAGACTGCTTTAGTGAAGTTGCGACTTTGAATGTCCATATTCGATGGTTACGGGAAAAGCTGGAAGAAGATCCTAAGAATCCCAAATTGATTTAGACTGTTTGGAGAGTAGGTTATAAATTTGGCGATTAAGGAGCATGGATAAATGAAGACATTTAAGAGAATATATCTCGTTTGGCTCATTTTTCTTGATACAGATTAGTATGCTGTTCATCTATAGAATGTATATTCTGCCGCTTCATCAGTTAGAGCAATACCCGGTGCGAATTGCCAAGGGGGATATAGCAGAGCATCTTCCTGAAACCCGGTATCGTAATCTTGGTAATTTTGTATGGGGAATTAATATGTTGTCAGATACCCTGGTTAAGGGGCAGGAAGCCCTGAATAAAGCCCAGGCTGAAAAGAACAGTTTCTTAACCGGAATTGCCCATGGTGTGAAGACGCCGGTTGCAAATATTAAGCTATATTCGGAGACTATCGCAACAGGTTTGTATCAACCGGACAGTGTGCCGAATGAAAGTAAACCGTATTCCGTTTGAAGTTCAAGTAATTGAGAATTCAATTGTTCAAAGTGACGAGGATGGTATTCATACGATTTTAAGTCAGTTTGTTGAGAATGCTGCCAAGTATGGAGATGGTTCCGGAATTCGAATTGTAATGGAAAAGCAGGAGGATACATACTATTTTTCTGTTTTCAATAAGGGAGAATTGTTGCCTGATTCAGAACTTCCGTATGTTTTTCGAAGTTTTGGCGAGGGTCCAATGCAGAAAGCAAGCCGGGAAGCGGTATGGGTATGTATACGGCAAGGGAAATGGCAAAACAGTTGCAGGGAGAGGTATATGTGAGGGCCTTGAAGGAACAGGGCGAAATGGAATTTACGCTGATTATTTAGTCATATTGATGCAAGAATCACGTTTGGTGTATGCCAAGCGTGATTTTTGTGTTATAGTAGAAAAGGAGTATAAAAAATTTTAGGGAGGAGAACAAATGAAGAAAGTATATATAATAATTATGTCTGTTATATTTGCAATCGGATTGACCGGATGCGGAAAAGAGAATAAGACGGAAATAACCGAGGAAAGAACAGAAGAATATACTGAATCAGTGTCAACAGAAGAGTTGAATCAATCTTCAGAACGAGTATTTAGTGAAGACTGTATGGGTGTATTTACCATCTCAATAAATCCGGAAGTTGAGTTAGAGTTAGATAAAGATGGTAATGTTTTATCGGTTGTCTTCCTGAATGGGGATGCAGAAACGGCATATAAAGACTTGAGTCTGGAAGGAATGGAAGCGCAAGCGGCCATGAAACTGATTGTAGAAACGGCGAATGATAAAGGATACCTAAAAGATGATGGAGAAGTAGCGTTAATTTATGGAGCTACCGGGAATGCAACGGCAGAGGAATCTCTTGGTATGATTAATTCTGCAAGAGACACCGTTATGGGTACTTTAAATGATTTGGGAAAAGATACAATGGTTGCACTAGAGGTGAAGAATTATGCACAAGAGACTTCTAATATTTGTGATTTGTGTTATGGGGTTGGCTCAATCGTATGTGATCAGTGTGGCGGATTAGGAAATGGAAATGGCATGGTCAAATGTGATCTGTGCATGGGAACCGGTACATATGATGATGGACATAATCCTGACGATGGCGGCGGACCTGTGGATGATGGACTATGTAGAACCTGTCGTGGTACAGGCGTTATGACGATTCAGGCACAAACCTGTTATACTTGTAATGGCACAGGGTTGTGTATCAATTGTGGTGGTTCGGGTATTGATCCTGAACTCGATGATCAAGGGAATAGCGGTTCTTGTCATGCATGCGGAGGAAGTGGAGATTGTTTACAGGAAGTATGTGAAGGTGGAGTTATGGTAGAGCGTCACGAAACCTGTAGAGATTGTGGCGGTTCCGGACAAGATACCGGCAATTTCTCGGGACCTGACGTAGGAGAAGGTTCGTCTGATGAACCATCGGGCGGCTGCAATAGATGCAACGGTGCCGGGTATATGGAGTGTAATGGATGTCATGGCACTTTAATGGGAACCTGTTATCGTTGTAATGGTACCGGAATTAATGAGCATTAGAGACGAGGCCTCCTTTTATTCCTGCCCATTCACCAGAAACCAGGAGCCGTGGGTATCGATTTGACCGGACTGTTTCAGTTTGCTGATTTCGGCAGACATGGCACTACGTTCTACTCCTAAATAATCGGCTAATGATTGCCTGTCATGAGGAATCACAAACTCGTTACTTCCTTGTTGTTTTGCCTGATCCAAAAGGTAGGCCATTAGCTTTTCTTTCGTTGTTTTTTTGGACATATATCGGATTTTCCGGGACAGAGCAAGATTCTTCTGTGCCATCTCCTGTAGTAAGTTCTTTATTAGGGTGTTATGAAAATGGCAGGAATTGGAGCAGGAAGATAGAACATGTCGGCAATCCAGAAGAAGTACTTCACTGTCGGTAAGTGCAATTGCACTTACCGGCATGGTGTCTAATCCGGCACAGGAAAATACTTCTGCAAACAATTCCCCGGGCTGCAAAATGGTCATTACACTTCGATTTCCATAATAATCCTCCCGAACAATCTGAACAGTGCCGAGGAGAACAACACCAACAAAACGTGCAGGCATCCTATCATAGTGTTCAAATCATTTGGCTCAATACCATCGAATAGAGGGCATTTTGCCAGAATTTCAAAATATTTTTTCATAACAGCTCCTTTGTTGGAATTCCAAGAGATTTTCTTTCAACAGCATATTAAAATAAGCACGTAACGTCAAGTGAAATATACTTTTGGCTAAGGCCTGATAGATATGCAAGGAGGAAAGAAATGATTCGTAAAATTATAGAAATTGATGAAGAAAAATGCATCGGTTGCGGAGCTTGTGCCGCTGCCTGCCATGAGGGAGCCATCGGTATGGTGGATGGCAAAGCAAAGCTGCTTCGAGATGACTATTGCGATGGTCTGGGAGACTGTCTGCCAACCTGTCCGACCGGAGCAATCTCATTCGTAGAGCGAGAGGCAGCCGCTTATGACGAAGCAGCAGTTCTGGCAGCGAAGGAAAAGGAACAGGAATCTCAGTTACGCCAGTGGCCGGTTCAGATAAAGCTGGTGCCTGTAAGGGCTCCATGGTTTGACGGAGCCAATCTATTGGTGGCTGCCGACTGTACGGCATATGCATATGCTAATTTCCATCAAGATTTTATCAAGGGACACATTACCTTGGTGGGGTGTCCCAAGCTGGATGCAGTGGACTACTCGGACAAACTCACCGAGATTCTTCGTAACAATGATATCCGAAGTGTCACTGTTGTTCGGATGGAAGTACCTTGTTGTGGAGGAATAGAGACTGCTGTAAAGATAGCATTGCAGGATAGTGGAAAATTTATACCATGGAATGTGGTGACAATTGCAATTGATGGGAGTATTTTGTAATAAAACAATCATTCCCCCATGGTTTTTAGACCGTGAGGGGGGTGACATCCGGTTCCTCATTCTTTGTAAAGAGAACCTGCATGATGCCGTCATTGTGTCATGAGGGATGAACGCAAATATGCGAATATAGTGCTACCTATTCCAAAACTATCCTATATAAACAGGCAATGTTGAAGTAGAATATGAAGAGTGAAAGCCTGACATAAACCATTTTAAAATATCAGCCTGTAATCTTTATAAACAGCAGGTGGTTTTGTTATGAGAAGTAAAAGGCAAAAATAAAAGGACAGGGAGGTACTCTATGAAAAAGAAAACAAAAAAAGGGATGGGACTTTCAATAGGTCTTGCACTATTGCTATTAGTTGTTATGCTTATGCCGACAACAGTCATGGCGACAGAAACAGAAGCAACTACCAGACAGGAATTTGATGATTATGGACCGGGCAGTGATGAATATGTACTCCATGTAAAGGTGTCTGCAACAGATGGAGTAAATGATGGGTATGTAGATTTTGGATACTTTGGTCCTAACGATTATATGACGTTTAACAATGAATCAAAGTACATATTTAATAAGGAGGACACGACTAGCTACTACACTATATCATTGGTTCCGGGACCGGGGAAAGTACTGACATATTATAAGATAGTATATGATAACGCACCAGCATCTGAATATGGAACTTCCGGAAATCCAATTAGTTATGAAGACGACGGATCGGTGGAGATTACGATTACAGAACCGATGGTATCTCAGGCGAATAACAATAAAGTATATATTGAGGCAACATTTGAGGATGGCCCGGCAACTGGTGAACCAACTAACATAAGATGGGAAGGAACGACTGTGAAATGGGATGCACCTGCTTCCGGAGCAGACTTCTATATTGTCAGAGTGGGATATGGTCTCTACTTTAACGGAGAGTGGACAATTATACCGAGTAGATACCCGGAGATTACGATACCTAATACTAGTGAACTCGAATTAAATATTGGTAATGTTTATCCACAATTATTTGACACTGCGTCAGATAGGCATATAACTGTTTTGTATATTACCGCTGTTAAAGATAACGTTCGGTCAGAAATGGTTCATTCGGAACCGTATGCACAACACGATGTGCCAAATGAATATTCCTATGACGAAGATGATCACTGGAAAGCATGCACAATTTGTGGGTGTCCTATTTATGCCGGAGAACATGATTTCGGTAGGAACGGTTTTTGCAGTGTATGTGGCTATACGGGTACTCCTTATAAGTTCTTAGAGGGTGCGAATGGAATCTATACTCTAGATGTAGACAGCAAGCTTTCATTTAGGGCAGACGGAGCATTTAACAAGTTCCTTGGAGTGAAGGTAGATGGAGTTGAGATTACATCAGATAAGTACACGGCAACAGAAGGTTCAACCATCATTGAATTTAAGAAGGATTATCTGAATACGCTTTCCGTTGGAAAGCATACCTTGACCGTTGTTTACACAGATGGTTCATGTACAACGAACTTTGAGATAAAGAAGAAGGTGGTTAGTACGGAGAGTACAACCACGGAGAATACAACCACGGAGAGCACAACGGCGGCGGCAACAGACAATACGCCGAAGACAGGAGACAGCGTTGATGTGACCATGTTGCTTGTTTTGATTGCATTATCCGGAATGAGTGCTTTGGCTTTGGTCACGTTCGGAAATAAGAAACAACTGTAATATAAGGCAACTGTAACAGAATTAGTTATATGGGAGTTTAGAAGAGAGGCTTCGTTTTGGTGACTTAATATCGCTGAGACGAGGTCTCTTTTTATTCCTGCCCATTCACCGGAAACCGGGAACCAGGAGCATCGGTTTGACCGGGTTGTAGGATGGTCATTAAGATTTTATCAAGGGACATATTGCCTTGTTGTGGAGGAATAGAGACTGCTGTAAAAACCTATATTGAAGGGTTGACAATTTAAGGAGGTTTGGTATACTATTGTCAACTAAATAATGAAAAGAGGTTGACAAATGAGCAAAACAAAAAGTTTAATTCTATGTAGTCTGTTTACTGCACTGATTGTAGTCGGTGCATTTATCAAAATCCCGGTTCCGGTAGTTCCTTTTACCTTGCAATTCCTGTTTACAACATTGGCAGGTCTGCTTTTGGGTTCCAAGCGAGGAATGATTTCCGTTGTGGTCTATATGATACTAGGACTGATTGGACTTCCTGTTTTTTCTGAAGGGGGCGGCATTTGGTACATATTGAAACCCAGCTTCGGTTACATTATTGGCTTTTGTATTGGAACCTTTGTAACCGGTCTGATTGCAGAACGAATGAAAGAAAAGACAATTCCCCGGTATTTGCTGGCGAACTTTACCGGTTTGATGATTGTCTATGTTGTAGGTATGGTTTACTACTATATCATTTGTAATTATGTGATAAACACACCAATTGCCTTTGGACCATTGTTTCTGTACTGTTTTCTTTTGGCAGTTCCTGGAGACATCTGTCTGTGCATTTTTGCAGCAGTTCTGGTTAAGAAAGTGAAGCCAATTTGGGATCGCCAACTGGCGTAGAGATTTAAGGGAGGATGCTTATTATAGAGATTTAGTTACCGGAAGGAGTGTACATATGAATGCATTAGATTTGGCACAGGAAATTATAGACGGAAGAAGAATTACCGGAGAGGATGATTTGTCCTTCTTTTTGTCCTGTGATTTAAAAGAACTTTGTGAAGGTGCAGACCGTATTCGGGCACATTTTATTGGAGATAAGGTGGATCTCTGTTCCATTATCAACGGACGGAGTGGCCGTTGCCCGGAGGATTGCAAATATTGTGCACAATCGGCACATCATCATACGAACTGTGAGGTTTATGATTTTTTACCGGAAGAAACGATTGTGGAAGCCTGTAAACTGCATGAAAATGAGGGGGTAGACCGTTTCTCAATTGTGACGGCAGGCAGGTCACTTACCGGAGAGGAATTTGAGAAGGCGATTCATGCCTTTGAAACCATGCATCGGGAATGTAAGATTGACCTGTGTGCATCTATGGGATTTTTAGATGAAGAACAGCTTCATCGGCTCCATGAGGCAGGCGTGACCAGCTATCATCACAACATTGAAACCTCAAAACGCAATTTTCCCAATATCTGTACCACGCATACCTATGAACAGAAGATTGAAACTCTGAAAAAAGTAAAAGCCGAGGGGATGTGTGCCTGCTCCGGCGGTATTATCGGTATGGGGGAAACTTGGGAAGACCGGTTGGATATGGCAATCAGTCTGGCTGAGCTTGGAATTGATTCCATTCCTATTAATGCATTAATGCCTATTCCGGGGACACCCCTGGAACATCTTCCACAGTTGACGGAGGAAGAGATTTTGAGAACCATTGCCTTTTTCCGTTATATTAATCCATTGGCTAATATTCGTCTGGCGGCAGGACGTGCATTGCTGACCAACGATGGTGAACTTGCTTTTCAGTCTGGTGCATCTGCTACTATTACCGGCAATATGCTGACAACTGTTGCCTGTGCTACTATTCGCAGTGACAGACAGATGTTGGAGAGTTTGAATCGGGATGTAACGCCGGATTATTGGAAGGAGAAAGAAGATGAGTAGTGCGTTATTTATTACAGGAACCGGAACAGATATGGGAAAGACCTATATCAGTGGTTTGATAGTTAAGAAGCTGGCAGAATGTGGGAAAAATCCCGGTTACTATAAGGCTGCCATGAGTGGAAATGAGCGCCGGGAAGACGGAAGTTTGATTCCGGGGGATGCCTTGTTTGTTAGGCAATGCTCCGGGATTAGCCAGCCGTTAGAAGAAATGTGTCCGTATGTGTATGAGAATGCCTATTCTCCTCATTTGGCTTCCCGTCTGGAAGGAAATCCGGTAAAAATGGACGTGGTAAAGCAGGGATTTAATGCTGCTCTGGAAAAGTATGACTATCTGACAGTAGAAGGGAGTGGGGGAATTCTATGTCCTATTTGCTTTGATGAAGAGAAAATCCAGCTAGAGGACATTGTGAAGGAACTGCATCTTTCTTCTATTATTATTGCAGATGCGGGACTGGGAACGATTAATAGTGTGGTTTTGACCGCAGAGTATATGAGGGCAAAGCATATGACCGTCAAGGGAATCATTTTTAACCATTATCATCCGGGAAATGTGATGGAAGAGGATAATATTTTCATGTGTGAATACATGACCGGTCTTCCGACATTAGCAAAAGTAGAGGATGGAGCTACAGAGTTGAATATTGATGTAGATGTATTAACAGGACTTTATGAGGAGAGAAAAATATGATTTGGTATCCATATGAACAAATGAAAACAATGAAAGCACCATATGAAATTGTGGATGCAGAAGGAGTATATCTTTATACAGAAGACCAAAAGTTAATTGACTCGGTTTCTTCCTGGTGGTGCATGATTCATGGATATAAGCATCCGGAGCTTACGGCTGCGATTAAGGAGCAGGCGGACCATTTTTGCCATGTCATGCTGGGGGGATTGACCCATGAACCGGTACAAAGGCTCTCCCAAAAGCTGCAGACATTTCTTCCGGGAGATTTGGATTATTGTTTCTTTTCTGACTCCGGAAGTGTTGGGGTAGAGGTTGCACTGAAAATGGCTTTGCAGTACAACACCAACTTGGGGCGAAAACGTCCTATGGTGCTGGCACTTGAGCATGCCTATCATGGAGATACATTCAAGGCGATGGAAGTGGGAGATGATGAGGATTATCATTTTGCCTTTGATGAAAAGAAAGAAGTGGTTCACATTCCTACGGAAGTATCTGCCTTGGAGGAAGCCTTTGAGAAATATCATGATAAGCTGAACTGCTTTATTGTGGAACCACTGTTGCAGGGAGCCGGTGGTATGCGGATGTATGATATTTTCTTTCTGGAGCGTGCGAGACAACTGTGCAGTCAATATGATGTGTTGCTGATTTTTGATGAGGTGGCTACCGGTTTTGGACGTACCGGGAATCGTTTCGTAGCGGATTTGGTTCTGCCGGATATTTTAGTGCTGGGAAAAGCCTTGACCGGAGGCTATATCGGTCATGCGGTGACTGTGGCGAACCACAAGGTATTTCAAGCATTTTACAGTGATGATGACCGTCATGCCCTGATGCATGGACCTACATTTATGGGAAATGCACTGGCATGTGCGGTTGCACTGAAGGGAATTGAGATTTTTGAACGGGAAGATTATATGAGTAAGATTAAGAGAATTGAAGAAATTTCCCATAGGGAGATGGACGGATTCACAGACCCACGAATCAAGGAAGTACGTATTATGGGTGGCTGTACTTGTATCGAGGTGTATGATTCAAAAACTTTGGAAGGCTTCCAACAGTTCGCCTATGAGAGAGGTGTGTTCAGCCGTCCGTTCCTGAAATATATGTATGCTATGGTTCCTTACATTATTGGGGAAGAAGATTTGGTGAAGATTTTTGATACCATGAAAGAATGGTTTCGATAGTATTTCCAATTTATGGTTGCATAAATGAAATAAAAGTGATATCATGATGATATCAAAAAGAAAGAAGGGATTTCCTATGGAAGAAAAAGTATTAAAGAAAAGAAAAAATGGTATGCTGGTTCTTATTTTATCCATTCTCATTTATGCAGCAGCAATTGCCGGTACAATCATAGGTGGAATGAAATATGAAAATGGTGGCAATCCGTTTTTCTTAGTAGTTTGTATTGTTTGTGTTGTTTTACTTTGTGTCACATGGTTATTATGGCCCGGACTTAAGGTGTTAAAACCACAGGAAGCATTGGTGTTGACTCTGTTTGGAAAGTATATCGGTACTTTGAAGGAAGAAGGATTTTATTTTGTAAATCCATTTTGTACAGCAGTCAATCCGGCAGCTAAGACCACATTGAATCAGAGCGGTGATGTGAAAGGTGCGGATAAGAATCCTGCTACCACGACGGAACCGGTTCAAAAGAAAATCTCATTAAAGATTATGACTTTGAGCAATAATCGTCAAAAAATCAATGACTGTCTTGGTAATCCGGTAGAAATCGGAATTGCAGTTACCTGGCGAATTACGGATACTGCAAAGGCAGTATTCAATGTAGACAATTACAAGGAATTTTTATCCCTGCAATGTGACAGTGCATTAAGAAATATTGTGCGTCTCTATCCATATGATGTGGCTCCGAATGTAGATACCACAGGAGATGGAGTTGCAGATGAAGGCAGCCTGCGTGGTTCCAGTGAAACGGTGGCAACAAGAATCCGTGATGAAATTCAGGAAAGAGTAAATGAAGCCGGTATTGAAGTGGTGGAAGCACGAATTACATACCTTGCTTATGCACCGGAAATTGCCGCGGTTATGTTGCAACGGCAGCAGGCATCTGCTATTATTGATGCTAGAAAGATGATTGTAGACGGTGCTGTTGGCATGGTGGAAATGGCTTTAGAGCGTTTGAATGAGAATCAGGTTGTTGTTTTGGATGAAGAACGGAAGGCTGCGATGGTATCGAATCTTCTGGTTGTCCTTTGTGGAAATCACGATGCACAACCGGTTGTAAATTCGGGAAGTCTGTATTGATATGGCAGATAATACCAAGAAACAGATTCCACTTCGACTTTCACCAAAGCTTTATGATGCAATTGCAGCCTGGGCAGAAGATGATTTTCGTTCCGTGAATGGACAGATTGAATATCTTCTGTCAGAATGTGTCAGACAGCGAAAGAAAAATGGAAAGTATGTGTCAGATGAGATTGATGTGCCGCCGGAATTGGATATTTAGGGAGAATCTATGAAAAAATTGGAAACAAATGATTGGATTATGTTGAATTCGATTATTTATAAGATATATACCATGAGTGACTTTGACCGGATGCGTCATGAGCTGATAGAGGATTTATCAATGTTAGTTAACTTTGATAGTGCTGACTTCTATCTGGCGTCACGTGATGAGAATAGATTACTGGATGATCCGGTTATGTATCATTGTGAAGAAGATATGTCTCAGGTATATGAAACTTTAGATTATAGCATGGGAATTATGCTAAGTGGCAAATCATTGATCTATCGGGAAACAGATATTATGAGCGACGAGACCCGGGTAAATACAGATTACTATAAGAAAGTATATCAGCCAAATCAATGGCATTATTCTCTCCAGATGATTATTGCAAAGGAAAATCGTTTTTTGGGAGTGATTACCTTTTATCGGGTTAAGGGAAAGGATGACTTTCAATATGATGATATATTTGTTTTGGACATATTAAAGGACCATCTGGCTTACCGTTTAGAGCAGCAGACACATATGAACAATTATGTGGAAGAGAAGCTTACAATCTCCGAAGCAGTTTTGAAATATGAGTTGACAAGGAGAGAAAAGACCATTCTGCAGATGTTGATGTCCGGACGGGAAAATGCAGATATCTGTGAGGAACTGGTGATCAGTAATAATACATTAAAAAAGCACATTTTGAATATTTATCGAAAGCTGGGAATTAAGAATCGGGTTCAGTTATTTAAGATGGTGAAAGAATGGGAATAGAAGAGTGTTGTGTTAAAACTACTCCTTTTGGGTAATAAAAATGGTAAAAACATATTATTGAACTTCAAACGTATTTGGACTAATATCATTAACAGATAGAAGATGTATATTACGTAAGGCGAAGGGGCTGTCATTTGGCAGCTCCTTTTTACGTAATATGTTAACAAACCACCGTCAGGAAGATAGTTATGATTAGGAGGATGAGAGAATGGAAAGAATTGAAAACCATCCAATACTAGGTGAAACACCCAAGAGAAAGAAAGTAACATTCAGTTATGATGGAAAGATGCTGGAAGGATATGAGGGTGAACCAATTGCTACGGCATTGAAGGCAGCAGGTGTTATGGCCCACAGATACACAGCAAAAACACATGAGCCAAGAGGAATTTTCTGTGCAATAGGAAGATGTACCGACTGTGTCATGATTGTAGATGGCAAGCCGAATATCAGAACCTGTATCACACCACTTGAAGCAGGAATGGTTGTTCAGACACAGTATGGAGTTTCAGCAACACCAGAAGAGTAGTAAAATACGGATTGGAGAAATGGATTATGAAGATAGAACGTTATGACATGATAGTAATTGGTGCCGGTCCGGCAGGTTTATCTGCAGCAATCGAAGCGGCAAAGAAAGGACTGAAGCCAATCGTATTTGATGAAAATGCAAGACCGGGTGGACAGCTCTTTAAGCAGATTCATAAATTTTTCGGTTCGAAAGAGCATAAAGCAAAAGTAAGGGGATTTAAAATAGGAGAGGAACTTCTGGAAGAGGCAGAAGAATACGGTGTGGAAGTAATTCTGAATGCTACTGTGGTCGGATTATATCCGGAAAAAGAAGTGACAGTAAAAATAGGTGACAAGGTAAAGCATTATAAAGGAGATGCAATATTAGTTGCAACCGGTGCAAGTGAGAATATGGTAAACTTTGAAGGTTGGACAAAACCGGGTGTAATTGGTGCCGGAGCTGCTCAGACAATGATGAATCTGCATCATATTAAACCGGGAAACAGAATTCTGATGCTTGGTTCCGGAAATGTTGGACTTGTTGTAAGCTATCAGCTGATGCAGGCAGGGTGTGAGGTTGTAGCTCTTGCAGATGCAGCACCAAGAGTAGGTGGATATGGAGTTCATGCAGCTAAAGTAGCAAGATGTGGAGTTCCGTTTTACCTTTCACATACCATTGTGAAAGTGGAAGGTGATGAGTGTGTAACAGGAGTTGTGATTGGTCAGGTTGGACCGGATTGGAAAGTAATTCCCGGAACGGAGAAGCATTTTGATGTTGATACAGTATGTCTTGCAGTTGGATTATCGCCAATGTCACAATTATTAAAGCAGGCTGAAGTGAAGATGAACGATACAAAAGGTGGACATGTACCGGAATGTGATAAGCATGGAGCTACAAGCGTTCCGGGTATATATGCAGCAGGGGATGTATCAGGAATTGAAGAAGCAAGTTCTGCTATGATTGAAGGAAGAATGTCAGGAACAGCCATTGCATGTTATCTGGGATACATGACAGAAGAAGAAAGGGATTCAAGAATCGACGAGCTTGAAAAACAACTGGATACACTCAGACAGGGGATGTTTGCACCGAAGAACAGAGGCAAACTTGTTGAAAAGACAGATGAGGGAATTGATGTTTCCATGAACCTTTTGAATAAAGGATTTGTAACTGATGATGAGATTGAAAGATTCCCCGGTGTAACACATCAGAAGGGAATTCATCCGGTAATTGAATGTACACAGAATATTCCATGTAACCCATGTCAGGATGCGTGTAAAATGGGTTGTATCCGTATTGGAGAAAATATCACATCTCTTCCGGCTATTGATCCGGAGAAAAAATGTATCGGTTGTGGAATGTGTGTTGCATCTTGTTCAGGACAGTCTATTTTCCTTGTTGAAGAGGATGTTGAAGAGGGATATGGCGAAGTTACAATGCCATATGAATTTTTGCCGGTTCCTGAAGTAGGAGACAGGGGAGTCGCACTTGGAAGAAATGGACAGTATGTATGTGATGCTGAAGTAACAAAAGTAAGAATAGCACCGGCATTTGATCACACCTATCTGCTTACGATAAAGGTTCCAAATGACATGGTAATGAGAGCAAGATTTTACAAAAAAGAAGCTTAGGAGGTTCAGTTATGGTTGATATACAGGCAAAATTAAAGGAAATAGGACCTTTTGTGGAGGAACCTGATGATGACCTCTTGGTGTGCAGATGTGAAGAGGTTACAAAAGGACAGATTAGAAAAGCAGTACATGAAGGTATTTTTACTTTAGAAGAAATGAGAAGATATCTGAGGTCCGGAATGGGTTTGTGTCAGGGACAAACATGTGGAAAATTGGTAAAATCTATAATAGCAAGTGAATTAAAAGTATCTCCGGCAGAGGTTGTTCCGGCAAGTTCGCGGGCTCCAATGAGACCTATTGAGATGTGTATACTTGCAGAAGACGGAGGTGGTTGCGATGAGTAATGTGGCAGATGTTGTAATTATCGGTGGTGGAATTAATGGTTGTGCAGCAGCATATTACCTTGCAAAGGGCGGTACAAAGTCTGTAATTGTATTAGAAGCAAGTAATAGTATAGGACATGGTGGCTCATCTAGAAATGGTGGTGGCGTACGTCAGTCCGGAAGAGATATAAGAGAACTTCCATATGCAATGTACGGAATAAAGAATATGTGGCCTACTTTATCAGAAGAGCTGGGAGTCGATACAGAATATACACAGAAAGGAAATCTGCGTATGGGAAAGACTCCGGAGCACATTAAAAAGCTTGAAGCACTTACAAAGTCTGCCAACTCTGTAGGTCTTGATGTAAGAATGATAGACCAGAAAGAGGTAAAAGAGATATGTCCATATCTTTCAGATGAGGTAATAGGTGCAAGTTGGTGTCCTACAGATGGACATGCGAATCCGCTTACAACAACGCTTGGATACTATAAGAGAGCATTGGAAATGGGTGTGAAATTCTACACAGAAGCACCTGTGAAAAGCTTACAGAAGGTAAAAGGAAAAGTACGGAAAGTAATATTAAATGACGGAACCATATTTGAAGGTGAGACAATCATACTTGTTTCAGGATATGAAAGCAGGGCGATTGCAAGAACCATTGGTGTTGATGTTCCTATGACTAGATTAATCGATGAATGTCTTGTGACTGAAATGCAACCACATATGATAGATGTTATGTTTGGATGTGCATCAGCTGATTTCTATGGACATCAGACAAAGCATGGATCATTCGTATTTGGTTCGGATTCCGGTTGGGAAACTGTAGATGAGATGGTAGATCCATCTACCAACATACCGGATCCATCAAAGCTTATCACCAATTCTATGACATTGTCAGCGAGTTGTAGAGCAATCCAGGGATATATTCCGGCATTGAAAGATGCGAAGATAGTAAGAAGCTGGTGTGGATGGTTAGATGAATCATTTGACGGAGTTCCGTTCTTAAGCAGAGTAGATGAAGCTCCGGGATTAATCCTTGCATGTGGTTTTACGGGGCATGGATTTGGAACAGCACCGGTAGTAGGACTTATGCTATCCCAAATGGTACAGGGAGAAGAAACTGTAGTCGATATAAGTGCATTGCAATACAATAGATTTAAGCCTTGCAGATAAGAAATGGAGGGAAAGTAAATGGGTACAAAGATAGAGTTTTTATACTTGAGTGAGCCGGACATGATTAAAGCCGGAGTCAAAGATATGGGAAAATGTGTTGAAGTCATGGAAGACATGATGATAACATTAAAAAAAGGTGACTATGTAATGGGTGGTGAGAACCATAATTCACATGGATGTATGGTTACTTTCCCGGATAATCCTGAGTTTGAGGGAATGCCAAAGAATGGAGAAGATAGAAGATTCATGGCCATGCCTGCTTATTTAGGAGGAAACTTCAAAATGGCAGGAATGAAATGGTATGGTTCTAATACAGAGAACAAAAAAGAAGGACTCCCACGTTCCATCCTTATGATGATGTTAAATGATAAGGACACAGGAGCTCCACTTGCACTTATGTCAGCAAATCTGTTGAGTGCATATAGAACAGGAGCCATTCCGGGAGTAGGTGCAAAATATCTTGCCAGAAAAGATTCCAAGGTAGTATCTATTGTAGGACCTGGAGTAATGGGAAAGACAAGCCTTGCTGCATTTATGAGTGTTTGTCCTAACATTGATACAGTGAAGATTAAAGGTCGCGGGCAGAAATCAATTGATTCTTTTGTAGAATATGTGAAAACAGATTATCCACAGATAAAAAATATCGTAATTTGTGAAACGATGGAAGAAGCAATTAAAGATAGTGATATCATCAGCACGACTACTTGTGTAGGCGACAAGGAGGCATTATTCCCATACATTGATGAAGCCTGGATGAAAGAAGGAGCTTTAATCTGTATGCCTTCAGCAGCCAGATTTAACGAAAACTTTTATCTGGATAATAATACTAAATTAGTAGTAGACAATTATAAGTTATATGAGGCATGGGCAGAGGAGTATCCATATCCGAGCTACGACCCGGTGCAGATTGTAGGATGTAAGTTTATGGATCTTTTACATGATAAGAAAATCACAAGAGACGACATAATTGACATTACAGATGTTATAACCGGAAAACTGCCTGGAAGAGATAATGATAAGCAGAGAATCATCTATTCAGTTGGTGGTATGCCTGTTGAAGATATCGCATGGGGCGAGACGGTTTACAAAAGAGCATTAGAGCTTGGAATTGGAATTAAACTTCCGCTTTGGGATACACCAGAACTGCATTAGTCAGAGATAATATATAAGGAGGATACGCTTATGAGCAGAATATCAAAGATTGAAGTTATTACCGGAATGTCGAAACTCACAAATCTTATACAGGAGCTTAGTAAGGTTGGAGTAAGAGGAGTTACGGTCATGCAGGTGCTTGGCTGTGGCGTTGAAATGGGAACACAAGAATATGAGGTAGAGCTTAATGAAGTGATGGAACTGTTGCCAAAGCAGCAGATAAATATTGTGGTTGAAGCAAACAAGGTTGATAAAATCCTTGATATTATCAAAAAGGAGCTTTACACAGGACATATTGGAGATGGAAAAATCTTTGTATATGATATCGACAATGTTATCAGAGTTCGTACCGGAGAAGAGGGAGTAGAAGCTCTCTAGAACACAAAAGGAGTTGCTTATGGATGAAAAGAAATTAGGATTAGGAAACGTCGTATCAGTATCTGTCGGACTTGTTGTAGCTACAAGCTGTCTTGTTTCGCTGGGTTCGGGAGCAGGAACCCTTGGTGTTACATTTATACTGGCAATGGCAATCGCAATGCTTCTGAATATGACAACAGTTGCATCATTGTCGGAGCTGAACGCACTCATGCCCAATACAACAGGAGGACTTGCACAGTATACACTGGCAGCACTTGGTCCTTTTCCAACACTGATTTCAATGGTTGGAGGATATATAATATGTAATACAATGTCATGTGGTGTAGAAGCGTCTATTTTCTCTTTTTCACTGGCAGATACGTTAGAGCTTAATATACCAAGCTTTGTGTATACATTAATTATGACTGTGGTTATTTTGCTGGCAAATCTGCGCGGCATTGACATGTTTGCAAAAATACAGGATATCGTAGCATTTTTATTGGTAGGTTCACTGGTGGCAATGGGATTTATTGGAATGATTGGAATTGGCACTGGAGTAAAAGTTGAACAACCTTATATGCTTAACACTGATTTTAAGGATATTGCAGCTATGACTGCAGTTGCTTTTTGGCTTTTTATCGGAGCAGAGTATGCAATCCCTATCTCAAAAGAGGTCAAGAATGCAAAGAGGAATGTGCCACTTGGAATGATGATAGGTCTGTTTTTGATATTTATTATGCAGTCAGTTATGGTTTTCGGCTTTCACAATTACGTAGAATGGGATGAACTTGCAAACTCAGCAGCCCCTCATATTGTTTACGGATATGCTGTGCTTGGAAAAGCCGGAAAAATATGGATGATGCTGGTTGGAGCACTGGCTGTTATCAGTACGCAGAATTCAACCGTTAATTCTCTTGCGACAATCTGTCAGGGAATGGCTAAGATGAATATGCTTCCAAAGATTTTTTCTAAAACAAACAAGCATAATGTACCATGGTTCGGTCAGGTATTTGTAAGTGTGGCAATACTGGTATTTGGATATTTAAGTGACAGTTCGGCGGATATGATTTCATTCCTTATTTTAGCTGGCTCAGTCTTTTGGATGATATCATATGTGCTTGCACATATTGATTTATTGGTTTTCAGAAAACGTCTGCCAAATGCACCACGAAACTTCAAAGTGCCGGGTGGAGTAATCATCCCGATAATCGGAATTGTTGGGACAGTATATATGATTCTCAATATTTCAAGTGACCCGCATGAACGTCTTATGATATGGCTTTTGACGGGTGGTTGTTTCGTAGTGCTTGGAGTATATTCAGCTATCTGGATTAAGGTGAAAATGAAAATGAAAATTTTCAAGAGTGTTCCTTTGGAGAAAGTTATGGCTATGGAAAATGACCTTTACTACCATGTTCGTAAGAGTAAAGGAATATGGAGATAAAAATATAATAGGAAAAGCACCATTTTCTCATTTTTGCATATTCTATCTGATGGGTACAAATAATGTAATAATTTGTCCCATTAAGAAAGAAATGTAAAAATGAGAGGGAGCTATGAAGAAAATTAAAAGAATCTTAAAGAGATGTATGGCAGTATTGTGTATTGGTGTGATTGCAATATCGCTAAATTCCAGTGAATTGATGGCAAGCGGAAACTTTTCAACAGAGGCACGTTATTCCGGAGGCAGTTCGATTGCTGAGATTATGAGTAAGTATATTTACTTTATAGAAGGCAATCTTACAGGAACTACAACTGCACATACCTCCGGCTCAATTGTAGTGGGAGGAGATTTGAATTATGCATCTTCAGGTTTTGGCAATATAATGGTTGCACCGTCCTATATTGGTCATATTTGCGGGCTGAATTATATTAACAGTATGTTTCCCGGAACAGAAGGTTATCAAAGTGAGAGAATTATCTATTATGGTACGGCAGAGCCGGGAGTGCCGGGTTACTTATTCTACAATCCGAAGGGTGGAAACAGCAATGAAAGCATCCTGTTCCAGAATTCGGAGTATATGTCGGTTGCGACAATTATGAATGCAGTCCGTCAGGAGGCTGCAGGACTGGCAGCAAAGGGAAATACCCAGGCCTATACCATAGAAAATAAAGTGCTGACCATTGATTTTAGTAAATCCCAACATATTACAATTTCAGAGGATGTCTCTCAGATACAACGAATAGAACTAAAGAATGTAACCATTGAAGAACTGATGAAACAGTCACATATTATATCTTTTATAAGCACAGGAACTGTGAATCTGAATGCTCAGAATATCTACGTAAATGGCAATACCATTGATCAGAAGTTTATGAATTATGCTATTAATAATGATTCAGGGAGTGCGTCAACGGGAGGACAATATTATCTCAGTGGATTAAATCTGATATGGAATATACCGAATGCAAAAAAAGTGAATTGCATAAATCTGAACGGACAGCTGGTGGCTCCCGATGCAGATGTTACGTTGACAGGCGGAAGACATGAAGGCTGTGTCATTGCTTTGTCTGTATATACAGATTCAGAAGCACATTTTTATCCGTTGAGCGTGATAAATACGATATTGGAAGAGCCGGACAGTGAAGAGGCATCAAGCAGTGAAGAGGCATCAAGTAGTGAAGAGGCATCAAGCAGTGAAGAAGAACCAAGTAGCGAAGAAGAACCGAGCAGTGAAGTAAAACCATCCACGGAGGAACGTAGAGGCAGCACTTCAGATATAGAGGATCTTGAAACTGTGAAAATAGTAACGACTACGGAAAACAAGGTAGAAACAACAATGACAGAGGGGCAGATTCGTAACAGGGTTGTTCAGACGGGAGACCAGGAACCACTTATCTGGATTATGAGTATGGCTATTCTGTCCTTGGGGGGAGGAGTGCTGTTAATTCGTAGAAGAAAATAGTATAGAAATATATGAGAATCAATGAGCTGTCGCTTTCACGATGCGTGGGGACAGCTCGTTTTTATGTATAAAAATCCTTTATGGTTTTTTAATTCCTTTCCTCTAACCCTTTTTCCTATCTTAATTTTTTCAGTGATACACTTTTCTCATAAGGAGGTGGCGTCATGATGGGAAAATTTGAAACAATAAAAGAAAAAGAAGACGAGCTTGGAAGCAGAATAGAACGATATTTATTTCATCATCCATATATTGGTTGCTTCCTGTCTATAGTTGGTGTGCCAATTCTGTGTTTGCTGACCATGGCAGTTTGCACAGCGGTGATTATGATTCCGATTTCGTTCTTTATGGGATGGCTTTAATAAATTAATAGAATCTTTATGCATAAATAGAGATTGCTAACACCGTTTTTATAAATAGAGTGCTAAGATTGGGCGAAAAAGGAGGACAAGGTTATGGAAATATTATCTTGCATCATTGAATAATGGCATTAGTACTATTAATTTACTACGTATATGTTCTTATGAAAGGAGATGAATAGAAATGATGCATATTATTTTGCAGTACATAATATATCTTTTGATTCTGGTAGGATTAGCGGTTCCACTTGGAGCTTATATCAGAAAAATAATGAATGGTGAAAAGACTTTTCTTTCTAAAATTCTTTCTCCTGTAGAAAAAGGGATTTATCGATTGCTGAAGATAAATGAATCGGAAGAAATGAATTGGAAACAGTATGCTAAGAGCGTTATCGTCTTTTCCCTTATAGGACTTGCCTTTTTGTTTATGTTACAAGTCATACAGGGTGCACTGCCGGGAAATCCGCAAAAATTATCAAATATAAAATGGGATTTGGCATTCAATACGGCAGTTAGCTTTGTTACTAATACAAACTGGCAGGCATATTCAGGAGAAAGTACTTTAAGTTATTTGACACAGGCAGTTGGACTTACAGTACAGAATTTCATATCTGCTGCAACAGGAATTGCTGTGTTGTTCGCGTTAATCCGTGGTTTTGTCAGATCCAAAACAGATTTGAAAATCCCTGATAAATATGGTATTCTTTATATTAGATTTCAGTATAAGTGAATTCGGTTTGGAGGTAATTTGCAAATGATGGATCAAGGGTTTGAACAGGTAGCAAGCATGGGAATAGGAATGACGTTGTTGATGGCTATTATGTCATTCGTTATATTTGCTATGGCTATTGGTGTAATGATATTCATTTTCTCACGAGTATTGAAGCAAAGCAGGGATAATCAGAAGGCACCTGAATTGAGTGTGTATGCTACGGTTGTTTCAAAGCGTATGCGTGTCATGAATGAAATAACAAGTTATTTTGCGACGTTCCAGGTGGATAGTGGTGACCGAATGGAGTTCCACCTCACGGGGAATGATTATGCAATGCTGGCGGAAGGTGACTATGGGCAATTGTCGTTTAAGGGAACTGAGTTCCTTGAATTTGTACGAAAATAACATATTTGAAAGATAAATATCTCTTGTGTACTTCATTGATTATTTCGGCACTAAACAGAGTCTTCAGAAGGCAGGTTTAGTGCTGTTTGTAGTTCAACACGATTCGCACAGCCGGTCTTTTTCAGAATGTTGCGGACATGAAATTTAACAGTATTTTCTGAAATGAAAAGTTTGGCTGATATCTCACTATTAGACAATCCTGTAATAATCAGTTTCAACACTTCGGCTTCACGAGCAGAAATCTCATGCTTCTGAATGAATATCTGGAGACGATCTTCTGCACTGAGGCTGGATGATGCAGGAGCCATATATAATTTGTTGTAGAGAAGGAAGAATAAAATAAAAGTTATGACAAAGCAGATGCTGGATATCAGCACAAGTAAGACACGCTGACTATTAAGCATTATGCCTGCAAGACTGCCGAAAGCATCGCCTATTCTTCCGAATAACAGCCCAAATCCTGCAACAGGCAGAAGTTCTTCTCTTGATGTAGATATATCTGTAAATATAGTAACACGAAAGACTGTGAAAAAACCAAAGAAGATATATCCCAGAATCCATAGGATGATACTGGCATTTATTTCGCCGGATAATGCAATCATCGCAAAAGGAAATACGAGTGCAAGGAGACAACTCACTGCACCGCATTTTCTGCTGTAGGTTCCGATGATGCCTGCAAGGACTAGACCAATCGCATAGAATGCTCTTGAGAATTCAAGGCTGATTCCGGATGAAATATCACCCATTGGAAAATAAAAGCCGATGCCACGTGTCAGACTGAGTAGCAATATGGTTAATCCGGCAAGAATGATGGTACTTGTGGATATGGTTTGACCGACAGAGGATATCGATTCATTCGATGCCATGCCTTTCTCGGATATGATGAATGCAACCGTGATACAAATCAGAATTCCGTATGCGATTAAGGCGTAATCAGAGCGGAGAAAGTTGCTTTTATCTATAAGAGAAATTAGCCAGGAAATAATACTTGAGACACCGTAGGCTGTACCGAATACCAGTGGTCGATATTTTGAATTAATCTGTATAGCAAGTATAGTGAGATAAAAGCCTGCAATGATTCCATGGAAGAAATTCATCATATAACCGGCAACCAGTGCAAAGATTAGCTGTCCGGCTAATGCGGCCAGAATTATGAAAATGAAATCAATACCAATACATATAATAAAGAGGGACTTTTAAGAGGGACTTTTTGTAAAAGAAGTCTCTCTTATATTTTAATAGGATGCTAAAGCATAATAAACCGAATGCCTGAAATATATATCCAATGACTTCCGTCAACCAATCTACGGAAGCTGCATTTGTAAGTTCTAACAGATTGTACATCCAGGATAGGTAGCCGGTAGCTGTCCACAGGAAGCATAATGCTATAATCGTTCCATATTGGATATTCTTGTGTAGGATAGGGTGGGTAGGCTTGTTATTCATGGTAGTTTTCTCTTTTGTCTCTGTTGGCATAGTCGTTCTTCTCTCCTTTTTGTTAATTATATTTTATAGGATTTTTTATGATATTTCAATTCATAATAAGCAGGTATGGGGGCACCTATCCCAAAACTACCCCCGCTGTTTTTGGGGAATTTTGGATATCTACCCCTTATGGTTGTAGAAGAATTATGGTAGAACAGGTAGAATTAGTATTGATTTACTGAAAATAAAATCGCGAAAGAAACAAAAGGAAGAGAACAAGGAGGGATAGGATGAAGCAATTTAGAACAATGGGACGATGGAAACAATTAATTGCAATTGGAATGCTGCTTATGCTTGTATTTTCGACAACTGCTTGCAGACTGATTGATTTGAGTAAACTGGTGGGTACTGAGAGTACCGAGGATGCCGAGGATACCCGGAATACCGGTGGATGGGGCAACATGGAGGAACAACCAAACACTACTGTACAGGGAGCTCAGAGACCGGTAGTGAATATTTCTGAAACAAAGGCACAGCAACTTCAGAATAGCTTGGTTTCCTATTCTGATCCGAACGGAACCTTTACCGCAATGATTCCGGAAGGCTGGGCAGTGTCAACAGCCGGATATGACATGATGTATTGGATTCGAATTTATGATCCGGAAAATCCTGATTTACAGGTTTTTACATTATTAAAGACCGAATGTTTGTTAATGGATCAGAATTCAAAGGATTTCTATCAAGCATATGGTTCGCTTGCACTATATGCAACGTTTGCAGATATGATAGTAGTGGAAGAAGTAGATGATTTCTATGAGAACTTTATGGATTTTTGTGCTTTTATGGCAACATATGAACCGACCTATGAAGGATTTGAGTATCCACAAATCAATAATTTTGAAACATTGGAAAAATTTCCTTTGAATTCTTTTATGGCAGATGTTGCACTGGAGGATACTGTCATTCATGGTACATTTGATGATAACTATACCGGTGCAAAGGGGGAGGGGATGTTTACCGGAACCCTTTGTAGAGGATTTGTAGCGAATGGTGTTGGCTGTAATATGATGTATAATATTAGTGCAATTACGTCTCCATATGGAGAATTGGCTGAGTATGAGGCGGTGTTGAGTCAGATTTTAGGATCTGTTCAGTATACAGATGTTTTTGTTCAAACGGTAATGGTTGACCAGCAGATTAAGGCAGCGGGTGCCGCACAGGTGAATCAGACTATGCAAGAAACATCAGATATCATTACACAGGGATGGTATGCTCGTCAGACAAGCTATGACATTATTTCAGAAAAGCAGTCGGATGCTATACTGGGATATGAACGAGTTTATGATGTCGAAACCGGAGAGGTGTATCGGGCCTATGATGGATTTATGGGTCGAGACGATATTAAAGGATTCTATGAACCGGTTACGGATGATATGTATTCAGAGCCTTTGTCCGGATACATTAATGAATAAGAATATTTAGTAAGAAAATTATTTTGGGGACGCTTCTTGTGTTATGAGGAGCGTCCCTTTGCTATATTACATAATGTAAAATATAGTTGACAAAATGTAATATATATGGTATTCTCAAATAGAACCGAGAAAGAAATCAATCTTTGGTGTAAGAAACTCTGAAAAGAAATGTTTGAAAGATGAGGAATTATTATGAAGAAAAAAGGGTTAATCATTGGTATTGCATGTATTTGCATCGTCTTACTAATAGGTCTTTATTTCCTATTTGGAAATAGGGGAGAAACCATAACGGATTTTAGGTTTACGGAGGATATTGTGGTTGAGAATGGAGTGGCAGATATAGCCGAGTCAGAGATTCCATTTACCTTAGGGGAGGATGGAACCTATGTTATGCATACCACATGGAATGCAAAGGAAGATGGTATGATATCCGGGCTTGCAGTGTATAATCCGGCAGGAGAAATTGTATTTTGTGTTACCGGTGAGAGTGTAGAGGCAGATTCTATTGAAGTCGAATTAGAGGCAGGAGAGTACATTGCTCATTACTATTATATGACAAATGAAGAAGCGGTGAATGCATTAGTGGAAAAGTCTGGTGCGGATGAGTATGGTGATGAACCATATACCTATGCTGTAAATGGAACCTATGAAATAACATATCAGTTTTCTATCCGGAAGACAGATGGAATGAATATCTGGTTATGTTTGGGAGTGTTAGCCGGTGTCGTGATTGGTGCAATTCTAATAATTGTGGTATTAACATTGACCAAGACCGATGGTAATATAGAACCGAAATACGATGAACGGCAATTACTGGAACGGGGCAAAGGTTTTAAGTTAGGCTTTTTTGTAGAAATGATATATACAGCATTCTTAATTCTAATGTATATTATGGAGATTAAAGTGCCGGTTGCTACGGAAGTTCTGCTGTTCTTTGGAATTTTACTCAGCGTATCCGTATATGCCATCTATTGCATTCGAAAGGAAGCCTATATTTCCTTAAATGAAAATGCAAAGAAAATTAATATTGTATTTCTCGTGATTGGAATTGAGAATCTGCTTATTGGGGTAAGTCATTGTTTTTCCGGAGGAATGATTCAGGATGGTGTCCTTGCATTTCGCTCTTTGAATTTAATATGCGGTATCTTTATGATGATTATGAGCATTGTAATTGGAACCAGTCAAATGGGAAAGAAGGAAGAGGAGGAGTAGCCTGTGAAGAATTTGAAATTGAAATCAGCACGTGCTGCTCTGGATTTATCGCAACAGGAATTGGCAGAGAAGGTTGGAGTATCAAGGCAGACAATTAATGCCATAGAAAAGGGAGATTACAATCCTACTATTCAGTTGTGTAAAAGTATTTGCAAGGTGCTGGGAAAGACCTTGGATGAATTGTTTTGGGACGATTAATACTATATCGATGACGCAACAGACATCTAAGAATTGACAATTCCTCTAAATAGGTGTACGGTATATCATGTTCTATTTTATATAATAGACAACATATAGTTTGATAGAAAGATATGGAGGATGAATTATGAATTTAACAAAATTTGGTATTTCAGCAGCGTTGATTAGTGTCGTTGGTTATTTTGCAGGGTACGTAGGAATTGTACCAATGGTTCTTCTTTTTATCTTCGCATTATATTCAGATGCGGACATTGTGGTTAAGAAGAATGTAACACAGGCAACCATTTTATCTATTTTCTTCAGCATAGTTGTAACAGTTTTAGCAGCTTGCAGCAGTGGATACATAGATTTTATCGGACTGTTTAGTGAGGCTTACAATGTATATAATGTGCTGAGTAAGTTGAATTTCTGTAGCTGGCTGGTTACAATTTGTAACATTCTTGAATTTGCAGTAATGATTTATGCAGTTATTGCTTCGTTCAAAGGTAATGTAGTAAAATTACCGGTTATCAGCAAGCTGGTAAATAAGCATTTCGGAGAAGAAAATGTTCAGTAAATTAGAAAAGTAAGAAGGTATAATTTAGAAAATTGTACCCTTGACTTTTGAAAAAATCATTGATAAACTTAGTAAGTCGAGTGGCTAAGGCGTAAATCCAGATAGGATTTACGCCTTTTTGTCGTCTACTCGAAAAAATGGTTATGGCAGCTTTCCGAAAAAGTCTCCAAAGAGAAATGGAGGAAACATGAAAAAAGAAGAAACAACTAACAAAATGGGTACAAAGCCGATTCCTAATCTTTTGCTTTCTATGGGAACCCCGATGATTTTGTCAATGATGATGCAGGCATTATATAACATTGTAGATAGTGCTTTTGTATCCAATATACCAGGTAATGGTGAGCAGGCATTAAATGCTTTAACACTGGCTTTTCCAGTACAGATGTTGATGGTAGCCTTGGGAATTGGAACCGGAGTAGGGGTAAATGCTTTATTGGCGAAAAGCCTGGGACAAGAGGATGGAGAGAAGGTGAATCGAACCGCCGGTAATGGAGTGTTGCTTGCAGGAATCATCTATATTTTGTGCGTATTATTTGGAGTATTTGGTGTTGATGCTTATGTGGGAACGCAGACAACCAATTCTCAAATCATTACTATGGCAGTGGAATATTTGAAAATCTGCTGTATCTTATCCTTTGGTATTGTATTCTTTTCGTTATATGAAAAGATTTTACAGGCAACCGGACGTTCCCTGTTCTCTACAATTGCTCAAATTGCAGGAGCAGTCACGAATATTGTTCTGGATCCAATCTTCATTTATGGTTTAATTGGCTGCCCGGAAATGGGTGTAAAGGGTGCTGCTTATGCAACTGTGATTGGACAAATTGTGTCAATGGTCGTTGCCTTGCTGTTCCATTTTATATGGAATAAAGAAATTAGTAATAAACTTATGTATTTGGTGCCATCAGGAAAAATTATATTAGGTATCTATTCCATCGGTCTGCCTGCAATTATTGCACAGGCATTGATGTCCGTAATGACATATGGATTAAATGTAATTCTGGTAACCATAGATGAGGCAGTAGTAACGGCATATGGGTTATTTTACAAGATACAGCAGTTTATCTTATTTGCAGCGTTTGGTCTGCGTGATGCGATTACACCCGTAGTATCCTTTAATCATGGTATGAGGAGCAAAGAAAGAGTAAAAGAAGGAATTCGATATGGAACGTTGTACACGCTGGTGATTATGGTATTGGGCTTGCTGCTGTTAGAACTTTTTGCAAAACCAATTTCAACCACTTTTGGTTTGTCCGGAGTCACACAGCAGTTTTGTATAGATGCAATGAGGATAGTATCCATTAGCTTTTTATTTGCAGGCGTGAACATAGCGTTCCAGGGTGTATTTCAAGCACTGGATAGTGGATTCGAGTCGCTGGTTATTTCTATCTGTCGACAGTTCTTATTTGTACTGCCGGTGGCGTGGGGATTTGCACAGCTTGGAAAACAATCTACAGACTGGATTTGGACGGTTTGGCTGACATTTCCGATAGCAGAAATTATTTCCTGTATCATATCGGTGCTTTTCATGAAGAGAATCATGGGAAAGAAAGTCAGTACTGTGGAATTAGGAATCAATCTTTACATATAAAACGGTGCTTTCTCTATACTCATATTTTACAAAGATATTACTGACAAATGATAGTGGAAAATGAACAATAACTATATGCTTGATAGGTAGTGAGTGAAGAAAGGAAATAAGAATATGAATAAAAAGCAAGCATCCATTTTGACTGTCATTCAACATGCGTTGCGACAAAATCAAAGAATATTCTTTGGGATGTCGTTAGTATTTGTTTTGATAACAGGATATTTTTTGTGGAATCTAAAGGAAATTCAAAGAAAAAATGTAGAGATACGAAATGTAGTTTACCAATTAGAAGTAGATAATCTTAATGAACAAAACAGTGTATTCAAACTGTGTTTGGCAACAGACCCGGAAGTAAGAAGCGAGTATTCGACAATGTGCGATACATACGATATAGAGATACAAAATCATTTGAAAACGCTGCGTCAGCATATGCCGAAAGGGAAGAGACGTTGAATCAGATACAATTGACTCTTCAAAGTGCCTTACGGTCTAGGCAAATGGCAGTTTTGAATGGCAGCATTCATGGAGATGGGAGTGCTGCGTTAAAGTTACTAAATGAAGAATACTTACCTCAAATGCAGGAGGTAGATAGCTTGTGTCAGAATATGTCTCAAAGAGTTACCACTGAGTGTCAGAGAAAAATAGAACATATGGTAATTGTAATGATAGGAACAATCATAGTATTAATATCAGTAATGATTGCTTTGATGATATATACCAGTCGCAAAAAGAAGAAAATACAATCCCTGATTCAAGTTCCTATTCAAGAAATAACAATTGCCATGCAAGAATTAGAACGAGGGAATTTGAACTATGAGAGTAATTATCACTCTGAAAATGAAATGGGACAATTGACAGATAGCGTTCGAAAGACTATGCATATTTTGCAAGGATATATTAGTAACATTGAACAAGTGCTTCATGCATTGGCAAAAAAGCAATACAACATAGAAAACACATATGAATACACTGGAGATTTTTTGCGTATATCAAAGGCTCTGGATAGCATTGTTGATGGATTAAATGATACTATGTTTGAAATAACGGATTGTATGAATCGTGTTGAAGTAGCTGGAGATCAGGTAAATCAATCTTCCGTTAGCCTAGCACAGGATACAATGGATAATGCGGCGACAATTGAAGAATTGTCTGCGTCAATGGAGGAAATTGTAATACAGGTGCAAGAAAATCTGCTTCAAATGAAAGCAGTCAATCAACAGGAACAAGAAATGACTCAACATGTAGAAGATTGTTGGGAGAGAATGCATCGTTTGCAAGAGGTTATGGTGGAAACTGTAACTGCGACGGATTTGTTAAAAAACTTCATGAAGGATATGGATGATATTACAGCTCAGATTAATTTATTGTCCTTAAATGCGACTATTGAAGCAGCACGAGCCGGAGAAGCAGGTAGAGGTTTTGTTGTGGTGGCCGAAGAAATTAGAAAATTGTCTGCAAAAATAATGATTGTTACGGGAAAATCAAAAAAGTATATACAAGATTGTATGGGAATGGTACAAACGGGAATGATGGAAATTCAAAATATGGGGGATGTGGTTTCTCAGATTTTCGAACAAATACAGTCTATTCAGGAAAAGGTTGAGGCTACATCTGAAGTTTCGGATGCTCAACTTATGGAAATGCAGAATTTTGAAAAGGGTATTTCTGATATGGCTCAAGTTGTTCAAAATGATTCTGAATTAGCAGAAATGTTAGATGACCAGGCGGAAATTATGCGACAGTCAGTGGAAGCAATTTCTGTTAAAATACAGGAATTTCAATTGCGTACGGTCTAAAACTAAATCATTTGAAGTAGTGTTAAAAGCTTAGCCTGCCCTAAACGATTGTGAGTTGGTTTTGAGAGCAGGCTAATAATATATATGTTTAAGAACCGGTATTAAATATATTTTTGCAATAAAATGCTGGAATTTTGACCGCCGAATCCGAATGCATTGGACATTGCAATATTTACAGTTTGTTTTCTCGCTGTATTTGGAACATAATCTAAATCGCATTCCGGGTCCGGTGTTTCCAGATTCAGAGTCGGAGGAACAATTCCCTCCTGAATGGCTTTTACACAGGCAATGGTTTCCGTGATTCCGCCTGCTCCCATCATATGACCGGTAGAACCCTTGGTAGAAGAGATTGCAAGCTTAGAAGCATGCTCTCCAAATAATGTCTTAATTGCCTTAGTTTCAATAATATCACCCTTTGGTGTTGAGGTTCCATGGGTATTAATATAATCTACATCCTCGATGGAGATGCCGGCTTTTTCAATACAATGCCGCATACAGAAAACTGCACCAATTCCATCCGGATGAGGAGAGGTTACGTGATAACCGTCTGTACTGTTTGCCCAGCCGATGATGGAGGCATGGATATGAGCATTTCGTTTCTTGGCATGCTCCTCTGTTTCAATGATAATACATCCGCCACCTTCGCCCATAACAAATCCGTCTCTGGTAGCATCGAAAGGTCGGCTGGCTGTTTCCGGTGAATCATTTCGTGTAGACAGGGCATGAGCAGAAGCCAAACCCATAATTGTTAACGGAGAAGTTGCGGCTTCTGCACCCACACATACCACCACATCAGCTTCACCGCTGTTTAGTAACATGATTCCCGTAGAAAGTGCATCGGCACCGGAAGAACAGGCGGTACTTACTGTTAGACTTGGCCCATGAAATTCCTTTGCAATGGCAATTTGAGCCGCAGCAATATTTCCGATGATTTTCGGTACGAATCTTGGACTGACTTTGGAATGCAGTCCTGCACTAATGCCATGCTGGGTTTCCGCAATGGTTCCAATACCGGAAAAAGCAGTGCCTACCACAACGCCGATTCGCTCTGAAGATACAGGGCGGTCTTCCGGCTGTTCCTGATTTAATCCGGCATCGGTTAAGGCTTCATCTGCAGCAACATAACCGTATTGCATGAAAAGGTCCATTTCTTTTGTTAATTTCTTTGGAATATAATCGGTTGCTTCAAAATCTTTTACCTCAGCAGCAATCTGTACAGGCAGGTCTGTGGTATCAAAACGAGTGATACGTCCGATTCCATGTACACCGGTGATTAATCCTTTCCAATAATTGTCTACACCAATTCCGACAGGAGTGACAGCACCCATACCGGTAATTACGATTTTGTTATTCATACATCTTCTCCCTGAATACCCTTCTTTTAATATTAATTATTGTTATCGTTTTTGGCCCAATCTTTTTCTTTGATTTCTACACGACGGATTTTCCCACTAACAGTTTTTGGCAGCTCTTTCACAAACTCAATTACCTTTGGACGCTTATAGGAGGCAAGGTTGGATTTAAAGAATTTAACCATTTCTTTCTTCAAAGCGTCTGTAGGTTCTGTGTCTTCTGTCAAAACAACACTGGCTTTGATAGCCTGACCGCGCATTGGGTCAGGAACAGAGGTTACGGCACATTCAACAACATATGGCAGCTTCATAATTTCGTTTTCAATCTCAAATGGACCAACACGATAGCCAGTAGACTTGATTACATCATCTACACGACCAACATACCATAAATATCCATCCTCGTCCATATAAGCGGTATCTCCGGTATGGTAATACCCATTATAATATACGGATTCTGTCCGTTTTTCGTCTAAATAGTAGCCCAGGAACAAGCCTTCCGGTACCCGTTCCTTCACGCTGATAACAATTTCACCGGTTTCCCCTGTGTCACAAATACTTTCATCCGGACGCATGACCTGAACGGTATATTGAGGACTTGGTTTTCCCATAGAGCCCGGTTTTGGCTCCATGCCTTCCAGATTACCGATGGTTAACGTGGTTTCTGTCTGTCCAAAACCTTCCATTATCTTCATGCCGGTAGCTTTATAGAATTTCTCGTATATTTCAGGGTTCAATGCTTCCCCGGCAGTCGTAACATTCTGTAAGGAAGATAAGTCGAACTTATCCAGCTTCATGTGAACCATTACCCGATAAACAGTTGGTGGAGCACAGAATGTAGTAATCTTATATTTTTGAATCATTTTCAATACTTCACTGGCATAAAATTCGTCAAAGTCATAGGTAAAGACAGCCGCTTCGCAGAGCCATTGACCATATAACTTGCCCCAAAGAGCTTTGCCCCATCCGGTGTCACTGATAGTAAAATGAATACCATCCGGATCTACCTGCTGCCAGTATTTTGCAGTAATGTAATGTCCTAACGCATATTTATAGCTGTGTGCCGCAATCTTTGGATACGAAGTCGTACCGGAGGTGAAGAACATAAGCATTGGATCATCACCACCCGGAACTTGAGAAGGCTTCTTAAAATCAGAAGAGAAGAACCGGATATCTCGATTGAAGTTGCTCCATCCCTTCAGAGTGGTAGAACCAACCATAATCTTTGCCTTCAAACCGTCATAGGTTCTGGAGGCTTTTTCCACTTCCTGGGCTACCTTTCCATCAGAAGTGCAAAGAACCGCATTAATCTTTCCGGCCTTAAACCGATATTCGAAATCCTTCTTAACAAGCAGATTCGTAGCAGGAATTGCAATGGCACCAATCTTATGAAGGGCAAGAATTGTAAACCAGAATTGGTAGTGACGTTTTAATACCAGCATAACACGGTCGCCGCGTTTAATGCCCAGATAGCGAAAATAGTTGGCTGCCTTGTTGGAATAAACCATCATATCCCGGAATGTAATCCGGCGTTCTTTTCCATCACTGGAAATATGAAGCATTGCTAATTTGTCAGGCTTTGTACGGCCTAAAACATCTACTACGTCATAGGCAAAATTAAAATGCTCATCATTGTGAAAGGCGATGCCGTTTAATACACCATTTTCATCCTTAGAAGTTGAAATAAACTTGCCGGCAATTCCGGTTTCCGGTTGTAATTGTGAATTGCTCATATTCATACCCTTTCTTATCTTTTCTTTATATATATTGTCAGAATAATCAAATGAAATTGTTTTTTTGTCTAGAAAAAATAGTTTGACAAAATTTTACATGTAGTTTTCAAAACTACGTACCTTTTTCTATGGTAAATTGTTATACAGAAAATGTCAAGTGGTATTTCATTAAAATATTGAAGCAAATTTGAACTTTTTATGAACAAAAAGAAAACGAAAAAGAACAGGAAAAATAAAGGAAAAAACTTGAAAAAAAATGAATAAATCAGTTGACAAACAGGGAATACTTGCTACAATATACTTGGTTAGAAAATTAAAAAAATTTAACTAAAAAAATGGAAGTAATGGAAAAGGAGAAACTACTATGTTCGAAACAATCAAAAAGGTTATTGCTGATACTTTAAGCTGTGATGAGGATAAGATCACATTAGAAGCATCATTAACAGATGATTTAGGTGCAGATTCCTTAGACGCTGTAGAATTAGGTATGGCTATTGAAGAAGAAACTGGTGTTGCTATTGCAGACGAAGATCTTCCAAATATGAAGACAGTTAAGGATTTAGTAGACTACGTTACTGCTCATCAGGAGTAATTGTAACGCTATTAGCTGAGAAAGACAGGTATATATGAATCGCGTACATATCAGGGATTTGTGTATGCCTGTTTCTTTTATGGCTATCTTAGAAGTGGAGTGATGAAAATGGGTTTGTTAGGTAAGACAAAAGCAGAATTAGCAAAATATGCAACTGTTTTAAAACATTCTGAAAAAGAAGCGGCAGAATTGAATGATGATTTTGAGCCGGCAGTGGTAAAGGAAAAGTCGGAGAAGCCGAAAACAGAGGATGGTGTGGTAGAAATGATTACCTGTTCCTCATGTAAAAAGGAAATCCCGGCTGGTTTAATGAAAAAGAATTTATGCGTGTGTCCGGAGTGTGGAGCTCACAATAAGATTTCTGCAGCCCGTCGTGTCAGAAGTATGGTGGATCCCGGTACATTCAGAAAGCTTAAGTGTAAGGTGCCGTTTGTAAATCCACTGGATTATCCGGATTATGAAGAAAAGATAACAAAATTACAGGAGAAGACCGGTTTGGAAGAAGGTGTTCTCATTGGTGTTGGTGAAATAATGGGTCAGAAAGCGATGATTGCAGTTATGGGAAGTGAGTTCCTGATGGGAAGCATGGGTATCGCTTTAGGAGAGAAAGTAACGTATGCCTTTGAAGTGGCAGATAAGAATAAATTACCGGTTGTTATGTTTACCGCCAGTGGTGGTGCCAGAATGCAGGAGGGAATCCTTTCCTTAATGCAGATGGCAAAAACCAGTGCGGCAGTTCAGCGTTTTAGCGAGCATGGAGGCTTATATGTGGTATGTCTCACTCATCCGACTACGGGTGGTGTAAGTGCCAGCTTTGCAACGTTAGGTGATATTACATTAGCAGAGCCGGGGGCGTTAATCGGATTTGCCGGTCCTCGAGTAATTGAACAGACAATCGGACAGAAATTGCCGGAAGGCTTTCAGCGGGCGGAATATCTGGAAAGCCATGGTTTTGTTGACCAGATAGTGCCAAGGAATGAAATGCGGGAAGTGGTTGGTCAGATTTTGAAGCTTCATGAGAGAAAGAGGTGGTCATTATGATGCGTGAAATAGACGAAAAGCTTCGGGCAATTGATACGGAAATCGAAGAATTATCAGCAAAAACCGATGATTATGCGGCAGATGTAAGAGTAAAAGAATTAAAATCCGAAAAGAAGAAACTGTTGCGTCAATGTGAAAATCTGACGCCGGCAGATAAAGTATATTTGGCAAGAAGCATTAAACGACCAAAGGTAGATGATTATATTAATGCATTGTTTGATGATTTCTTTATTCAAAGAGGTGACTTCTTAAGCAAAGAAGATAAGAGTATCTATGGTGGTATTGCCAGCTTTCATGGTACACCGGTTACCGTTCTTGGTCATCGTAAGGGAAGAAATATCAATGAGAATATGGAATTTAATTTTGGTATGCCGGAACCGGAAGGATATCGGAAAGCACTTCGTATGATGAAGCAGGCAGAGAAATTCGGACGGCCGATTATTACCTTTATTGATACGCCGGGTGCATATCCGGGGCTGGAAGCCGAGGAACATGGACAGGCAAATGCAATTGCAAGGAATCTGGCTGAGATGAGTTCGTTAAAGGTTCCGATTATTGCTATTGTAACCGGCGAGGGAAGCAGTGGAGGTGCTTTGGCAATTGGTGTTGCTAACAGTGTTTATATGCTGGAGCATGCGGTGTATTCTGTATTATCACCGGAAGGGTTTGCTTCTATATTATGGAAGGATTCGAACCGGAGTGCAGAGGCTTGTGACTTGATGAAGCTGACTGCACAGGACTTAAAACATTACAATGTGATTGATGGAATTATTAAAGAGCCGTTGGGTGGTATTCAGCAGAATCCAAACAAGGTATATCGGGAAATTGATGCTTTGTTAATGCTGGAGCTTGCAAAGTACAAGAAGATGTCACCAAATGAATTGGCAAAGAACCGTTACGATAAGTTCCGCTACATGGATGCAGCAATTATTGAAGCGGCAAAGAAGGAGAATCAGGCATGAAATTAAATGAAATGTTAAACATTAAGTACCCGATTATTCAAGGTGGTATGGCAAATATTGCAACCGGTAAATTTGCAGCACAGGTATCCAATGCAGGTGCATTGGGCTTGATTGCTTCCGGCGGTATGAATGCAGAAGCATTGGAAAAAGAAATTGCAGAATGCAGAAAGCTCACAGATAAGCCATTTGGTGTAAATCTTATGCTGATGAATCCGGATGTAGACAATATTGCACAGTTATTGGCAGATGAGAAAATCGGAATTATTACCACCGGTGCAGGTACTCCGGGTAAGTACATGGGAATGTGGAAGGATGCCGGCAGTAAGATTATTCCGGTAGTAGCCAGCACAGCTTTGGCCAGAAAGGTGGAGCAGCTTGGTGCAGATGCTGTCATAGCTGAAGGTGGCGAAAGTGGTGGACACGTTGGCGATATGACAACCATGACTTTAGTTCCGCAGGTAATTGAGAAGGTAAACATTCCGGTCATTGCAGCCGGGGGTATTGCCAGTGGCAAACAGTTTGTGGCAGCAATGGCATTAGGTGCCTGTGGTGTACAGGTTGGTACCTGTCTTCTGGTAAGTGAGGAATGTCCAATCCATGAGAATTATAAATTAGCCTTGATTAAGGCAAGAGATAACAGTACAACTGTAACCGGTCGTTCGTTAGATGCTCCGGTTCGTATTCTGAAAAATGATATGGCAAGAGAGTACATAAAGGTAGAACGAAGTGGTGGTACAAGAGAAGAATTAGAACAGTTTACATTAGGCGGACTCCGCCGTGCAGTTTTAGAAGGCGATGTAAAAAATGGTTCTGTTATGGCAGGTCAGGTATGTGGACAGTTGAAGGAAATCCAGCCTTTATCTGTGATTTTAGAGAATTTATATGAGGATGCCAAGAAAGAGTTAGAACAATTGAAACAAGTAGAACTGTAAGAAAAGATATGGAGGAAAGGTTCATGAAGTTAGCATTTATGTATGCCGGACAGGGCAGTCAGTCAGTAGGAATGGGTAAGGATTTTTATGAGGCTTACCCGGAATTTCGTCAGGTCATGGATAATACAAATGTAGGATTTGATGTGAAGGATTGTTGTTTTAACGGACCGGCAGAGATGTTAAATACAACAAAGTATACACAGCCATGTATGGTAGCATTTGCAGTAGGTGTTACAAAGGTATTGAAGAGTAAGGGAATTGTTCCTGAGATGGCAGCAGGCTTAAGCCTTGGTGAATATTCGGCACTTCATGCAGCAGGAGTATTTGAAGACCAACAGGTAATTTCTCTGGTTGCATTTCGTGGACAGGCAATGGCAGAAGCAGTGGTAGACCGGGAATGTAAGATGGCAGCTGTACTGAATCTGGACCGTAGTGTGGTACAGGATTGTTGTGCAAAGGCACATGAGGAATTCAAGGATCAGACCTTCAATGTTGTAGAGCCTACCAATTATAATTGTCCGGGACAGATTGTTATTTCCGGTGACAAGGAGCCGGTAGATCGTGCCATTGAATTATTGATGGAAGCCGGAGCCAGAAGATGTCTGCCACTGAATGTAAGTGGACCGTTCCATACATCATTAATGAAACCGGCAGGAGATCGTTTGAAGGCTCGTTTTGCAGAGGAAACCTTTGGAAAAATGCAGTTACCGGTTGTCTTCAATACCATAGGACGTGCAAAGACAGAGGAAGAAACCATTCCTGCATTATTAGAGAAACAGGTGCAGAGCAGTATTTATGTTGAGGATTCCATTCGTTATATGGCAGAGCAGGGAATTGATACTATTGTTGAAATTGGACCGGGTAGTGCCCTTTCGAAGTTTGTAAAGAAGACATGTCCGGAAATTACCTGTTATTCAGTTGAAAAGGTAGAGGATGTAGATGCTTTGGTAGAAGCATTGGCATAGGAGGTAAAGATGAAGTTGGAGAATAAGACCGCCATTGTAACCGGAGGCAGCCGTGGTATTGGAAGAGCTATCTGTATTGCATTAGCAAAGGAAGGTGCGAATATCGTAACCTGTTATGCAAAGGGTGCAGCGGCAGCAGAAGAAACAGTAGCAATGTGTAAAGAATATGGTGTGCAGGCAGTAGCCATTCAGGCAGATGTTGCTGTAAAAGAGGACGTAGAGAATTTATTTGCAGAAGCATTAAAGATAACCGGAACGGTTGAAATTCTTGTAAACAATGCCGGTATAACCAGAGATGGTCTGGTGATGCGGATGTCAGATGATGATTTCAATCAGGTAATTGATACGAATCTAAGAGGCGCATTTTACTGTATGCGTGCTGCTTCTAAGCTGATGATGAAGAAGCGATATGGCAGAATCGTAACAATCAGCAGTGTTGTTGGTGTTATGGGAAATGCCGGACAGGTAAATTATGCAGCAAGTAAAGCCGGAGTGATTGGTATGACCAAGTCATTGGCAAAGGAATTAGGGTCCAGAAATGTAACAGCAAATGCAGTTGCACCCGGCTTTATTACAACAGATATGACAGATTCTTTGCCGGAAGCAGTAAAAGAACAGATGGCAAAGGAAATTCCTCTTGCCAGAATGGGGCAGCCGGAGGATGTGGCAAATGCAGTTGTATTCCTGGTATCCGATCAGGCGTCTTACATTACCGGACAGGTATTGCATGTGGATGGCGGAATGGCAATGTAATCATGGAACAGAAGCTTTAGAAGTTGATAAGTCAGCAGAATACAAGCATAAGAAGGAGAGAATGAATGAAGAGAAGAGTTGTAATTACTGGTTTGGGAACCATTAATCCATTAGGTCATAATACCAGTGAGACATGGGAAAATGTTAAGAAGGGTGTATGTGGCATTAACCGCATTACACAGATTGACACTACAGATTTTCAGGTGAAAATTGCTGGTGAAGTAAAGGATTATCAACCTGAGGATTATCTGGATAAAAAAGAAGCAAAGCGTATGGATCGTTATACCCAGTTTGCTATGATTGCTGCAAAGGAAGCATTTGCAGACAGTGGCTTGGACATGGAACAGGAAAATCCGGTTCGTTGCGGTACAATCGTTTCTGCTGGTATCGGTGGTTTAAAGACGATTGAAAGCGAACATGAGCGAGGAATGAATCGTGGATTTGAAAAGATTTCACCATTCTTTATTCCGATGTCCATTGCAAATATGGCAGCAGGTCAGATTGCTATTGAGACAGGATTTAAAGGGGTATGTACCTGTGTTGTAACAGCTTGTGCCTCCGGTAACAATGCTATTGGTGAATCCTTCCATTATATTCGGGATGGATATACCGATGTTATGCTGTGTGGTGGTGCTGAGGCTTGTATCTGTAATATGGGTGTAGGCGGTTTTACTGCTATGAAGGCTTTGAATACCACTGAGGATGTGAATCGTGCTTCTATTCCATTTGATAAAGAGCGTAGTGGCTTTGTCATGGGAGAAGGTGCAGCGATTTTGGTATTAGAAGAATTGGAGCATGCAAAGGCACGTGGAGCAAAGATATATGGCGAGATAATCGGTTATGGTGCAAGCTGTGATGCATATCATATTACCGCACCGGACCCAACCGGAGCAGGCGGTACTGCCAGCATGCAGCTGGCGATGGAAGATGCAGGAATTGCACCGGAACAGGTTGGATATATTAATGCACATGGTACATCGACACATCTGAATGATGCTGGAGAGACCAAGGCTATTAAGGCTGCTTTTGGTGAGCATGCATATAAGTTAATGGTAAGTTCAACGAAATCTATGACAGGACACTTGTTAGGTGCCAGTGGTGCGATTGAAGCAATCTTCACAACCTTGGCGTTGAAGGATGGATTCATACCGGCAACCATTCATTATCAGGTGCCGGATGAAGAATGCGATTTGGACATTGTTCCGAATGAAGGAAGAAAGGTTCAAGTTGATGTTGCATTGTCGAACTCATTAGGTTTTGGTGGACATAATGCAACAGTTGCGTTTAAGAGATGGGAGGCGTAATTATGGAATCCAATGAAACTGTAATTTTTGATTCGAATCAGATTCAGGAAATTATTCCCCATCGCTATCCATTTCAGTTAGTGGATAAGATTGTAGAATGTGAACCGGGTAAAAGTGCAAAGGGTATCAAATGTGTATCTGTAAATGAACTGTTTTTCTGTGGACATTTTCCACAAAAACATGTTATGCCGGGAGTTCTGATTATTGAAGCACTGGCACAGGTTGGAGCAGTTGCCATTCTTTGTGAAGAAGAAAACAAAGGTAAGATTGCCTTCTTTGGTGGAATTAAGAATGCCAGATTTAAGAAACAGGTAGTGCCGGGAGATGTTCTGACACTGGAATGCGAAATTATTAATCGAAGAGGACCTATTGGCTTCGGCAAGGCTGTGGCAAAGGTAGGCGATAAGGTGGCTGCACAGGCTGAATTGTCCTTTGTAATAGGTGAGGATGAGTAGAACATGCTAGAAGAATCATTTTCAGAAGTATATAAAAAGTTCAAGATTCGTTATTATCAAAATGTGTTTGCACAGGCTCCGGACCGTGAATTGAGTCTGACAACGATTGAAGCTTTTTGTGCCGAGATAATTGGTGCTTTGGATAATCCTACCATTAATGAGTTTGCTAGTTTTATTAATGTATCAGCACCAAATGCTACCTATCGGGTGAATAGTCTGATTCAAAAAGGCTACATCGAAAAGGTACAGTCAGAAACGGACAAGCGGGAATATCATCTGCGTGTAACGGATAAATATTATAAATATTATAATATTAGTAAAAGTTATGTGGATACGGTACTGGAACGGGTAAAAACCACCTGTTCAAAAGAGGATGTAGAAGCTTTTGACCGTGTGCTGTCTAAAATGAATGAGGAATTGATGCCGGAGGTTGATTTTAAGCATTCATAGACAATTTTAAACATTTTGTTAAGAAACTGGACAAAAAAATAGAAATATATTAGAATAATATTAAATAAAAAGCAGCAAAGCCAATTTGGTTTTGCTGCTTTTGTAAGTTTGCGATAAGTGGTTTTTTATACTACTTGCTATGGTTAAGAAAAAAGTAGTGAATAGCTCTTAAGGCTAGGTCTTGTGAAAAAGACAAAAGAGGAAGAAAGGAATTAAAAAATGGCAACAAGAATAATTGGGACAGGAAGTGCTACACCGGCACACGTTGTTACGAACAGTGATTTGGAAGGCTTTTTGGATACATCTGACACATGGATACGGGAACGAACCGGAATTGGAAGCCGACATGCTGCAACAACAGAAACAACGACTTCATTAGCTGCAGAAGCATGTATAAAGGCATTGGAGGATGCCGGTAAAAAACCGGAAGATGTGGATTTGATACTGGCAGCAACTGTATCACCGGATTGTACATTTCCATGCCTTGCATGTCAGATTCAGGCAGAAATCGGAGCAGATAATGCAACGGCATATGATGTGAATGCTGCCTGTGCCGGCTTTTTATTTGCGTTGAATTCGGCTACTGCATATATTGAATGTGGTATGTATAAGAATGCTTTGATTGTAGGAGCAGAAGTATTAACAAAGATTGTAGATTGGAATGACCGTTCTTCCTGTATCTTATTTGGTGACGGAGCCGGAGCTGCATTTGTAGAACAGGCAGATACAGGTGTCGTAGCAATGGAGCAGGGTGCCAATGGCAAAAAAGGAATGGTATTATACCGATATGAAAGACCGGTACAGAATCCATTTTGCGAGAAAGCAGATGAGGAAGTTTCTCAAGGCAGTGGTTTCTTAGAGATGAATGGACAGGAAGTATTCCGTTTTGCAGTGAGCCAGGTTCCGGAAAGTATTCAAAAGGTACTGGTAAAAGCAGGATGGGATATTTCGGAAGTAGATCATTTTGTATTACATCAGGCAAATGCAAGAATCATTCAGTCTATTGCAAAGCGTCTGGGAGAACCGGAGGAGAAATTCCCAATGAATCTGCAAAAGTATGGGAATATGTCTTCTGCCAGCATTCCGGTTTTGCTAGATGAGTTGAATAAAGCCGGAGAATTGAAACGGGGAGAAAAGTTGATATTATCCGGGTTTGGAGCTGGACTTACATATGGCGCAACTGCTCTAATATGGTAAAGGTGTGTCTTGCAAAGATAGAGAAAATGGTATAAACTGAATGAGTTATAGAAATTATAAGAATACCATAGAAAAGATTTCAGTGGGCAGGAGGAAATTATGTTAGACATTAAGTTTCTAAGAGAAAATCCGGATGTTGTAAAACAGAATATCAAGAATAAATTTCAGGACAGTAAACTTCCGTTGGTAGATGAAGTGATTGAGTTAGATGCTGAGAGCCGTAAGACTCAGCAGGAGGCAGATGACCTTCGTGCAAATCGGAATAAGATATCCAAGCAGATTGGTGCTTTAATGGCACAGGGTAAGAAGGAAGAAGCGGAAGAGATTAAGAAGCAGGTAACTCAAGCGGCTGAGCACCTGGCAGAGCTGGAGCAAAAAGAAACGGAATTACAGGAAAAAATCAAAAAGATTATGATGATAATTCCGAATATTATTGACCCTTCTGTTCCAATCGGTAAAGATGATAGTGAAAATGTTGAAGTTCAAAGATATGGTGAACCTGTTGTGCCGGATTTTGAAGTTCCGTATCACACAGAAATCATGGAGAAATTTAACGGCATTGACTTAGATGCAGCCCGTCGGGTAGCAGGCAATGGCTTCTATTACTTAATGGGTGATATTGCCAGATTGCATTCGGCAGTCATTTCTTATGCAAGAGATTTTATGATTGACAGAGGATTTACCTACTGTGTACCGCCGTTTATGATTCGTAGTGATGTGGTCACCGGTGTTATGAGTTTTGCGGAAATGGATGCCATGATGTACAAGATTGAAGGAGAAGACTTGTACTTAATCGGTACCAGTGAGCATTCTATGATTGGTAAGTTTATTGATACCATGATTCCGGAGGAACAGTTGCCGCAAACCTTAACCAGTTATTCGCCATGTTTCCGTAAGGAAAAGGGAGCTCATGGTTTAGAGGAACGTGGTGTTTATCGGATTCATCAGTTTGAAAAGCAGGAAATGATTGTAATCTGTAAGCCGGAAGAAAGCCCAATGTGGTTCGATAAGTTATGGCAGAATACCGTTGATTTATTCCGCTCTTTGGATATTCCGGTTCGAACCTTGGAGTGTTGTTCCGGTGATTTGGCAGACTTGAAGGTGAAATCCATTGATGTAGAAGCATGGTCTCCACGTCAGAAGAAATATTTTGAAGTAGGAAGTTGTTCAAACCTTGGAGATGCACAGGCAAGACGGTTACGAATTCGTGTAAAAGGGGAAAATGGAGAAAAATATTTGGCTCATACTTTGAATAACACAGTGGTAGCACCGCCTAGAATGTTGATTGCATTTTTAGAGAATAATTTGCAGGCAGACGGAAGTGTAAGAATTCCGGAAGCATTGCAGCCATATATGGGTGGAAAAAAAGAAATCAGATAGCAAGTGTTTCTTACTTAAAATAAATAAAATCAAATAATTAAATAGTGTAAATTCTGGATAAATATGGTATAATTCAGTTATCAGATTGATAGGCAGAAACAGGTATATAGGAAAGGATAATATATACCTGTTTTTCTCTATATAATCAGGTATATGGAGAACAGGTAAGAGGGTGATGGTTTGAAGCAAGATATGAATCGCAATGAAATGTTGAATATTCCAAGAATCCGGGCGGAGCATTTAGATGTTATTTACTTTTATGAAAATTTAGTCACTGGCTTCCATTATATAGAAGAGAATCCATACATACCGAAACCAGTTATGAAAAGTCAGAATTTTTTGTTAGAGATGTATAATGGCGGCTGGGTAGAATCGGAGGATCAGGGAAAGATCATTAACTTGTATGAACGGTTGAAGCAGGGAACAAAAGAGCCGATACATATGCGGGAATTATCGGCTGAAGTTCATGTGAATAGTGAGGAATACCCGGTTGAACTGGTTTCAATTGTCTGTTACCTGGATTTAAATGAGAAAGGCTTGATTCAGTCATATGTTGGAAAGGTAAAAGCACTTCGGGGAAAAGAACTGGAAGATAGAGAAATTCTCAGAACATTTACCAATGATAAGAATCCGGCTATCTTTATCAATCGAATTGCCCGATTTATGGCAAAAGCACCGGAGAGGCAGTATGCTTTTATTCAATTTGATATTCGCAAATTCCGGTATATTAATGAAACCTACGGAAGTGATAAAGGCGATGAGATTCTACAGTATATATTAGATACCTTGAAGGTGATGTGTGATGAAGAACACATTTACAGCCGATTGTCTGCGGATTTATTCCAGATTGTAACATTATATAATAGCAAAGAGGAGATTCTGGAATTCATTGATACCATTGATGCACGTTTGCATCGATGTGGCGATGTACGATTTAATATGTCATATGGTGTAAGTATAGCACCCGGAACGACAAAGGAATTCCGAAAGCATGGGGATGAAGCAGGGCTGGCAAGAGTTATAAGTAAGACATCCGTTATAAAAAGAGCTGTCTTCTATGAAGATACACAGAAAAACAATGTAATTACATCTGCAGCGATAGAGGAACTGGAAGATGAAGCTTTGAAGAACAGGGAATTTCAGGTTTATCTGCAACCGAAATACCGCTATGATAAGTATAGGGCTATGATAGTAGGAGCAGAAGCATTGGTTCGGTGGATTGGAACTGATGGAAAGATAAAGTCACCGGCTGAGTTCATTCCGGTATTTGAGGAGAATGGTTTTATTTTGAAGCTGGACCAGTATATGTGGGAAGAAGTTTGTAAGATTATCCGACACTGGATAGATGCGGGAAAAACACCGGTGCCGATTTCTGTAAATGTATCCAGAACCTATTTAAAGAAGTTTGATGCAGTAGGTTATATTAAAAATCTGGTGGATACCTATCAGATACCGATTGAACTGTTAGAACTGGAAATCACGGAAACCACAGAAAGTGAAGAAACTATCGCTTACGCCAATGGGTTCAAGGATGCCGGTTTTACTTTAATGATGGACGACTTTGGTTCCGGTTATTCCTCATTAAGCATGTTGAAGGATACACCTTTTGATGTATTAAAGATGGATCGGTTTTTCTTAGATGAATGTCTGGAAAATGAGAATGGAAAAACCATTGTATCCCATGTAATCTCTATGACGAATGATTTAGGACTGGATATTGTGGCAGAAGGAGTGGAGACAAAGGAAATGGCAGATTTTCTGTATGATAATGGCTGTGATGTCTCACAGGGATATTATTTTTCAAAACCGATTCCGGTAAAGGAATTTGAGGAGTTATGGGAGAATAGGAAATAAGCCTTTTGTCTACCGTAGTCTACCGATTCAGACAGCAGATAAAAAACGGGAAACCATTGAAAAATCAAGGTTTCCCACAAAAAATAAAAGAGCGCGAGACGGGACTCGAACCCGCGACCCCGACCTTGGCAAGGTCGTGCTCCACCAACTGAGCCACTCGCGCACATGTCTGACGACAAGTGATACTATAACATAAGATAATATTGTTGTCAACTAAATTTTGAAAAAGAAAAGCAGATAACGGGAATCGAACCCGCCTCTCCAGCTTGGGAAGCTAGCATTCTACCGATGAACTATATCTGCTGACAATATGGTAAGTGTACCATATTTTTGAAATGAATGAAAGGGCTTAATTCTTAAATCTTAAAAAACTGTATTGCAATTGTATAATAAAGCAATGTAGTACAAATATCTACAATTGTAGTAATTAATGGACCGGCCATGACAGCAGGGTCTAAATGAATCGCCTTTGCAATAATAGGCAATAAACAACCGATTAACTTGGATAAGACAACCGTTGCAATGATAGATAGGGTCAATACAATAGCAAGAATCGGGTCATGATAGAAGATTAGGATTCTTGCACCGTTGATAACAGCAAGAATAGCACTGACAACAATGGCTATCCGAAATTCCTTCCACATAACTCTTAAAAAATCACTGGTTTTTATTTCACCTAATGCAAGACCACGAATCATCAGGGCGGAACTCTGGGAACCACAGTTACCACCGGTACCGGTAATCATCGGCATAAAGGAAACCAGAATTGGCAACGCACTGATTACAGCGTCAAACCGATTGATAATGGCACCTGTAATGGCATTGCTTAACATTAAGATGATAAGCCAGACGATTCGGTTTTTTACCTGTGCAAATACACTGGTTTTGAAATACGAATCATCACTTGGTGTCATAGCAGCCATGATGGAAATATCTTCTGTATTCTCTTCCTGAATAACGTCCATAGCATCATCGAAGGTGATAATACCGACTAAGCGTTCTTCGGCGTCCACAACAGGAAGTGCAAGAATATCGTATTTCTGGAATTGGTGTGCTACTACTTCTTTATCCTCTGAGGTATCAACAAAAATCAAGTTGGTTTCCATGATATCACAGATATGGGTATCATCTGTTGCTGTTAATAAATCTTTCACGGATACAATACCAATTAGTTTTCGTGCCTCTGTTACATAACAGGTATAAATGGTCTCTTTATTCGGACCCACCTTTCGAATACGGGAGATAGCCTCTTTTACGGTTAAATCTTTGCTTAAATTAACGTATTCAATGGTCATCAGTGATCCGGCACTATCTTCCGGATATTTGAGAATCTGATTGATGGCATTCCGGGACTGGGCATCGCAGTTTCGTAAAATACGATTGACTACATTTGCCGGCATCTCTTCAATCATGTCTACGGTATCATCAATAAAGGTCTGATCCAAAACCTCTCGTAATTCTTTGTCAGAGAATCCGTTGATTAGATTTTCCTGCATGTCACTGTCCATGTAGGAAAAAGTATCAGCAGCCAGTTCCTTTGGCAGTAACCGATAAAGCAGTAATACATCCTTTTCTTCGAAATCGGTAAATAATTGGGCAAGGTCAGCGGGGTATTCGTTTGCTAAGGTCTCTCTTAATTTGCTGAATTTTTTTTGATTTAGGTATTCAGAAACCAGGTCATACAAAAGTGTTTTTTCATCCATGTTTACACCCTCCTTGCCACATTTTTAGTAGAATATATAAGAAAAGAATTTATATACCAACAAATTTTAAAGTACACGTTTTATTAATATTTGTCAATGATTTGAGGGTTGAGTTTCAAGAAAAAAAGGAAATGAACTTGTTTTTTATGAGATAGACTTGTATAGTAGAAGAAAAAGGATAAGGAGCGTATTCATATGCCATTTATTGATTCAAAAATAACATTACCGGTAACACCGGAACAAAAGGAAAACATTAAAAGCAGATTGGGAAAGGCAGTTTCCATTATTAATAAACCGGAATCTTTCTTGATGGTTGGAATTGAAGATAATTACGACTTGTATATGGGAGGTAATAAGCTGGAGAAGGGAGCTTATGTATCTGTAAGTTTATTTGGTAATGCAACGTCTTCCGCATATGAAAAGATGACAGGAGAAATCTGCAAGATTTATGAAGAAGAGTTGGGAATTCCGGGGCAGGCTGTTTATGTCACCTATCATGGTGTCAATGACTGGGGCTGGAACGGACGGAACTTCTAATGGAAGTATTCTGTTTTTCTTTGGAAGAGTGTCATAAATGTGTTGAATGAAAGCAACAGATATATGGAGGACAGGAATGAGAACATATATTAAAAACGGCAGAGTGATTAATCCGGCCACCAAACAGGATGCAATTTTGGATATTGCAATTGAAAATGAACGAATTGTTGAGGTGGGAATGGATTTAATATCAAGAGGTAACTTGGCAGGAGCCGAAATTATTGACGCAGAAGGCTGTATGATAATGCCCGGTTTTGTAGATTTGCATGTGCATTTTCGTGACCCCGGCTTAACCTATAAGGAGGATATCGAAACTGGGGCGAAGGCGGCAGCAAGAGGTGGTGTGACAACAGTATGTGCCATGCCGAATACGAAGCCTGTGGTTGATTCCGTTGAAACCTTGGAATATATTCAGAATAAGGCAGAACGTACAGCACCAATTCATGTGGAACAGCTATCCGCCGTCACCAAGGGTCAGAATGGTACCGAACTTGTAGATATGAAGGCAATGGTAGAGCAGGGTGCGATTGGGTTTTCGGAAGATGGTAAAAGTGTGATGGATGTTACCTTGTATGCAGAAGCCATGAAGCAGGCGGCAGAACTTGGAGCAGTTGTTATGGCACACTGCGAAGATAAGGCACTGGTACGTGGCGGTGTGTTGAATGAAGGAATTGCATCAAAGAGATTTGGCGTGCCGGGAATTACGAATTCAGTGGAGGATATCATTACGGCCAGAGATATTTTTCTGGCAAATGATTGTGGAACAAAGCTTCATCTTTGCCATTGTTCCACAGCAGGCAGTGTAGAATTGGTACGAATGGCAAAAAAGATGGGAATTTCGGTTACTGCAGAAGTATGTCCGCATCATTTTACCTTATGTGATGCAGATATTGATTGTGAGGATTCAAATTATAAAATGAATCCGCCTCTTCGAAGTGAAGCAGATGTACAAGCCTTAATCCGGGGCTTGCAGGATGGGACAATGGAAGTCATTTCAACGGATCATGCACCTCATAGTGCAGAAGAAAAAGCAAAGGGCTTTCTGGAAGCGCCCTTCGGTATTGTTGGCTTGGAAACCAGTGCCTCTCTGACTTATACCGCTTTGGTTGCAACCGGAATTCTGACGCCGATGCAGATGGCAGAGAAGATGAGCTGGAATCCGGCAAAGGTAATCGGCATTGAGGAGGAACGAGGAAGTATTGAAGCCGGTAAGCTGGCAGATATTGTAATCTTCAATCCGGATATGGAATATGAAGTGGACGTGAATGAATTTGCATCTAAGGGAAAGAATACTCCTTTTGCCGGAAAACTGTTGAAGGGAAGAGTTGTAAAGACAATCTGTCGGGGCAAGATTGTGTTTGCTTTATAGGGATACTGTGGGTTTGTAAATAATGAAAGAAATGAGGGATACAAATGATGGAAGAAAATATTTTTTGTGAGAATGACGAAAGGGTTACAAAAACGGCAGTAACAGTATTGAGATGGTTGATAATAGTATTTCCGCTTTTGATAATACTGTCACTGGTAGGGATTTTTCAGTCTAAGATTCAGAGTCTGATTATAATGACGGTAGTTGCTCTTGTGGTTACCATGGGACCGACGCTTGCTTACAAGCTGCACGCACCAATTGGTGCAATGAAATACGTTACAACTATTGCTCTTGGCTGCTTGGTGGCACTGATGGCGACAGATTCCACCATTGGTATTTATATGACCTATGCATTGGCTATGGTGTTCAGTATTTTCTATTATGACAAAAAATTCACTTTGCGGATTCCGTCTGTACTTCTATGGGAGAACTGAATCAGACGGTTGATGTGATTGTGGAAAATACGGAACAAATGATGGCAATTTCTCAGGAAACAACAGAGAAAATGCAGGGTTATATTGAATTGATGGAAAAGACAACCGGAGATATGCAGGTAATCGAGCAATCGGCATATCAGACAGAGCAATCTATTACCAGTCTGGAGGAAGGCATGAAAGAAGTGTCAGAATTTGCAACCACCATTGCAAAGATTACCAGTCAGACGAACCTGCTAGCCTTGAATGCTTCCATTGAGGCGGCAAGGGCAGGAGAAATGGGAAGAGGATTTAGTGTTGTTGCAGAACAGGTCAAGGAATTGGCAGAGGATTCTAAGAATGCAAGTGACTCAATTTCGAATATTATAAATAAAATCTTTGCCCTGCTACAGGAAGTGCGAGTTGCTAATAAGGAAAATCTGGATAATATAACAGAAGGAATTGAAAAATTGCATGCTGCAGAAGATGAAGCACAAAGTCTGGGGAAATTGCAGGCAGAGTCTGGTGATAAGGCACGTATGGTTGCTGCGTCCAGTGAAGATACGGTTGAACATAGTGAACAGGTATTGCAGATGATAAAGCAAATGCAGGAACTATTGGAAAATACTTTGAATCAGGCAAATCAAATTGTACAGGAATCTGAAACCCAGAAGGGAGTAACAGGCGAAGTAGAAACTTCATTCCATCAGGTGAATGAAGTTTCAAGAAATCTTTTGGCAATTAGTAAGGTAGAATAAATTTTTCGGGATTCTATAACATGGCGTTGGAGTTTGAACTCTGACGCCTTTTTGTTGCAAAAGTCCGACAAGGATTAAAAAAAGGTGTTGACAACTATTCTTGTCATATGTATAATGTGGCTATGATGGAATGACAAAGAAAGCTGTCAAAATGAAATTGAAACTTGTCAAATTGAATATCAAAGTTGTCAGATAGAGAATAGGAGATGATGGAAATTGCCATTGTATAATCGTTTAAAAGAATACCGTGCCAGATTGGGTGTGAATCAGCAGGAAATGGGTGCTTTGGTTGGGACTTCCAGACAGACTATAAGTCAGATTGAACGGGGGGACTATTCTCCATCCGTATCGTTAGCACTTAGAATTGCTAAAGTTTGTCAAGCACAGGTAGAGGACATTTTTCAATATGAGGAGGAACAGGAGAATGAGTGATAAAAAGAATAAAAAAATTATGGTAGGCTTTATTGCATCGTTAGCAGTCAGTTTGGTTTTAGGGTTTCTGTTTGGTATAATTTCCCGTATCATCCAAAACAGTATACCTGATATGCAAATGTTTATTCTCCAAGTGAAAATTATAATGTCCTATGTGGTTCCAATTCTGTTTTTGATATTAAATCTGACGCAGGCGGTTGTTGGCTCCATTTATATTAAAATAAGTAAAAAGCAGGCAGCGACTTGGGATGGAGAGGATGAGGAAGTAATTGAACAAATTGAAAAGAAACTGAATGTTCCTATGATTCTGACAAATGCAATGCAGGTTTTGAACTTTGTCTTCTTCTCCGTCTGTATTTGTCTGGCGGAAACTGATGAACTGAGCAAGCTGATGCAGGATATAATAGGTAATGGTGCAATCGTACTTTTTATAGTCAGTTTTGTCATAGAGATGGTATTGCAGAAGCAGACAGTAGATTTGGAAAAACAATTAAATCCGGAAAAGCAGGGAAATATATTCGATGTGAAATTCCAGGAAGTTTGGGTGAATAGTTGCGATGAAGCACAAAAACTGATGATTTATAAAGCCGGTTATCAGGCATTTAAGGTGACCAATTATACCTGTATGGGCGTATGGCTGCTCGCACTCATTGCACAGTTCATGTTTCAGACAGGAATCTTTCCGGTTATATGCATTGGAATAATATGGATGGTACTGATTATGACATATTCAATTACAAGTTATAAACTAGAGATTAAAAAGTAGTAAAAGTAATAGTGAAAATGAAATTATGAATACAAAATTAAGAAAAGCTAGGGAGGCATGTATTATGAAGTTTTGGAAGAAGTTTGGTTGGTTTATGTTGGGCTTAACACCGATGGTGACAGTTTTCTTGTGGCAGATTCTGGTATCTGGTGTCGGTATGTTTATTTACTCTTTTATTGCAGAAATGCAGGCAAGTCAAACCGGAGCAGAGATTGTTTATGATGACCTAATAGAGGGATTTCTAAGTGGTACACCATATGCAATTGTTATGTTTGTAACATATATTGGCTATCTGGTTATTTTTGGACTGTGGTACTGGTTGATGTACTGTCGTAAGAAGCAGACGGGTGCATGGAAGCAGGTGTTAAAGCCACAAAGAATTGGTGGAATTATTGGTTGTGGATTTGCGGTACAGGTGACACTTTCTTTGGCATTAACTATCATGCTTCCTCTGTTTCCGAAAGCCATGGATTCCTATATGTCTGTGATGGAAGGGCTGGAAAACGAATCTGTATTTATGATTCTTTGTGTCTGTCTGCTGGCTCCAATCTGTGAAGAACTGATTTTCCGGGGATTAACCATGCGGACGATGGGGAAAGCATTCCCTTGGCAGGCGGCACTCATCATACAGGCAGTACTGTTTGGCGTGTATCATATGAATCTTGTACAGGGAATTTATGCCATGTTACTGGGATTGTTATTCGGATATATTGCACATCGCTATGGTTCTATTGTACCGGGAATCCTGTTGCATATGGCAGTTAATTCATTTAGTTACGTGATTGGTTATATTCTTCCGGAATCTTTGGAGGAACACACCGGTATAATGATAGCAATTGCAATGGTTGGTTTAGCGGCAACCATAGGTTTTTATATCCTATTATTAAAGGGTGTGAAACCGCAGCCGAAGTTGGACGCAGTTAGCGAAGCAGAAGTTCAAAGTATTCCAGCCAATTAAGACCAAGAATTCGAAGCACTGTTTGCTCTGACATGCCCCGTTCCAACAGACGGGCGGTGAGCAACAGTGCTTTTTTATGATTCTCCAGACAATCTTCTGGTTCTATATCGTCCTTCTTATACTTCCCTCTGGTATAGGAATCACATAAATCAAAACCGAGTCCCACATGATTGGAACCAAGGAGATTTACGGCATATTCAATGTGACGGCACATGGCATCCAGACAATGTATCGAATGGCTTCCTACATCGCTGTCGGAATAACCTACAATATATTTACAGGCATTAAAGCCCATGATGCCACCTTGGTTTGATAACGCCTGCATTTGTGCATCTGTCAGATTTCGATAATTGGGATGTACGGAATAGGCATTTGAATGAGTAGCTATGTAAGGGAGAAATGGAGTACAAGAGGTTTCCTGTTCTTTGACCTGCTTTTGAAAAAGGTTATTTACCTGCTCCCACCCTTCGTTGTTCAGGTGACTGATATCCAAGAACATTCCAAGCTGATGCAATTCTTGAATTGCCTGAAGCCCCAAAGGGGTAATTTGCCCCGGGATGTCTTGGAATCTGGTGGCAGTACAACAACCGGTTGCCAATAGATTCGGACGGCTCCATGTCAGACTGGCACCCCGGATGCCTAATTGATACAGGGTATGTATTTTATCGAGCTCAGAACCGATACAGTCCAGACCTTCCATATACAGAAGAATTCCAATCTTTTCTTTGCTCTTGACGGCTTCTAAATCTTTTCTGGTTGTGACCAGACATAGTTCTTCGGACAACCCCTGAATTTCTTCTTTGAGTATTTTGATTTGTGCCAATGTGTTGAGAAATCCCTGTTCCCAGTATAGAGCTCCTTTTGTCCAATATTCGTTCCAGTTCTTTTGCGTGGATTGAGATATTGCCGAAGGGGATTGAGAAAATGGATTCGTTGGGGCGGACTCTGCCTCCGGATAGAAGATGGCATTTTCAATATAAATAGAGGAAACGATTAATTGAAAACCGGATGCTTTCCAATGGGGCAGATACAGTCTGCGTATCACATCCCGTTCGCCATGTTGATGGCGGAGAAGAAGTTCTCCGGCTAAATCGTTGTGTGCATCAATTACCGGGATGGAAAAGTGTAGTTGCTTGGCACGTTCTTTATAATAATTAGTTTGTGAGTGATAAGCGGTGCTGTCAGAAGATATATTTGAAGGACATATAGATGTCTGTATAGGTTTCATGTATGTGTTCCTTTCAGGTAGAGAAGTATCATTTTATTAAAATATTCCCATGTATGAAAAGATATGTCAAGTAAGCATAGAGAATTCCAAAACAACATATGAATAATTTAGCAGAATATGTATGTGAAAAGGATGTGAAAAAATGAATTCTAAGGTATTGATTGGTGGAAAGCCGGATCAAATTAGGAATTATGTAAAGGCACTGGAGCAGGTTCAGGTTGAGGGAATTAGTGTGTATGCCTGTCCTTGGCAGGAAGCAATCGACTGTTTAGGACTTATCCTGCCGGGGGGTGGAGACATTGCTCCGGACATATTTGGACAGGAGAATCATGGCTCTGTTCATATAGATGAAGCCTTGGACCGGCTACAGCTTAAGCTGTTAGGCGAATATATAAAAGCCGGAAAACCGGTGCTGGGAATCTGCAAAGGAATACAAATCATCAATGTATTTTTTGGTGGTACGATTCAGCAACATCTGCCTACTGCCCATGCCCATTGTTATCAAGAGTCAGACCAATATCATATGACCATTGCAAAGAGGGGAACTGTACTGGAACAATTGTATGGCTTGCGATTCCCGGTGAATAGCGCACATCATCAGGGAATTGATCAATTGGGACAGGGTTTAGAAGCAATTCAGTTTGCGGAAGACCAGGTAATCGAAGGGATTGTACATAAAGAACTGCCGATATTGGGAGTGCAATGGCATCCGGAGCGAATGATGGGTTATAGTGAGAATCATGTAGAAGGAAAACGATTGTTCCAATTCTGGATTCAACTCTTTCCAAAGAAAAAGGGGTGTGATACAATGAACGCATAGCATGAACGCAGTGACGAAGAAAATCCACCGATTGCTTGCAAGCGAGTGGATTTTCAAGGAACTATGTGAGTGCAACGAACACCGAGATGGAGCGAAGCGAAATCGAGGTGCGTTCATGCGGAGCAGAACGTGCAACGAACACCGAGATGAAGCGAAAAAAGTAACAAATACCCAGGAGGACAGGAGAATGATTAGCAAATTAGTAAACAAAATCGAAACATTGAAGGCGCCGATTGTAGTAGGATTGGACCCAATGTTATCATACGTGCCGGAGCATATTCAGAAGCAGGCATTTGAAGAATATGGGGAAACCTTAGAAGGAGCAGCAGAAGCAATCTGGCAATTCAATAAGGCAATTGTAGATGCTACCTGTGATTTAATTCCGGCGGTAAAACCTCAGATTGCCATGTATGAGCAGTTTGGTGTAGAAGGTGTGAAAGCATTCAAGAAGACGGTCGAATACTGCAAAAGCAAGGATTTAATTGTGATTGGTGATGTCAAGCGTGGAGATATTGGCTCAACTTCTGAAGCATATGCAGTCGGTCATTTAGGAACAGTACAGGTAGGAAGTAAGACCTATGCAGGATTTGATGAAGATTTTGCTACTGTGAATCCATACTTGGGTTCGGATGGTATCAAGCCGTTTTTGAAGGTTTGTAATGAATGTGATAAGGGTATTTTCGTATTAGTAAAGACATCAAATCCTTCTTCCGGTGAATTTCAGGATCAGCTGGTTGATGGCACACCATTGTATGAACTGGTTGGCAAGAAAGTGGCTGAATGGGGAGAGGAAAGCATGGATGGTGCATATAGCAACGTGGGCTGCGTGGTTGGTGCAACCTATCCTAAAATGGGTAAAGTCCTTCGTAAATTAATGCCAAAGACTTATATTCTGGTGCCGGGCTATGGTGCACAGGGCGGTAAGGCAGAAGATTTGGTACATTATTTCAATGCAGATGGACTGGGTGCAATCGTCAATTCTTCCAGAGGAATTATTGCTGCATATAAACAGGAAAAATATCAGAAGTTCGGTAGTGAGAATTTCGCAGATGCTTCCAGACAGGCAGTGATTGATATGATTGAGGATATTAATGGAGCATTGGCACATAAATAATAGAAACAATCACAAAAAGGAGAAAAAGAGATGGCTACAACAAAGATGACAGCAACAGTGATTCATCAGGAGCCGATTGGAACCGGAATCTTTAGTATGCAGTTACAGGCAGCGGAAATTGCAAAGCAGGCAAAGCCGGGGCAATTTGTGAATTTATATAGTAAAGACGGCTCCCGTCTGTTACCAAGACCTATAAGCTTATGTGAAATCAATGGAGAGGCAGGTACCTTACGATTGGTGTACCGTACCGTGGGAAAAGGAACAGAGGAATTCGCAAGGCTGCATGCCGGTGACAAAATCGACATTATGGGACCGCTGGGAAATGGATTTACTATGCAGGAAGAAAAAGCAATTCTGATTGGCGGTGGCATTGGTATTCCTCCAATGTTGCAGTTGGCAAAGGAATTGTCTCAACAATCTGTAGAAGTGCAGGTGGTACTGGGATATCGGGATGAAACCTTTCTGGATGAAGAATTTGCTCCATATGGAACCGTTTATTTTGCCAGTGAGGATGGAAATCATGGAGTAAAAGGCACCGTTATGGATGCAATTCGTGAATATGGAATTACAGGAAATGTGATTTATGCCTGTGGTCCGACTCCGATGTTAAGAGCAATTCAAGCCTATGCATTAGAAAATGGTATCGTGGCTCAGCTTTCTTTAGAAGAAAAGATGGCTTGTGGTATTGGTGCCTGTCTTGCCTGTGTTTGTAAATCCAAGGAAAAGGACCACCATACCAATGTGAATAATAAGCGGATTTGTAAAGACGGTCCCGTTTTCTTTGCTGAGGAGGTGGAATTCTAATGAATACAGCAGTTACAATTGCAGGTGTTACATGGAAGAATCCGGTTACGGTAGCATCCGGTACCTTTGGCTCCGGAGCAGAATATAGTGAGCTGGTGGATTTGAATCAATTAGGTGCAGTAACAACGAAAGGGGTTGCCAATATTCCATGGCAGGGCAATCCAACCCCTCGAATTGCAGAAACCTATGGCGGTATGATTAATGCAGTAGGATTACAGAATCCGGGTATTGATTTATTTACACAACGTGATATTCCGTTTTTAAAGCAGTATGATACCAGGATAATTGTTAACGTTTGTGGAAAATCAGTTACTGATTATGTAGAAGTAGTGGAACGCTTAGGGGATGAGCCGGTAGATATGCTGGAAATCAATGTATCCTGTCCGAATGTTAAGGAAGGGGGCATTGCTTTTGGACAAGACCCGAAAGCACTATTTGAAATTACGAAGGAAGTTAAGGCTGTGGCAAAGCAGCCGATTATTATGAAACTGAGTCCTAATGTGACAGATATTACGGAAATGGCGAAAGCGGCAGAAGCAGCAGGAGCAGACGCATTGTCATTAATCAATACATTAACCGGAATGAAGATTGATATTCATAAGAGAACCTTTGCTGTTGCCAATAAGACCGGTGGATTATCCGGTCCGGCTATTAAGCCGGTAGCGGTTCGAATGGTATATCAGGTAGCGCATGCAGTACAGATTCCAATTATCGGTATGGGTGGCATTGCAACCGGTGAAGATGCCATTGAATTCATAATGGCAGGAGCAACTGCAGTTTCTGTGGGAACTGCAAACTTCCATGACCCAATGGCATCGGTAAAAGTGGCACAGGGAATAGAAGAATACATGAAGCGTTATGGTGTAGAGGATATTAATGAACTGCGGGGATGCGTAGAATAACTGAAAAGGGTAGATGGTTCGAAAAAGGTATCAGATGTAAGTTTGATGCCTTTTTTTAATGAAACATCGAAGAAATGCACATTTTTTGCTTTTAAAATATTGAAGAAATGTATATTTTTTAATTCTGAAATATTGAAGAAATGCAAAAACGGTGATATATTTATTATACGGAGGTGGTTTCAATGTATTTTAGAAGAAAAGCATATGATAAATTACTGGAATGGAAAAGTAAGTATGCTGATCAGTACAGTATTCTTCTGGAAGGTGCAAGACGTGTTGGAAAATCAACGATTGCAGAGCAATTTGCTATAAATGAATATGAGTCGTATATTCTAATTGATTTTGCTAATGTATCGGATACAATTATTTCCTGCTTTGATGACGTTTATGATTTGGATTTGTTTTTTCTAAGATTACAGGCCGCTACGGGTGTTACATTAGTGTTGCATAAATCAGTAATTATTTTTGATGAAATACAATTGTTCCCAAAGGCAAGACAGGCCATTAAATATTTGGTAAAAGATGGTCGCTATCATTACATTGAAACAGGTTCGTTAATATCAATCAAAAAAAATGTAAAGGGAATTTTGATTCCTTCGGAAGAGAAGAAAATAAGTATATACCCCATGGATTATGAAGAATTTATGTGGGCAACAGGGAACAATAATTATGAATTATTAAGAAAACTATATGAATCAAAGAAGGAAGTTGGACAACAGATTAATCGAAAATTGATGAGAGATTTTCGAATATATATGGCAGTGGGAGGAATGCCACAAGCAGTTCAGGCTTATGTAGAGGGTAAAAATTTTTCTGAAATTGATAAAGTAAAGAGGACAATTTTGTCGTTATATGAGGAAGATTTTAAAAAAATAGATTCTTCAGGAAGAATTACATCCATGTTTCATTCTATTCCTACTCAACTTTGTAAGGATACAAAAAAGTATTCGCTTTCTGAAGCTACAGGAAAAAGAAAGAGTAAAAAAGATGAAGAATTATTATATGATTTAATTGATTCTAAAACTGTATTGGTATCATACAATTCGACGGATCCCAGAGTGAGTATATCTATGACAAAGGATTTAAGAAGTTATAAGATGTATATATGTGATACAGGATTGTTTGTTACATTATTATTTATGGATAGACCGGAAGTAGAAAGCAATATTTATTCCAAATTGCTTTCTGATAAATTGCCTGCAAACCTGGGATATTTGTATGAAAATGCAGTTGCACAGGTTCTTGCTTCGATGGATAGGGAGTTGTATTATCACACATGGAAAAAACCATATAGCACACATTACTATGAAATAGATTTTCTTGTCTCAAACAAAGATAAGGTTTCTGTTATTGAAGTGAAGTCCTCCGGAACAGGAAAGCATGAGTCTATTTTAAAATTTAGAGAAAAGTATTCAAAGAATATAAAAGATGCATATGTTTTGTCCCAAAAGGATGTATCAAAAAAAGAAGGAATTGATTTTCTTCCAATTTATATGGCGCCATTTATAGTAACTCAAAGATAAGAAGTATAAGATTTATCTTTATTAATTCAAGGAATACCCTTGTCAAGCAATTGTGAATATGATATCTTTTTTATAGGTTTCAATGGCTTAAATGAGTTGTTGCAGTACATAATATGTGAATCTACATAGAAGAAGGAGACAGAAGGAAAATGGAACGTTATAAAGAAGAGTTTATTGAGTTCATGATTGATTGTAATGTATTAAAATTTGGAGATTTCGTAACAAAAAGCGGAAGAAAAACACCATTTTTTGTAAATACAGGCTTCTATCGAACCGGTTCTCAGTTACGCAGATTAGGTAATTATTATGCAGAAGCAATTAATAATAAATACGGATTTGAATTTGATGTATTGTTTGGACCTGCATACAAGGGAATTCCATTAAGTGTTGCAACTACTATGGCAATTGATGAGAAGTATGGAAAAGAGATTAAGTATTGCTCCAATCGTAAGGAAATTAAGGATCATGGCGATAAAGGAATTCTGTTAGGAAGTCCGATACAGGATGGAGATAAGGTGGTAATTATTGAAGATGTTACCACTGCCGGTACTTCGATTCAGGAAACACTTCCAATTTTGAAAGCACAGGGCAATATTGATGTAATGGGATTAGTCGTTTCCGTAGACCGCATGGAACGGGGACAGGGAACGAAGAGTGCCTTGACAGAGATTGAAGAAAACTATGGTATTAAGACAACGGCAATTGTAACTATGGCAGAAGTAGTAGAACATTTGTATAATAAGCCTTATAATGGAAAAGTTATAATTGATGATACATTGAAGGCAGCCATTGATGCGTACTATGAACAATATGGTGTGAAGTAGGATTCGACATTTTAAGGCAAACATGGGGAAGTTGATGACTTCCCCTTTTTACCGAAGAGCATTTGAGTGCATATTTGGAGAAATAAATAATAATTATAAGTATGGGTAAAATAATTTGAGTGAGAATAGAAAGATGGATAGTAGAAAACGATTTCGCACAATTTGCTTGATTCTGTTTGTTTTATATGTGATAGCAATTGTGTATTTTTTACTGTTAAGTGATATATATGGCAGAGTAGATGGATATACAGATTATCGTTGTAATCTGGTACCATTTTATGAAATTGCCCGCTTTTGGAAAAGTGCAGTCAATGGTGGCAGTATTGCATATAAGGATGTTTTTATTAATCTGGTTGGTAATGTTGCTGCGTTCGTTCCGTTCGGAGCGTTAATTCGCTGGGTTCGGAATCAAAAAACAGGATTTTGGATTGCTGTGTTGTATACCTTTTTGTTTAGTCTGGGAATTGAGGTAATACAATTGGTGACAAAGGTAGGGGTATTTGATGTGGATGATTTAATTCTGAATACCTGTGGAGGAGCGATTGGATATGTATGTTATCGAATTCTTCGGGCTCTGGACAGAAGGAGGTATCGTAATGCCGAAACGAAATCATAAACCATATGATATTAAGCATTCGCTGGATGGAATTCTGTCATGTATCTTAGGAGGGATTTCTGCAATTTTGGTAATTGGGGAATTGGCACTGACGATACGGGCTAAGGGACAAGCTGGTGGAATGGCAGGATTTATGGGGATTTCTGCATTTTTGCTTACAGTGGTTGGCTTGATATTTGCCATTGTAAGCTGGAAGGATGAGGAAACCTTGGATTTATTTAAACGAGTTGGAACCTTATTGAATACCATTATGATCATTGTAAATCTGTTAATTATAGTGTTAGGAATATTTGGGTAGGATATTGGTATGAAACAAAGAGGAAGACAGAATAGAGGAAGGTTGAAATGAAGTATCAGGAGCTATTTAATGAAGAGAATATGGCAGTTGCAGAACGCATGGAGCTTGCATGGGAACGAATGGAAGAAATAAGGCAGGAAGAGAGCGTTCCGGAGCCTTTTCGGATGTATTTTCAGACAGTAGCCGAATATATTCTGCAATTCAAGTCACAGATTGGCTTTGATTATGGAAGTTATTCATTGGACGAACTGCAGCAGATGAATCAAAATATCTATCGGGATATTTTGCCGGAACAGTATGCAACCAGTTATGGGAATCCGGAATTTGCAGTAAATACGTTAGGAGAAACCTATGGGGCAATACTCAGTTTTCTATATACAGAGCTTCGTGGGTTGAACCTTTATACAAGAGAATATCGATTGACGGAAGCGACCTGTTTCATGGAATTATTCATTGAAATCTATAATTTATTTGAAGATTTTGAAGAATTGAAACCACAACAGGTTCAGAAAGCCATCTATTATTTTTATTATGATTACTGTGATGTTCTGGTACCGCTTCGAATTGGAGAGCAATACAATCCCCGGTTTAATCGTTATGTTGAATTAGTGGAACAGGCTGATTTAGAGGATATGCGGTATCTCTATGCATATGGGGAATATGTGTCGGAAAATGAAATCAAGACAGCACAATTTCTGAATGGATTATCTGAGAAAGAAATTGAGGAGTTGGCATTTACCTATACCGATGGATATCGGGAAGGATTTGAAATTGCCGGTATTGATTTGAGTAAAAAGAAGTATGTAAATATTCACTATGCCATTGGACAGGAACGAATTGTAAGAGCAGCCATTCATCAGTTTCGTGAGTTGGGATTGGAACCGGTGATTTATGCACCGGCTGTCAGCCGAATCAATAGTAAGAATCGAAGAAATGGTGTGATAGGGACTTCTCCAAACCGTCAGTTTGAATATGACCACCGTTTGGATGAAGGACTTTACCTGGATCGGAATTTTATGGAACGTAAGTTGGAGGTTCTGAGTCAGGCTTTCGAAGAAAACAAGGAATTTACAGATGTATTTGCCGGACCGGCTGTAATAGAAACCTTTGGAGAAACACCTTTTGAGCCGGAGCAGAAGAGGAGCTGTATCTCTTTAAGTAAGAAACAGCAGGATTTGGCAGTGGAATATACAACCCAGTCCAGTAAGATTGTAAACCGTTATATCAAACGGGAAGAATATAGTTTCACTATTATTGCCTATCCCTCACCGGAAATCGGAGATGATTTTGAAGCGATTTTTAAGGATACAGTAAAGGTAAATACCTTAGATAAAAAGTTATATCGAAGAATTCAGGAAACCATGATAAATGAACTGAATCTGGCGAAAGCAGTGCGGGTACAGGGAACCGGAAACAACCGGACAGATATTCTGGTGATGATGCATGAAATGGAACATCCGGAAAAAGAAACGAATTTCGAGAATTGTCTGGCAGACGTAAATATTCCGGTGGGTGAGGTATTTACGTCACCGAAACTGACAGGTACCAATGGTATTTTAAATGTAAGTGAAGTGTTCCTAAATGATTTAAAATTCATTGATTTGGAGCTTCGGTTTCAGGATGGCATGATTGCTGAGTATACCTGTAAGAATTTTGAGAAGGAAGAGGATAACCTTCGGTTTGTGAAGGAAAATCTTTTGCTTAACCGTCAGACATTACCAATTGGTGAATTTGCCATAGGAACCAATACAACGGCATATGTAATGGCAAACCAATACGATATTGTCTATAAGCTGCCAATCCTGATTGTTGAAAAAATGGGTCCTCACTTTGCAGTTGGTGATACCTGTTACAGTTACAGTGAGAAAAACCGCTTATTTAATCCTGATGGCAAAGAAATTGTTGCAAAGGATAACGAGTGTTCCATTCTTCGGAAAGAAGACGAAACAAAAGCTTATTTTAATTGTCATACAGATATTACGATTCCTTATGAAGAAATTGGCAGTATTGTGTCAATCCATGAAGATGGAACGGAAGTGGCAATTATGAAAAACGGAAGATTTGTTCTGAGAGGAACAGAAGAATTGAATCGACCATTAGAAGAAGGATAGAAACCTTCATAGAATGAAAGATAGCAATGCCATGCAGCCGGAAACTGCATGGCATTGTTATTAGTTTTCTAATGCTTTTTCAGCATAGCTGGTATCGACTAGGACTTCATAAGGGGCAAAATCATCTAATTCCCCGGCTTCATCTAAGATATTTTCCAATAAGAGAAAACTGTCTTCTTCAAAAATTAAATTGCCTTTCCATGTATCCTGTTGGGCATAACGTTCTACAATAATTGTAATAGTCTCAATGTCCGTTTCTTCAAATTGTGGTGCAATGACTTCTGCAATCTCTGCCGGTGTGTGGGTGTTCACATAATCCATACCTCTTTGTAGAGCATTGGTAAACCGCTGGATAATCTCCGGATTCTCCTCAATATAACTCTGTTTTGCACAGTAAGCGGTATATGGAACATAACCACTGTCAACGCCTAAAGAAGCAACCACGTATCCGGCACCTTCCTGCTCCAAAGCGGTTGCGGCTGGTTCGAATTCTACCGTATAGTCACCTGTGCCACCGGCAAAGGCACCGGAGGTATTTCCGAAATCAATATTTTGTACCAGTGTAACATCCTGTTCCGGATCAATGCCATTTAATTTTAGAATATATTCCAGTACCATCTCCGGCATACCACCCGGACGACCACCTATGATTTCTTTCCCTTTCAAGTCAGTCCATTGAAAGTTCTCCGTGTTCTCTCTGGCAACAAGAAAATTTCCTGCCCGTTGGGTCAATTGGGCAAAGTTGACAGCATAGTCTTCTGCACCTTCATTGTACAGATAAATAGAAGACTCAGACCCCATGAATCCGATATCTGCTTCTCCTGCAACAAGTGCACTCATGGTCTTGTCAGCACCAAAACCGGTGACCAGCTCCAGATCAATTCCTTCTTCTTCAAAATAGCCTAATTCAATAGCTACATATTGTGGAGCATAAAAAATGGAATGCGCCACTTCGTTTAAGGTAACTGTGGTTAATTCCTCCTGTTTCTTATTGCTGCAGCCGCCGAAGGAACAGATTAGCAGGGTAAAGATGCTAAGAACAGCGGCGACACGTTTCAATTTGCAAATCATATAGTCTCCTTTGAGAATGCTTTGTGGATATTATATTCATGAACCGGAAAACTGTGAAACGGGATTGAAAAAAGAAGGGGAATGGATTAGAATAAAATACATCACAAAGGAAAGGATGAAATCATGAGAACTGCGATTATTATGGGTTCTACCAGTGACTTGCCAAAAGTGGAGCCGGCGGTAGAAATATTAAAAAGCTATGGTGTAGAAGTTGATGTCAGATGTCTGTCAGCACATCGGGCACATGCCGGACTTTCTGCATTTATTGAAGAGACTAACAACAATGGAACAGAAGTTATTATTACAGCAGCCGGCATGGCAGCCGCACTGCCGGGCGTGGTTGCGTCTCAGACAGTATTGCCGGTAATCGGGATTCCGCTTTCCGGTTCTGTATTAGATGGTATGGATGCTTTGTACTCCATTGTTCAGATGCCGCCTGGAATTCCGGTTGCTACGGTAGCCATCAATGGAAGCAAGAATGCTGCTTATCTGGCATTGCAGATTATGGCAAATCAGCATGGAGAAATCAAGGAACGGTTATTGGCAGAACGTCGGGAAATGGAAGAAAAAGCGATGAAAGCCAATGAGGAAGTGATTGAGAAATTTAAGTAATCGGGAGACAAAAACCGGTATTGGTTTCGCTCCCCAATGTTAAAGAAAGGGACTGGTTCGTATTTGTGAATCAGTCCCTTTCTTTTCGTACCAGATTATTAGTAAGTTTTTATACAAGTGGCTTGCCGGTTAATAATTCATAAGCCTCTAAGTATTTATTAATGGTCTTCTGTGCAATATCTTCCGGTAATTCCCAGTTGTTATCCGGATTAGCCTTTAACCAGTCTCTTGCAAACTGCTTATCAAAGGATGGTTGTCCATGTCCCGGTTCATATCCGTCTGCAGGCCAGAAACGAGAACTGTCCGGTGTCAGCATTTCGTCCCCAATTACGATGTTTCCATCTTCATCTAATCCAAATTCAAACTTGGTGTCTGCAATGATAATGCCCTTGGTCAATGCATAATCTGCACACTTTTTATACAATGCTATGGTATAATCCTTAAGCTTTGTAGCGTATTCCAATCCCTTACCCGGATATATCTTTTCTAAGTGCTCTACACTTTGCTCAAAGGAAATATTCTCATCATGGTCGCCAATTTCAGCTTTTGTAGATGGGGTATAAATTGGTTCCGGGAGCTTGTCAGATTCTTTTAATCCTTCCGGAAGTCGAATGCCACATACAGTGCCGTTTTCCTGATAGCTTGCCCAGCCACTTCCTGTAATATAACCACGAACGATACATTCGATTGGAAGCATCTCTAATTTCTTGCACATCATACTGTTACCGTCGAACTTTGGCTGTTGGAAAAATGCCGGCATATCCTTTACATCTGTTGAAATCATGTGATTTGGAAGGATGTCGGAGGTTAAATCAAACCAGAATTTTGACATCTGGGTTAATACGGTTCCCTTTTTATGAATGGTATTTTTGAGAATAACATCAAAGCAGCTGATACGGTCAGTGGCAACCATGATCAGACTGTCACCATTGTCATAGATTTCACGGACTTTACCTTCTTTGATTGGTTTCATTTCGTTTGTACTCATTTGTTCTACCTCTCTATCTTAGAATTCGGTTCTGATTGCAAATAAGGGAATTTCCTATATTTACAATGATTCCTGTTAAGCATAGTAGATTTTATGAAAAAAATCAATAGTTTCCTTGTGGCATGTTCAACTTGAATTTTTCGGTGTATTCCTGTATAGTTAGTGATATATAAATACAGATGAATTGAATGAATACAGAAGATGGTATGGAGGTTTAGGGTATGAATCAGAATGGGTTAATGATGCAGTATTTTGAGTGGTATTTACCGGATGATGCTTCTCTTTGGAAGACGCTGAAAGCAAATGTTTCGAAATTAAAGACAATGGGTGTGAGTGCCGTATGGCTTCCACCTGCATATAAGGGAGCACAGGGAATCCATGATGTAGGATATGGTGCCTATGATTTATATGATTTGGGCGAGTTTGACCAAAAAGGATCCATACCAACCAAGTATGGAACAAAAGATGAATATTTGGATGCCATTCAGACTCTACAGGCAAAAGGAATTGATGTTTATGCAGATATTGTATTGAATCATAAGATGGGTGCAGACGAAACAGAGCAGGTTACCGCTGAAGAGTTTAATGCCTGCAACCGGAATCAAATGATTGGAGACAAGAAAGTTATTCTTGGCTGGACAAAGTTCACATTCCCGGGAAGAAATGGTAAGTATTCGAAGTTCACCTGGAACTGGAATCATTTTGATGGAATTGACTGGGATCAGAATGCAAGAAAAAGTGCAATTTTCAAGTTTACCGGAAAAAGCTTTGATGAAGATGTGGATACGGAAAATGGAAACTATGATTATCTGATGGGTTCTGATTTGGATTTTTCGAATCCTGAGGTGGAACAGGAATTATATCGTTGGGGCGAATGGTATCTGAACTTTACAGGAGTCAACGGTATGCGTTTGGATGCAGTGAAGCATATCGGAAGCAGCTTCTATCGTAGATGGTTACCGGCTATGCGGAAGATTACCGGTAAGGAGTTATTTACGGTTGGTGAATACTGGCATTGGGATGTGAACCATTTAGAATCCTATCTGGATAAGGTAGAAAATACCATGAGCTTATTTGATGTTCCTTTGCATCTGCATTTTCACGATGCTTCAAAGGCACATGGAAGCTATGACCTGAGAACTATTTTTAATAATACATTGGTAGGAAGACGGCCAATGCAGGCTGTAACATTTGTAGATAATCATGACAGCCAGCCTGGACAATCCTTGGAATCCTGGGTGGAAGACTGGTTTAAACCAATGGCTTATGCTTTGATATTGTTACGGGAAAGCGGATATCCATGCCTGTTCTATGGTGATTATGCAGGAATCCCGAATAATAACATTCCTGCTATGAAACCTGTGCTTGATAAATTTTTAAAGCTTCGTAAAAAATACGCGTACGGTCCGCAACATGATTATCTGGATGACCCGAATGTAATCGGCTGGACCAGAGAAGGGGATGAAGACCATAAAGGTTCCGGCTGTGCAGTTATCATGTCGGATGGAACCGGTGGTACCAAGCGGATGTATATTGGTAAACAGTTTGCAGGTAAGCATTTTGTAGATGAAATGAAAAATGCAAAATACAATATCAAGATTGATGATGAAGGATTTGGTAATTTCTATGTGAACCGGGCAGCAGTAGCGGTTTGGATTCAAAAGGAGCCAAAAGCAAAGAAGACAGAACAGGAATAGACAGTTTTGTGGAGAAATTCACAAGAAAGATTAGAAGAGGAGAGCTTTCATGGGAAAAACCATTCATACAGACGGAGTAGAATTGCTATTTGATGCAATTGCAACCTTAAAGACGAAAGAGGAGTATTATGCATTTTTTGAAGACTTATGTACAGTAAATGAAGTGCTGTCAATGGCACAACGAGTTGAAGTTGCGAAAAAACTGGAAGAGGGTCAGACGTATCTGGAAGTTACCAGTGAGACAGGAGCTTCCACTGCAACAATAAGTCGTGTGAATCGTATGCTGAATTATGGAACAGATGGAATGAAGATTGCATTGGAGCGATTAAAGGAAACGACTGATAAAAGTGAAGTGGATTAGAAGGATAGCTTATATTGAAAACAGAACCGCTGAATTGCACATTCAGCGGTTCTGTTTTTAAGTTATTTCTTCTTGTTGTCTTTCTTATCTTCTTTGTTGGAAGCTTCTGCCTCTTGTGGTGCCAGTTCGTCGATAATTTTTTCAACCAATTGAGTTTTTAAGTAAATGTCATAGCTTAGCAGAGCAACAAAGGTAAAATCCTGTAAATATTTCATGTTCTCATCCATTGGAGTATCCGGATGTTCTTCTTTTAATTTCTTACATACAATTTCATAAGATTCAAAGATTCCCTGCTTATCCAACTGGTACTGGTCATGTGCTAACTCAACTACAGTCGTATAAATACTGGTCAAATTAACAGAATCCTTTTCGGATGCATTAAAATACTTCTCAATCATAGGATTCAATAACTTCTGAATATCACCAATGGACAAAAAGTTCTTCAAGTAATACGTGTAAATCAGTAAAATGATATGCTCCTTAGAATACTTCTTCTTTTCCGGAGGAGGAAGTAAATGATTCTTCGTATAGTTATTAATCATTGTCTTGGTTAGAATCTTATCATCCGGAACACGTTTATTATTGCTTAAATGCTTATCCATAAAGGTGGTAACCTGATCCATATACAATTCAATTGCAGGAATATCTGCCGGTTCGATGTAATCCATCTGGATTGCATCACGGATTTCTTTTTTTATTTCTTCAAAAGAAGTTCCTGTCATATGTGTCACCTTCCTACTTAATCTATTACATAATAACCACATTATATAGTATTAAAAACTAGAAGTAAAGATATTTTTATTGCATGACATGAATCTGTTTGAAAATCTCTCTGGTTACATCGGATTTGTTCATGGTATACAGATGAATACCATCTACCTGGTTGCTTATCAACTGCTCAATCTGACGGATTGCATAATCAATTCCGGCTTTTTGCATATCCTCCGGGTTGTCGCCGTACTTTGCAAGCAGATTACTTAATTCGGTAGGTACAGAAGAACCGGACAATTGTACACTGGTTCCAATCTGTTTGGCAGATGTGATTGGCATGATGCCTGCAGTGATTGGAGTCTGAATTCCATGTGCTCTTGCATTCTCGCGGAATTCAAAGAACTTTCCATTGTCAAAAAACATCTGTGTAATAAAGAAATCAATGCCGGCGTCTGCTTTCTTTTTTAAATAGGTTAAATCATCTTCAATCGTTGCGGATTCCGGATGCTTTTCAGGATAGCAGGCAGCAGCAATGCAAATCTCTTTCTCAGCTGCATCCTGAATAATCGGAATAATATCGCTTGCATGTTTGAAGTGTCGGTTCTGAAAAACTTCATCGCTCATGTCACGTGGCTGGTCACCACGAAGAGCCAAAACATTATAGACACCCTTTGCATTTAACTCGTGTACCATCTGGCGCAGAAAAGCTTCATCCATAGCAACAGAGGTCAAATGTGCTAATGCTTCAATCTCACAGATGTTTTGAATGTATGCGGCAATCGTGGCTGTTTTTTTGCTGGTACTGCCACCGGCACCATATGTAACACTGATAAAATCAGGATGATATGTTTGAATTTCATCCAGAGTTTTAAATATGGTATACATGTCATCATTTCGTTTTGGTGGAAAAACCTCACAGGATAGTACCGTTTTATCGGATTGAAAAATACTCTTAAGCATAGTGTTTTATCTCCTTTATATATTCATGGTTCTAATGTCCGAAATAAAGTATGGTTTATCTTGGACAAAACAAAAGACACAGTCACAAGCTGTGCCCTTCGTGTTATAAGCGAACATCGATGTTCTGACCTAAATTAGGTGATACAGAGGTTTCCATCATTTTAGTGATTGCTGAACCGGTATCTTCTATTGTATCAATTGCTTTCGACATCATTGCAACACCCCACTCCGTATTCACTTTTTGGGTTGCCATAGCGATTGACAATGCTGGAATATCCATGTTACCACCTCCTAATTAATCATATTGTAACAAAACAACCAGGAAAATGCAATGATAAATCATGATATACTTAGTAAAACAACCAAAAAAAGGAAGGGCAAAATCCCTTTGGACGGGTTGACTTATGTAGACATGCTTGTTATAATATGTTCGTAGTTTTGTAACAACTTTGTAACAATTGTACTTCGTTCTAGGAGGAGTGTACATAATGATACGGAAAATGATGAGAAATACATTGATAATAGCTGCCGGAATCAGTATGGTACTTGCATTGGGTACACCATCTAAGGCAGAGGAAACTTATAAGGACACAGCAGTGGCAGGTATTGATGCTGCCATTGATCAATATGTTGCAACCATGTCAGCAAACCAAGTATCAGAGGCTGGGATTGCCACGGATACTTCTGCTGTTTCAGAGGAACCGGCAACAGAGGTTGCAACAGAAGCGGTGGTACCGGAGTCAACGGCAAGATATCCGGAATTTGAAAACAAGCTGATGGCAAATGTTACGGATTACATGAATATCCGTTCAGAGGCAGATGCGAATTCCGAAGCAGTTGGTAAACTGCCACACGGAGCAGTTGCAGAAGTATTGGAACGCGGTGAGGAATGGACGAAGATACAGTCTGGTTCCGTAACCGGTTACGTGAAGAATGAATATGTCGTGTTTGGTGACGATGCAGGTGACTATGCAGAAGAGAACTGCCATAAGATTGCAACGGTAACGACTACCACCTTGAAGGTGCGGGAAGAAGCCAGTGCAGAAAGTATCTGTCTGACCATGATTCCGGAAGGTGAAACCTATGAAGTGGTAGAAACCGCAGATGGGTGGACGAAGCTGTTAATTTCAGAAGAATTTACCGGATATGTATCCAATGAATTTATTACGATAGAATTTGATTTAGGAACAGCAATTTCGAAGGAAGAGGAAGAAGCAGAGCGGGCAAGACAAGAGGAGTTAGCAAGACAGGCGGCTCAGGCAGCACAAGCTGCACAACAGAGTCAGCAGGCAACTTCGAATCCTGCACCTCAGGCACCGGCTCAGGTTCCATCGGTTGATACAAGTGCAGTCAGTGGCACCAGAGCAGACTTAGTAAATTATGCATTACAGTTTGTTGGTAATCCATATGTGTATGGCGGTTCCAGCTTGACAAGTGGTACAGACTGCTCCGGATTTACCATGCGGGTATATGAGCATTTTGGTTATTCCTTATATCGTTCTTCCAGAGATCAGATTAAGAACGGAACCAATATTGGTATCTATGAGGTGCAACCGGGCGACTTGTTATTCTATAATAACGGTGGTTCTACCATTGGTCATGTTGCGATTTACATCGGTGACGGAAAGATTGTACATGCCAGCACACCAAGAACCGGTATCATTGTATCCAATGCATATTATCAGACACCATGTGGTGCAACCAGAATTTTGCCATAATACGTGATAGGAAAGAATCATGAGAGGACTTCTTTGAAGTCCTCTTTTTGTTGTACCGGATAGTAGTAAGATGGTAACGCCAACCTATAAGACAGTAGATGCTGTTTCACAGGTTGCAATTACTTCCGGTTCACCGGAGATTCCACTGGATAGTGGGGTTCGTGCTTCAAAGCTTACGAGTGGAGCAACTTATGAAAGTGTAATCAGTAAACTGAACGTTGAGGATAATGTTACCTTCGATCTTAAGATATACTCATTCTCGAATGACAAGTATATCTCTTCCATTAGTAAAGACAAATTCAAGGTATCTATTCCGCTTACGGATGAACTGAAGGGCAAAGACCTTGTAGCATACTATGTAGGCAGTGATGGTAAGATTACAAAATATGAAGTTGAAATAGTGGATGGTTGTGCAGTCTTCTATACAGACCACTTTAGTATTTATACCATTGCTGAAACCACAACTGAAGCTGGCAGTAAAACAAACGGAAGCCCTAAGACAGGGGATAATACCAATCTCATACTACTGTTTGGATTATTACTGGTATCTACATCAGGACTCATGATTGGTAAAAGAAAAAATAAATAGATAAGTAGAAACCTTTATTAAAACAAGGGGTTGTTGCATTAAGTGGTGCACAACTCCTTGTTTTTTGGTGTAGAAGCCGGACAAGCTGTGAGATGATATTTCTTGAATTGTCAGAAAAAAGATAGAATATGAAAAAGGAAAAAATTCGTCAATTTTGGGAAAATGCACAATCTTTTTTGGCGGAAAAAAATCTTTTTTACAGCTTTAACTCGAATAAAAATGTGGAAAACTTAGTTGTCCACAAGTGATTTCGAAGAGAAAAGGCTTAAAAATTAAGGTTATTCACAAAGTTATTCACGTTTTCCACAAAAATATGGAAAAAGGTGAAAACGAATTTACGAAACGTTTGTTTTGTAACAAGTCATGAAAATTGCCGAAATTGAGAAAGAAGTTGAAATAATAAAAGTTAAAAAAAGATAAAAAAACAAATGAATTGTGCGAAAATTCTGAAATTTAATGTAAATATTCAATGATAATACTGTAAAAACAATTGAAAAACTGCTGGTTTATGGTATAATAAGTATGTAATACAAATGACATTGGACAGCAAAGAGAAGGGCTGGAAGGTGTCAGTCGAAGGGATACCTTCAATTATGACAGGTAAAGGAGTGGGCATTATGAACTACATAATTAGCGGAAAGAACATTGAAGTGACAGAAGGATTGAAGGCAGCAGTTTATGAGAAACTTGGCAAATTGGACAAGTATTTCACAGATGAGACTGAAGTACAGGTTACATTCTCTGTAGAAAAGGAAAGACAGAAGATAGAAGTTACAATTCCTGTGAAGGGCACTGTGATTCGTGCTGAGCAGGTAAGTGATGATATGTATGTATCCATTGACTTGGTGGAAGAGGTTATTGAACGTCAGGTTAATCGTTATAAGAAGAAGCTGGTTGACCAGCAACAGAATGCAGCATTTTTCCAGAAAGATTTTATGGATGATGAGGATATGGACGACGAAGAGATTCGAATTATCCGTAGCAAGAGATTTGCTGTTAAGCCGATGGATGCAGAAGAAGCTTGTATCCAGATGGAACTGTTAGGTCATAATTTCTTTGTTTTCCGCAATGCTGAAACAGATGAAGTAAATGTAGTATACAAAAGAAAAGGTAATACCTACGGATTAATTGAACCAGAGTATTAATGATAGATTTCATTTATTTATTGTAGGTTTAAAGAAAAACAGCTGTTCTGCCTGGATTTCAGGTGGAATGGCTGTTTTTTCGCTAATATATAGCGGGCAAAAGATTTTTCCTTGCGTGCGTGAATTAATGGTGTTACAATGTAACAGATTGTATAGTGCCGTTACTGGCACTAGATGTAACAGTAATTCAATTCTAATGAGGGAATTGTAGGAGGTTTCTCATATGATGGGAAAACACTTGAAAAATAAAATGTAGGAGTTGTTAAAATGAGTATTGTTGAAAAGATATTTGGAACGCATAGCGAGAAGGAATTGAAGCGTATTTATCCGATTGTAGATAAAATCGAAGCCTTAGATGCGACCATGGCTGCGTTAAGTGACGAAGAATTAAAAGGAAAGACTGCAGAATTTAAGGAGCGTTTGGCAAAGGGAGAAACGCTGGATGATTTGTTAGTTGAGGCGTTTGCTACCGTTCGTGAGGCTGCATATCGTGTATTGAATATGAAGCATTACCGCGTGCAGTTGATTGGTGGTATTGTTCTCCATCAGGGAAGAATTGCTGAAATGCGTACCGGTGAAGGTAAAACTTTGGTTTCTACCCTGCCGGCGTATCTGAATGCTTTAGAGGGAAAAGGCGTTCATATTGTAACGGTTAATGATTATCTTGCAAAACGTGATGCAGAGTGGATGGGACAGGTTCATGAATTTCTGGGCTTGAAGGTTGGCGTAATCTTGAATAGTTCAACCAATGAGGAACGAAAGGAAGCTTATAATTGTGATATTACATATATTACGAATAATGAGCTTGGTTTTGATTATCTTCGTGACAATATGGTTATTTATAAGGAACAGCTGGTACAAAGAGAGCTTCATTATGCAATTGTGGATGAGGTGGACTCTGTTTTGATTGATGAAGCCAGAACCCCATTGATTATTTCCGGTCAGAGTGGAAAATCAACGGATTTGTATCGGATGTGTGATTATTTGGCACGGCGTATGCAGAGAGGTTCCTCTGATGGTGAAATCTCTAAGATGGATGCCATGATGGGAACTGAGATAGAAGAAGACGGAGATTTCCTTGTTAATGAGAAAGATAAAAATGTTATGCTGACGGCACAGGGTGTGAAAGAGGTAGAAAAGTTCTTTCATATTGATAACCTTGCTGATCCGGAGAATCTGGATATTCAGCACAATATGATTTTGGCATTGAAGGCACATAATCTGATGTTCCGGGATAAGAATTATGTGGTAAAGGATGATGAGGTTTTAATTGTAGATGAGTTCACCGGTAGAATTATGCCGGGACGTCGGTATTCTGACGGTCTGCATCAGGCAATTGAAGCGAAGGAAAATGTAAAGGTAAAACGGGAAAGCAAAACCCTGGCAACCATTACCTTCCAGAATTTCTTTAATAAATACAATAAAAAAGCAGGTATGACAGGTACCGCACAGACAGAAGAAGCGGAATTCCGTGAGATTTATGGTATGGATGTAATTGTTATTCCGACCAATCTTCCGATAAAGCGAATTGACCATGATGATGCTATGTTCCGCACCAAGCGGGAGAAGTTAAACGCAGTTGTTCAGTCTGTGATTGAATCGTATGAAAAGGGACAGCCGGTATTGGTTGGTACCGTTAGTATTGAGGGCTCTGAGGAATTGAGCCATATGTTAGTGAAGAAGGGAATTCCTCATAAGGTATTGAATGCAAAGTTCCACGAATTGGAAGCGGAAATTGTTGCGGATGCCGGTCAGAAAAAGGCAGTTACCATTGCAACGAATATGGCTGGTCGTGGTACAGATATTAAATTAGGCGAAGGCGTGCTGGAATTAGGCGGTTTGAAGATTATTGGTACAGAACGCCATGAATCCAGACGAATTGATAACCAGTTGCGTGGTCGTGCCGGACGTCAAGGTGATATTGGTGAATCTAAGTTCTATTTGTCAATGGAAGATGATTTGATGCGGCTCTTTGGTTCGGAACGTATTATTACTATGATGGATCAACTGAATGTTCCGGAAGGTGAAGAAATTCATCATAAGATGCTGTCAAAGGCAGTGGAACGGGCACAGAAGAAGATAGAGAATAACAACTTTGGAATTCGTAAGAATCTGATGGAATATGATCAGGTTAATAATGAACAACGGGAAATTATTTATGCAGAACGTCGTCGGGTATTGGACGGTGAGAATATGCGGGATGTTGTTTATAAGATGATGATGGATACAGTAGAGTCTTGTGTAGACCGCACGATATTAAGAGATGCACCGGCAAGCGAGTGGGATATGAAGTCATTAAATGAACTTCTGCTTCCAATTGTACCTTTAGAGCCGATTGAGTTAACGGAAGAGGAACGAAAGAACAGCAAGGTTGAAGAATTAAAACAGCGATTGAAGGAAGAAACAACAAAGCTGTATGAAGCAAAAGAAAGCGAGTTCCAGCAAGAGGAGCAGATTCGAGAACTGGAACGGGTTATCTTATTAAAGGTAATTGACCGTAAGTGGATGGATCATATTGATGATATGTCACAATTACGACAGGGAATCGGCTTACAGGCGTATGGACAAAAGGATCCGGTTATTGAATATAAATATGCCGGTTATGATATGTTCCAGGATATGACCGAAGCAATCAAGGAAGATACGACCAGATTATTGCTTCATGTTCGTGTAGAGCAGAAGATTGAACGGGAACAGGTGGCAAAGGCAACGGGAACGAATAAGGATGATTCGGTTGCAAAAGGTCCGGTTAAAAGAAAAGAAGCAAAGATTGGCAGAAATGATCCATGTCCATGTGGCTCAGGATTAAAATATAAGATGTGCTGTGGACGCGGAAAGTGATTGTAAATTTGGTTAAAATGTATGCAGATAAATTCTGTAAAAGTATGCAAATAAAGTAGGTGAGATTAGTGATAGAATTAGATCAGTTTCGTTTCGAACTGAAAGAATATCGTACCCCACTAATGGAAGTAAGGGATTCACTTTGACATTCCTTATTTAAAGGATGAGTTGGAAAAGTATGATTATCAAATGCAGGAACCGGGATTCTGGGATGATATAGAGAAATCTCAGGAAACGATGAAAACAGTAAAGTCGTTAAAGGATACGGTGGAAAGCTTTGAAACATTGGAGGAAGAGTTTGAAGATATCGAGACGATGATTCAAATGGCAGAGGAAGAAAATGATTCTTCTCTGATACCGGAGATTGAAGAGATGTTGCAGCAGTTTGTGACGGATTTCGATAGCCTTCGAATTCGAACTTTGCTATCAGGAGAATTCGATAAAGAAAATGCAGTGGTTACCCTTCATGCCGGCACAGGCGGAACAGAAGCGTGTGACTGGGTTAGTATGCTGTATCGTATGTATACCCGGTGGGCAGAAAAGAAAGGGTTCCAGTTAGAGGTTTTGGATTATCTGGATGGAGAAGAAGCAGGAATCAAGTCGGTCACTTTTCAGGTGAATGGTGAAAATGCATTTGGTTATCTGAAGTCTGAGCGAGGCGTACATCGATTAGTTCGAATATCCCCATTTAATGCGGCTGGAAAGCGGCAGACGTCATTTGCATCCTGTGATGTAATGCCGGATATTGAAGAAGATATTGAAATTGACATCAATGAAGATGATTTAAGGATTGATACCTATCGTTCCAGTGGTGCCGGAGGACAGCACATTAATAAAACATCATCTGCAGTTCGTATTACGCATTTGCCTACGGGAATTGTAGTACAGTGTCAGAATGAGCGGTCTCAGCATAGCAATAAGGACCGTGCCATGAAGATGTTGAAGGCAAAATTATTTATGCTGAAGCAGCAGGAGAATTTGGAAAAGATTTCAGATATTCGAGGCGAAGTATTAGATAACACCTGGGGGAGTCAGATTCGCTCTTATGTCATGCAACCATATACAATGGTAAAGGATCATCGAACCAATGCAGAATCAGGGAATGTATCCGCTGTTCTGGATGGAGATATAGATTTATTTATAAATGCCTTTTTGAAATGGTCGAATGTAAACAGGGATAGGAGTGGTGAGAATGAGTGATGTAAAGCATGTGGTTTTTCGATTGGGGAATGAAACTTACAGTATGGATATTGAATATGTAAAAGCAATTGAGCAGAATTATTCCATTATTCCATTACCGGAAGCACCGGAACATGTAAAAGGTATGATTAATCTTCGTGGAGAAATAGTACCGGTGTATAGTTTGCGTTCTCGATTTCATATGGAGGAAATTGAAAAAACAAAGGAGAGCCAATTACTGATTGCGAAGGCAGGAGAAGTACTGCTTGCTTTTGAGGTGGATGCAGTCGTTGGAATTGAAACGATTGAGCCACAGCAACAGAAGGAAATACCTATGTTGATTCAGTCAGAAGCGACCCATTATATTGGTGGAATTTTGGATATTAATAACAAGGTAGTAGTAGAGATTTCTATTCAGAATATTATGTCGGAAAGTGAATGGAAAGATATGGAACAACTGATTCGGGAACATTCGTAATTTCAAGAATGAAGATTCCGGGTAGCAGATTTCAGTTATAAAACATTAGGACAGATAGAAAAAGGAGAGACAGACGATGGTAAGTATTGCAGTGCTTGGTTATGGTACAGTTGGTTCCGGGGTGGTAGAAGTAATTCAAACCAACCAGGAAATTGTGAATAAACGTGCCGGTGAAGAAGTAAATATTAAATATGTGTTGGATTTGCGGGAATTTGAGGGTGATCCAATTCAAAAGATTTTGGTCCATGATTATAATATTATTTTAAATGATGATGATGTTAAGGTTGTAGTAGAAGTTATGGGTGGCGTAGAGCCGGCACATACATTTGTAAGACAGGCATTGGAAGCAGGAAAGAGCGTATGTACCTCCAATAAAGAAATGGTGGCAAAGCATGGTGCAGAGCTGATTCAGATTGCCAAGGAGAATAAAGTGAATTTCTTATATGAAGCCAGTGTTGGTGGTGGTATTCCGATTATCCGTCCTTTGATTAGTTCATTGACCTGTGACGATATTACAGAGGTTTCCGGTATTCTGAACGGAACAACGAATTACATATTGACCAAAATGCGGGACCAGGGTGCTGCATTTGAGGATGTTTTGAAGGAAGCACAGGAAAAGGGATATGCAGAGCGAAATCCTGAGGCAGATGTAGAGGGCTATGATGCCTGTCGTAAGATTGCAATTCTGACTTCTTTAGTTTGCGGACAACAGATTGATTATGAAGATATCTATACAGAAGGTATTACAAAGATAACAGAGAAAGATTTCCAATATGCCAAAGCGTTGAAAGGTTCTATAAAATTACTGGGAACGTATCAGAGAATTGACGGTAAAGTCTATGTTATGGTGGCTCCGGTGATTGTTAGCGAGAAGCATCCATTATATCATGTTAATGATGTATTTAATGCGATTTTTGTACATGGAAATATGTTAGATGATGCAATGTTTTACGGGCGTGGTGCCGGCAAGCTTCCAACAGCCAGTGCAGTGGTATCAGACGTGGTTGATGAAGTAAAACATATGGGAAAAAATATTATGCAGATTTGGGAACCTGGTAAATTAGAACTGGGTAATTTTGATGATTGGAAGCATAAGTTCTTAGTTCGTATTCAGTCGGAAGATATTGATGATGTGAATATGGAAGATGTGAAGAATGCATTTGGAGATGTGCTATATGTAAAGGCACCGGGCATTACGAATGAAACGGCATTTGTAACCAATCCGATTGCAGAAGGGGTATTTAAGGAAGCTATTCAGAAGTTCAATGGTGTAATCAGTACCCTTAGGGTTGGATTTTAAGACAATACATGGAGGAGAGACAGATGAAATATGTTGTTGTATTAGGCGATGGCATGGCAGATGATCCAATTGAAGAAATCGGCGGTATGACTCCGTTAGAGTATGCAAAGACACCTGTTATGGATGAAATGGCAAAAGTATCAGAGGTAGGATTAGTACATACGATTCCGGAAGGTATGAGTCCGGGAAGTGATACGGCGAATTTATCCGTAATTGGATATAATCCGGAAAAGTACTATTCCGGTCGTTCTCCATTAGAGGCACTTAGTATTGGAGTAGATATGAAACCTACGGATATTTCGTTCCGATGCAATATAGTAACTCTTTCGGAGGAAGAAGAGTCTTATGAAGAACGCACGATTCTGGATCACAGTTCCGGGGAGATTTCAACCGAAGATGCCGCCATCCTTTTAGAGGCTGTAAAAAAGGAATTGGAACCATTATACAACGCATATAAGTTCTATGTAGGTACCAGTTATCGTCATTTAACAATCTGGGATAACGGAAAAGTATTGCCATTAACCCCGCCACATGATATATTAGGTAAGGTTATCGGGGAATATCTGCCGGAAGATCAGGTTCTTCGGACAATGATGGAAAAAAGCTATGATATATTGGTAAATCACCCAATTAATCTGGAACGGAAAAAGAAGGGCTTAAATCCGGCGAATTCTATTTGGTTCTGGGGGGCAGGCACCAGACCGGCTTTGTCCTCATTTGAAGAGAAGAATCATAAGAAAGGTGTTATGATTTCAGCAGTTGACCTGTTAAAAGGAATTGCTGTGGGAGCAGGATTGACCAATATTTCAGTAGAGGGTGCAACCGGAGGTCTGGAGACCAATTATGAAGGAAAGGCCAATGCAGCAGTGAAAGCTTTGCTGGAGGATGGGTATGATTTTGCATACATCCATGTGGAAGCACCGGATGAAATGGGACATCAGGGAAGCTTGGAACGAAAGATTAAAGCAATTGAGTATTTGGATGGACGTTTGATAAGAATAGTGAAAGAAGCATTTGAAGCAAGCGAAGAAGATGTGCGGATTTTGGTGCTTCCGGATCATCCAACACCGATTGCTAAGCGAACCCATGTCAGTGATCCTGTACCGTATATGTTGTATGACAGCAGCACACCGGTAGAAAATCAGTTCCGATATAATGAAAAAGAAGCGAAAGCAAGTGGAATCTATGTGGCAGAAGGTCATAAACTGATTGACCATTTGTTTTCAATATAAAATCTAGGAGGAAGTCATGTTAATAGTAAAGAAATTCGGCGGTACTTCTGTAGCCAACAAAGAACGAATCTATAATGTAGCCAATCGATGCATCGAAGACTACAAAAAGGGCAATGATGTAGTCGTTGTATTATCTGCTATGGGAAAATATACAGATGAATTAATCGACAAAGCCAAAGATATCAATCCGAATCCGCCAAAACGTGAAATGGATATGCTCTTTACCATTGGAGAGCAGATGTCAGTAGCATTAATGGCAATGGCAATGAACCAGTTAGGAGTACCTGCTGTTTCATTAAACGCATTCCAGGTTGGTATGCATACCACCAGTGTATATGGAAATGCAAGATTAAAAAGAATTGACAGCGAGCGAATCCGCAATGAGCTGGAGCAAAAGAAGATAGTTATTGTTACAGGTTTTCAGGGAATCGATAAGTATGATAATTACACCACACTTGGAAGAGGTGGTTCTGATACAACGGCTGTAGCTTTAGCAGCAGCATTACATGCAGATGCCTGTGAAATCTATACAGATGTAGACGGAGTATATACGGCAGACCCGAGAAAGGTTCCAACAGCAAAGAAGTTAGATGTTATTTCTTATGATGAAATGCTGGAGCTGGCAACCTTGGGAGCCGGTGTATTGCATAACCGTTCCGTAGAAATGGCAAAGAAGTATGACGTTACATTAGTCGTTCGTTCCAGCTTGAATACAACAGAGGGAACCATAGTTAAGGAGGTAGGAAACATGGAGAAAATGCTGGTTAGCGGTGTCGCTGCAGATACAGATACAACGAGAATTTCATTAATTGGATTAAAGGACGAGCCGGGTGTTGCTTTCCGTTTGTTCAATCATTTGGCAAGACATAACATTAATATTGATATGATTTTACAGTCTGTTGGACGGGAAGGTACGAAAGATATTACCTTTACTTTGGCAGAGGATAATGCACAGGAAGCAGTGGAAATTGTAGAACGTCATTTCCATGAGTATGATAAGATTGATGTTGAAAAGGATGTTGCGAAGGTATCAATTGTAGGTGCCGGTATGATGTCTAATCCGGGTGTTGCGGCTAAGATGTTCGAGTGCATGTATGACCAGGGTATTAACATTAAGATGATTTCTACTTCTGAAATTCGTGTTAGTATTCTGATTGATGAGAAATATACAGAAAAAGCTATGAATGCTATTCATGACAAGTTTGATTTAGGAGAGTAATGAAAAATAAGATAGAACCGTTATAGATGCAGAATCATCTATAACGGTTCTATTTTTTTGTGTACGAAAGGGAAGAAATATGATAAACTATAACTAATTGTGGCAGATGAACAAAGTGGAAAGGGGACTGTTTATGGGAATGAAGCGAGATAATTATATTGGCTGGGATCAGTATTTTATGGGTATTGCTCTGCTTTCAGCAGAACGAAGCAAGGATCCATCTACACAGGTGGGGGCTTGTATCGTAGATGAAAATAACCGTATCTTATCGGTTGGATATAATGGAATGCCATCCGGCTGTGATGATGATGTCATGCCTTGGGGAAAGGTTGGAAGTGCCTTGGATAATAAGTATTTCTTTGTCTGTCACGCGGAATTGAATGCGATTCTCAACTATCGTGGTGGTTCCTTGCGGGGAGCAAAGTGTTATTCTACATTATTCCCTTGCAATGAGTGCGCAAAAGCCATTATTCAAAGTGGTATTAAAGAGGTTATTTATTTATCAGATAAATATGCAGATACAGAATCTACGATTGCATCAAAACGAATGTTTAAAATGGCAGGTGTAAGCTTCAGGGCATTTGAGCCACAAGGAAAAGAAATTATATTAGAAATTTAAGTATTTGATTATGAAGTACCCGGAGGAAGAAAGTTATGGACATCACAAAGGTGATAGCATCAGAGTTAGGAATTAAGGCAAGTCAAGTGGAAGCAGTTGTTCAATTGATTGATGAAGGCAATACCATTCCGTTTATCGCAAGATATCGGAAGGAAGCACATGGAGGATTGAATGACGAAGTTTTACGTGATTTAGATGAACGTCTTACGTATCTTCGAAATCTGGAGGAACGAAAAGCTGCTGTATTAAAGAGTATTGAAGAACAGGAAAAACTGACACCGGAATTGCAGAAAGAAATAGAGGATGCTATGACTCTGGTTGCGGTTGAGGATTTATATCGTCCGTATAAGCAGAAACGCAGAACCAGAGCAACCATTGCGAAAGAGAAAGGCCTGGAAGGACTGGCGAATATTATTTACCTTCAGATGACCAAGAATTCGTTAGAGGAAGAAGCACAAGCATATATTGATGAAGAGAAAGGCGTGGCTACAGTAGAAGAAGCAATACAGGGAGCCATGGATATTCTGGCAGAAAGCGTGTCAGATAATGCACAGTACCGTACCTGGATTCGGGATATTACATGGAAAGAAGGTATTTTGACTTCTACGGCAAAGGACAAAGAAACAGAATCGGTATATGAAATGTATTATGAATTTCAGGAGCCGGTTTCAAAAATGGCAGGTTATCGGATTCTGGCGGTCAATCGTGGAGAAAAGGAAAAGGTTCTGACGGTTAAAATTGTGGCACCGGAGGAACAGATATTAAAATACTTAGAAAAACAGGTAATCGTAAATGATAATCCAAATACGACTCCAACCTTACAGGCGGTCTGCGAAGACAGTTATCATCGTCTCATTGCAGATTCCATTGAGCGGGATATTCGAAATGAAATGACGGAGCACGCAGAGGATGGGGCAATTGAAGTCTTTGGACAGAATTTGAATCAATTATTAATGCAACCACCAATTGCAGGACAGATTGTACTTGGCTGGGACCCTGCATTCCGTACCGGCTGTAAGCTGGCAGTCGTCGATGCAACCGGAAAAGTATTGGATACTAAGGTGATTTATCCTACTGCACCACAGAATAAAGTGGCGGAAGCAAAAGCGGAGGTCTATAAGTTAATAAAGAAATATGGTATTACTTTGATTTCAGTAGGCAATGGTACGGCATCCCGGGAATCCGAGCAGGTCATTGTGGATATGTTAAAGGAAATCAAGGAACCGGTACAATACGTGATTGTAAATGAAGCCGGAGCCTCTGTTTACTCTGCCAGTAAGCTGGCAACGGAGGAATTTCCGAATTTTGATGTAGGACAGAGAAGTGCCGCTTCGATTGCAAGAAGAATTCAGGATCCACTGGCGGAGTTGGTTAAAATTGATCCGAAATCCATTGGTGTCGGCCAGTATCAGCACGATATGAATCAGAAGAAATTAGGAGATGCCTTGTCGGCAGTAGTAGAGGACTGTGTGAATCGGGTAGGTGTGGATTTGAATACGGCATCTGTTTCCCTGTTAGAATATGTTTCGGGCATTTCCAAAGCACTGGCAAAGAATATTGTGGCATATCGGGAGGAGCACGGAAGCTTTAAGAATCGGAAGGAACTTCTACAGGTTGCAAAGCTAGGACCGAAGGCATATGAACAGTGTGCCGGGTTTATGCGTATTTCCGGTGGTGACAATCCGTTAGATGGTACCAGTGTTCACCCGGAATCCTATGAAGCGGCTACAAAGCTGTTGACGAAGTTGGGATATAAGCTGGCAGATATTGCCTCAGGTGGATTAATTGGATTATCCCTTGCCGCAAAGGATACAAAGAGCTTATCCAAGGATTTGGATATTGGAGAAATGACCTTAAAGGATATTATTAAAGAATTGGAAAAGCCGGCAAGAGATCCTAGAGATGAAATGCCAAAACCAATCCTTCGTTCTGATGTTATGGAAATGTCAGATTTAAAAGAGGGTATGATATTAAAGGGAACGGTTCGAAATGTTATTGATTTTGGTGCCTTTGTAGATATTGGAGTTCATCAGGATGGTTTGGTGCACATTTCTCAGATGAGCGATAAATTCATCAAACATCCGTTAGAAGTAGTAAGCGTTGGTGATATTGTAGAAGTAAAGATTCTGGGAGTAGATTTGCAGAAAAAGAGAATTCAACTGACAATGAAACTATAGGAGAATGTTCAATGAGCGAAAATGAATTTAATCAGAAGGAAGAACAACAGATTTCTATTTCAGTTCACATGAAGGTGGGGTATATGTACTCATTTTTATTTCAACATCTGCACCGTTCGTTTAAAGGAATTTTTGGTGTATGCATCAGTGTGGCGGCACTGGTGGCATTTGCTATGTCCTTTGATGGTACGGCTGACACTACAAGAAAAGTCGTATTGTTGGTAATCGGTCTGCTTTTTACAGTGGTGAATCCGATTCTATTATTTATGAAGGCGTGGCAACAGGTGAAGCTTTCGCCTATTTACAAGAAACCATTGGAGTACACATTCAGTGAATCCGGTATGAAAGTTGCGCAAGAGGAAAATGAACAGTTTGTGACCTGGAACCAAGTCTTAGAGATTCGTAAGACGCCTACGGTATTGGTGATTTATACATCACGAAATGCGGGTTCTATTATTGCGTTTCGAGAAATGGGAAATCAGAGGAAGGAACTGGAAGAAATAATCGCTCAAGGTTGTAAAAAAGCAGGTATTAAGAAGATTCCGGCATATTTGGAGAGAGAAGCATGATAAAAGAAAGTTTCAGTACAGAAGAGACCTTTCAAATTGGATATGAGTTGGCGAAACAGGCAGAACCGGGAGATGTGTTCTGCTTGATTGGCGATTTAGGAGTTGGAAAAACCGTATTTTCTCAAGGGTTTGGAGCAGGTATTGGAATTGAAGATGCCATTAACAGCCCAACGTTTACCATCGTTCAAGTGTATGAGGAAGGAAGATTGCCTTTCTATCACTTTGATGTATATCGAATTGGCGATGAAGAAGAATTATTTGAAATTGGATTTGATGAAATATTAGATGGGGATGGAGTATCTCTGATTGAATGGGCAAACCTGATTCCGGGCAGTCTTCCAAGACAATATACAGAGATTCAAATTGAGAAGGATTTGGAACGGGGATTTGACTATCGGAAAGTTACGATTACGGAGGTATCAAGATGAAGATATTAGCAATGGATAGCTCGGGCTTGGTTGCTTCTGCTGCAATTATTGAAGATGGAATTATGCGGGCGGAATATACCATGAATTATAAGAAGACACATTCTCAGACCCTGCTTCCTATGATTGACGAAATAGTGAAAATGACGGAAACGGACTTGGAAACCATTGATGCGATTGCAGTTGCAGGGGGTCCCGGTTCTTTTACCGGATTGCGGATAGGTTCTGCTACCGCCAAGGGATTAGGACTGGCATTGGATAAACCGATAGTATCTGTTCCGACAGTGAATGGATTGGCATATAACTATCAGGGATATGAACAATTGATTTGTCCAATTATGGATGCCAGACGCAATCAGGTGTATACGGGTATTTTTAGTTTTCGTAATGATGCACTTATCACCCATCAGGAACAATGTGCCATTTCAATTGAAGAATTAATGGTAAAAATCAGGGAGACAATGTCAGCACAAACAGAGATGGAAACAGTCGTTTTTCTAGGGGACGGTGTTCCGGTTCATCGGGATTATATTGATGAGAATCTAGAAGTTCCGCATACATTTGCACCGGCACATATGAACGGACAGCGGGCAGGAGCCTTAGGTGTATATGCTATGGAACTGGCGAAACAGGGAAAAACAGAAACGGCAGCCCGGCATAAACCGGATTATTTACGGTTGTCTCAGGCAGAACGGGAACGGGCTGAAGGAAGGTGAATCTGTGATAATCATTCGTCCTATGGCAATAGAAGATTGTGAGGCTGTGCATGAGATTGACCGGGCTTGTTTTACAGATGCATGGAGCCTGACTATGTTTGAAGACTTATTTTATTACCCAACTAATTTTTATTTTGTGGCAGAAGAAAGAGAAGAAGGTGCTTTATGTGGTTTTGGTGGAATAATAGCGTCTATTGATACTGCAGACATTATGAATATTGGCGTTCTCCCGGAATATCGGAGAAGAGGTGTGGGACAACAATTATTAGAAGCACTGATAATACAGGCGGAAACGTGCGGATGTGAACAAATGATGCTGGAGGTAAGAAAAAGCAATACTCCGGCAATTCAATTATATGAATCCAATGGATTCCATCCGATTGCAATCCGAAAGAATTATTATTCCAATCCCATAGAAGATGGTATTATTATGCAACGCTTATACAAGAAATGACAAAGATTTCCACTATACGACACACACAACTATATTCTATAATACAAGTAAGTAGTTATATAAAAATGGGAAATTGAGTATGAAGCTATCAAAATGGGAAGATGGAACATGCGGGAAGAAAGGTCGGAAGAACAATGGGACAGATAAGATGTAATAAGTGCGGAAAGCTTATCCTGATGCAGGACGGGAATCGAAAAGAAGACTGCTTAAAAGTGGAAAAAGAGTGGGGCTACTTTTCAGAGAAGGACAGAGAATTGCATACTTTTTATATATGTGAGTCTTGTTATGATGCAATGATACGGGATTTTGTAATTCCTGTGCGAAAACAACAAGTAAATGAAGTGGTTTAGATTGATTTATCAACTGAATATTGCTACAATAGAGACAGTATAGTAAAAGTGAGGAAGAATTATGATAGACGTATGTTTGCTGGGAACCGGTGGAATGATGCCACTGCCACAGCGAGCCTTGACATCTCTAATGCTACGATATAATGGAAGCAGTATACTGATTGATTGTGGAGAAGGAACGCAGATAGCAGTAAAAAAGTGTGGCTGGAGTTTTAAGCCCATAGATGTTATCTGCTTTACTCATTTTCATGCGGATCATATTAGCGGATTACCGGGCCTGTTATTGACACTGGGAAATGCAGAGCGAACAGAACCATTGCTATTAATCGGACCGAAGCGTTTGGAAAAAGTAGTTACAGCATTACGGACGATTGCACCGGAGCTTCCGTTTCCGATTGTGTTCCATGAGTTACAGGAAACAGAAGAAGACATTTTCGTTCATGAGTTGAAGGTACATGCATTTCGCGTGAATCATAACGTAACCTGTTATGGATATAGTATTGAATTGAACCGGGCAGGGAAATTCGACATAGAGAAAGCAAAGAACAACCAGGTACCAATGCCATGCTGGAGCCCATTACAAAAGCGGGATACATTTGAATATGAGGGTGTTTTGTATACGCAGGATATGGTGCTGGGGCCAGAGAGAAAAGGTTTGAAATTGACCTACTGTACGGATACCCGCCCTACAGAGTCTATCGTAGCCAATGCCCAAGGGTCTGACTTATTTATCTGTGAAGGTATGTATGGAGAAGATGGCAAGGAAGAAAAGGCAAAAGAATATAAGCATATGACTATGTACGAAGCTGCTACACTTGCAAAACAGGCAGAAGTCAAAGAACTATGGCTTACACACTACAGCCCTTCTTTAGTCTATCCCAACCAATTTGAGGCAAAAGTACAAGGCATTTTTAAGAATACTGTAATCAGCCGGGATGGAAGAACCTGTGAGTTGAAATTCGAAGAAGAATAAAGGGGAGATTGAAATGTCGAAACCAGAAAAAGAAAAGAAGATAGTTGAGAGCCGGAAAGATCAGAGTATCCGGTTTATTATCATTCTTATATTGGCTGCAGTGGTAGTGCTGGCAATCTATATACGATTGACCAATCAGTCCAAAAATAGCAATCAACAGGCAGAAGAGAATCTGACTGAAACAGAAATTCTGAAAATGTATGATTTAACGAACCAGTATCCCAAGACGGTTCGGGATGTGGTAAAATTGCACTGCCGCTATTTTAAGTGTATGTATAATGAAGAGTTGGAGGAAGAAGAGTATCGTACTCTAAATTCTCAGGTGCGCCAGCTTTATGCACAGGAGCTTCTAAATGAAAATGTTGAATCTGAGCAGTTTGTGGATTTGTTAACTGAAGTTGAAGACTTTCATACGGCTAATAAAATCTTTATCAGCTATACCATAGATGCAGAAGAAAATGTTCAATATTCTGAGGTGGATGGTGTTGAATATGCAATTGTATTTGTGAACTATAATATTAAGGAAGGTACAGTTACGGATAGTCAGCAGGAAGAATATCTGTTGATAAAAGAAAATGGTCAGTGGAAAATTCTTGGCTGGCAGGGTGTTACACTTGAAGATGATACGACAGAAGAGTAAGAAACTAAAAGGTGAATCGATATGAAAGAAGAAGTAAAAATATTGGCAATTGAATCTTCCTGCGATGAGACGGCAGCAGCTGTTGTTGTGAATGGCAGAGATGTCCGCTCTAATATTATTTCATCACAAATAGACCTGCATACAATCTATGGTGGAGTTGTACCTGAAATTGCATCCAGAAAGCATGTAGAGAATATTAATTATGTGATACAGGAAGCACTGGATACAGCTCACATGACCTTGGATGATTTAGATGCTGTTGCAGTTACCTACGGTCCGGGTTTGGTTGGAGCCTTACTGGTAGGTGTGGCAGAAGCCAAAGCTATCAGCTATGGAAAGAATTTACCGTTAATTGGTGTGCATCATATTGAAGGACATATTTCAGCAAATTACATTGAGAACAAGGATTTGGAACCGCCATATATTTGTCTGGTGGTTTCCGGTGGACATTCTCATTTGGTAAAGGTATCTGATTATGGAGAATATGAGGTGCTTGGCAGGACCAGAGATGATGCGGCAGGTGAAGCATTTGATAAGGTGGCACGGGCAATCGGACTTGGTTATCCGGGTGGACCAAAGATTGATAAGGTATCCAAGATGGGAAATCCGCATGCAATTTCTTTTCCAAGAGCCAATATAGCAGACCATCCCTATGATTTTAGCTTCAGTGGCTTAAAATCAGCGGTTCTTAATTACTTAAATCAGTGTGAAATGAAAGGAGAAAGCTATAATCAGGCAGATGTGGCTGCTTCTTTTCAACAGGCTGTTGTTGATGTATTGACTGAACATGCCCGCATGGCGGTTGAAGAAACCGGTATGAAAAAACTGGCGATTGCCGGAGGCGTTGCGTCCAATTCTGCTCTGCGTCAGGCGATGAAGGATATGTGCGAGAAAAACCACATTGACTTTTATTATCCATCACCGATTTTATGTACGGACAATGCAGCAATGATAGGAGCTGCTGCTTATTATGAATTCTTAAAAGGAGTTCGCCATGGTTTGGACTTAAATGCAATTCCAAATTTGAAATTAGGTGAACGTTGAAACGATTGTTATTTATTTAGGAAAGAGAAGTATAAAAGAGTATGAAAGAACATGTTTCAGCAGTGGTACTGGCAGCAGGGCAGGGAAAGCGAATGAATAGTAATGTTCAAAAGCAATTCATGCTACTGCAGAATAAGCCGGTGCTTTATTATTCCCTAAAATGCTTTCAGGATTGCGAGGAAGTGGAGCAAATTATTCTTGTAACAGGAAGGGGAGAAATTGAATATTGTAAAACGGAAGTGGTGGAACGCTATGGTTTTGATAAAGTAAAGCAGATTGTTGCAGGAGGAAAAGAACGGTACGATTCTGTGGAGCAAGGGCTAAACTGTATTTCTAATGGAATTGTTTTGATTCATGATGGTGCCAGACCTTTGGTAACTGAGGATATGATTAAACGTTCCATTAAGGTGGCAGGCGAAGTTGGTGCTTGCACGGTTGGAGTTCCCGTGAAGGATACAATTAAAGTTGTGGATGAAGCAGGCTTTGGTATCCGGACACCGGACAGAAAGACCCTTTGGCAGATTCAGACACCCCAAACGTTTCAGGTGTCAATTATAAAAGATGCTTATTTGAAAATGCGAACCTTTGGCTGCGAAAACATCACAGACGATACTATGTTGGTTGAGCGTTTTATGAATGTTCAATCAAAAGTGATTGAAGGAGATTATCGTAATATGAAGATAACCACACCGGAGGATATGGCTTTGGCTGAAGCACTATTATGGAGCAAACACATCTAAATCCGAACAAGCTCGGATGGGCGTTTGCGTAGGTGATAAGGAATCCTCCCGGTTTCGCTGGGTCCCTACTTACCACAAGTCATGATAGGATAAAATTTATATTTTTCTTGAATAGAAAATAAGAGGAATGTCTAAAAATATAAGGAAATACAAGGCATAATAGAAAATGAAAAAAAGCTTTCAAAATTCCTAAAAAAATGGTTGACAGTACAATATGAAAATGATATTATTATCAATGTCGCTGGTAAAAAAGCGGTAAAGATATGTAAATTTATATCGTATGGAGAGGTATCGAAGTGGTCATAACGAGGCGGTCTTGAAAACCGTTTGTCCGAGAGGGCACATGGGTTCGAATCCCATCCTCTCCGCTCCTGGTAAATCTATCAGGTAAGAATCAGACGCTTGTACTTGGAGAAGTACCCAAGCGGTTGAAGGGGCTCCCCTGGAAAGGGAGTAGGTCGTTAATAGCGGCGCGAGGGTTCAAATCCCTCCTTCTCCGTTAAATTTTCCTAAGTTTGAATCTAAGAACCTTTGACAAATTAATAACATGATAACCCTGAAAATTCTTTAAGAGATTTTCAAAAGATTTAGTACAAATCTTACATTCAACAGAATGGAAACACAAACAGTAAAAACAGGGACATTATTTAAGCTAGAGTTTAAAATGAAGTCCTGGATTAAAAACTTTTTATGAGAGTTTGATCCTGGCTCAGGATG
>JAGAOO010000084.1 GCA_017623675.1 Lachnospiraceae bacterium
ATGTGGCAAATAAGAAGATAAAAACCTTCTCCGGCGGTATGAAGCAGAGAGTAGGTATTGCCCAGGCATTACTGAATAATCCGCAGATTTTGATTTTGGATGAACCTACAGCGGGACTTGATCCGAAAGAGCGTGTACGATTCCGTAATTTACTTTCGGAATATGCAGGAGATAAAATAGTGATTCTGTCCACGCATATTGTTTCGGACATTGAGGCAATTGCGGATGAAGTGTTACTGATGAAAAAAGGTAAATTTGTGCTACAGGGAACCGTTCAGGAATTAACAGAAAAAGCAAATGGTAAAGTTTGGGAACTCACTGTTTCTCCGGCAGAAGCAAGAAAGTGGCAGACAAGAACAACTGTTGCGAATTTAAGACATGAGGGAAAAGACATTGTACTTCGTATTATTTCAGACAATATGCCCAGCGAACAAGCAGTGCCGTGTGAAGCTACATTGGAAGACCTTTATTTGTATTATTTCCCGACAGAAGAAGGGGGACAGTAAAATGGAATTATTCTTACTAGAGCATAAGAAACTATGGAGAAAGCAAGTGGTGAAGATATGCGTACTGTTATGCTTTGTCTATATTGTGTTTTTTGGAAGCATTTTGTCATTTCAGTGGTTTACATTTGGAAGTTTAGATGATTATACAAGTGCTTTTGGTAACAATTTTGATGGCTATCAGATGATAAGGAAGAGTCAGGAATATGCACTTACTTTTGACGAGGAATTAACGGATGAAACATTACAGCAGATAGTGAGAGATTATCAGAGAATATATACAGTCGGGACAGATGAGGAATTAGGAAATACAGAATGGAAAACTGTTAATAGCTGGCTAAGTATGTTGTATCCTGAATTAAAGGACCCGGGAATAAATCCGCCAGCCTACAGTTCGATGATTACTTATGTCAATCCGGATGAACTGACAGGATTTTATGAGAGAAGAGAACTGGCAATTAATGACTTTTTGGAAAGTAATGGGCAGGTAGGAGAGGAAAAAGAATATCTGCTAAATATGGCACAGAAAGTAGAGACTCCATTTCGATATGAATGGGTAGAAGGATGGTCGCAACTCCTTGGAAGTATGATTGCTGATTTGGGTATTGTAATGGCATTATTTATGGCAATTACATTATCGCCGTTATTCGCAGAAGAGTGGCACTCCAATACAAGCTCATTGCTGCTGACAACGAAAAACGGGTGGGAGAAAGTTGCATTTGCAAAAATTTTAACGGGATTAGTGTTCACTTTGGAATTTTATGCAATATTGGTAATTCCAAGCATCCTATCGCAGCTGTTTTTTATGGGGACATCCGGATGGGATATGCCGATTCAGAATATTAAACCTCTTGCAGTTGCACCCATGAATATGTTACAGGCTGAAATATATGAGTATGCTTTTGCGTTATTTGGTGTAATCGGATACGCAGGTATTGTAATGTATATTTCAGCCAAAGTAAAAAATAATGTGTTGGCATTGTTGCTTAGTTTAACAGCAGCATATGGGCCAATGATGGTTG
>JAGAOO010000016.1 GCA_017623675.1 Lachnospiraceae bacterium
ATCGTACACGCTCTTTCGGATCAAGTCCCGCTGTAGGTTCATCCAAAATCAAAATCTGCGGATTATTCAGTAATGCCTGGGCAATACCTACTCTCTGCTTCATACCGCCGGAGAAGGTTTTTATCTTCTTATTTGCCACATTACTTAACCCTACTACTTCCAGCAGTTCCTCCGTTCTTTTCTTAGCAATATCCTTTGGTATTCCTTTCAGTGCTGCAACATACATCAAAAACTCCTTTGCTGAATAATTTGGATAGTACCCAAAATCCTGTGGCAAATATCCCAGTACATTCCTGTAATCAGCCCCCATTGAAGCTACTTCTTTTCCATCAAGCAGCACCTCGCCGGAAGTAGACTCCAAAATAGCACACAACATTCGCATCAAAGTAGTTTTTCCTGCACCGTTTGCCCCCAAAAGACCATATACTCCCGGTCTTAAAGTAGCACTGACACAATCTACTGCTATTTTATTTCCATAATGCTTCGTTAATCGGTCAAGCGATAATTCCATACATTTTTCCTTCCTTTCTCATCTCTACAATAAATAAAACTTCCTTTGCAAAAAATATCCCGAATACTACGAATGCAATTAGCCAGAACCCAACCGCGGATGTAACATACAGCCACGGTATTATTCTTGTTGAAAGCGCAAATCCAACACTGGAACCAAGCATTATAACTACACCTTTCCATACATTCTCTTTTCTTTGTAACCGTACCAGTCTAAGCATTCCAGTCATACAAAACAAATATGGAACCAGTCCGAACAACACCATTTGTCCCAGACCAATATTGCTATTGTTGTTGGGCATCGATACTTCCAAACATAGAACAACAGTAATGCATATCAAATTAGCAGCTCCTGCCAAGACTAATTTTGCCAACATAATCTGAGCGCCTGATGCTCTCGTCACTGCCTCAATTTCACTCATTCCATATATCTGACTCTTGAATAATACAGGCACGGCTGCTAACACAAAAAACGGCATATATACCGGTATATTCTCTGGAATATCCGCCACACCAGCAATCGTGATACAAACCAAAAATAAGGTTACTGCCTGCAGAATAAAAATGGGGATTCCTTCATATCGGAACACATCCGATAAATACCGAAAGAAACTTGTTCGTGGTTCCTCCTTGCAAATCATTTGCTTCTGCATTATTTTTTTACAACTTATTATGGTTTCTTCCAGCCTCTTCGGTTGTACTTCCTGTCCTAGAGAATGATACAAGTTGCTTTTCATTGTTCTATCTTTCATTTCCCTGCTCCTTCCTCATGATTTTTAATCCATTCCGGACTCTGCTTTGTGCAGTTCTCATGTTACACCCCATCACTTTTGCTATTTCATGAAACTCAAGCTGCTCTCCGAAGCGTAATATAATTGCTTCCCTTTGTTCGGGGGATAAAGTACTTAAAAGATAATTTACCTCCTCCTTATCCTCCAGCCTGAGTATTTCATTACATTCATCAACTATACTTTCTTCATCCTCTAACGGATAAGAAGGGGACTTTCTGCTTTCATCAATACACAGTCTGTTTGCAATGGTATATAAATAGGCTTTAAATTTTCTTTTTCCTTTATAGCCGGATATATTTTTGAACAACTTGTAGAATGTTTCCTGCGTCAAATCTTCGGCTTTTTCCACGCTGGAGCAATGCCATCTGCAATAACGCAGTATGGATGCATAATAGCGTGTAATCAGTTCTTCTGCCGCCTGTTCATCGCCAGCCTTAATCTGTTCTATTAATTTATCATCACTTAACACGCTCCAGCCTCCTTTCTTGTGACTCTCTATATATAATAACGGGATATGTTGCTAAAATGATTAAAGAGTCTCTCAATTTTTTCTGTTTATTTTCTTAATTTTGTTACTTAGCAAGCACTGCCTGTGTCATAACACAGACAAAATTTGTCCGGACAAATCTAACGATTACTCTGACCAAATTTTAGACAAGGGAAGTATCCCTAACCCTTTTATTATCTCCTTACAAACAAAATCACCCTGACATTTCTCTGCATGTTTTGCAAAGATTATCAGGGTGATTACTCTAAAATTCTTTATACTTTATTCTATTTTCCAACTACTACATTATCTGTTTCCACAAGAAATCCTTGCTCTAAAATTTCTTGTGGTACTTCCGGAATTTTCTTTATCAAGCGATTACATGTTACTAAATAAAAGTACTGCTGAACTTCTTCATATGTTCCCCATTTCTGAATCTCTCCCCTTAGCTCCTTCTCACTGTCCACGTGATATTTTTCCAACAAACGTTTTCTATAATCGACTGCCAATTCACGAATCATTACAAGTTTACATGGTTCCAATTCTATACTTTCAAATTTCTTTTTATATCCTTCCATCTTATCTTTCCTCCTTAGGTCTTAACATATTGAATATACATATATTTACTTTACACAAAGCCTTTGCTATACTGAATTTGCGATTAGGGTATAGAAAGGCTTTGCTTTTCCTACTCTGTAATGTCCCTGTTTTCGGCAGGGACATTTTTAATATCTTGTGAGACTTCTTCCCTTTGTACTACCCGAAAATCATCTGCCTGAAGTTCCGTTGTTGCATCAGTTGTAATCAACTCCATAAGCTGTTCCAACAAATAAGTACAGTCCGTTACCAGCTCTTTTAATTCCTCTGAACTTTTACTCGTTTCTGCTAATTGCTCACGTAATTTCCGAAGTTCAATGCTTAATCTATCGCTTTGATATTTTCCGACTGCTATGCAAATTTTCTGATGCAGTGCCGACTCAAAAATGTAACGTCCAATAGGTAATCCTGTCACCATAATCCTTGCTTTTAGTTGTCGCCTTTCTTCCTCCGACACCCTAAAGGACATCGTATGATTTCTTATCCGATTATAATCA